>NZ_CP040005.1:2400000-2748744 GCF_005696555.1 Actinomyces sp. oral taxon 171 str. F0337 | reverse complement strand
CGAAGGGATCCTCCACCTCGGTCCAGCCGACGGTGAGCCTGCCCGAGCCGGCCGCCAGTGTGGGCGCCGCCGGGGTCTTGGCCGTGGCGTTGTGCTGGTAGGACACCGTCGCGGCCTCGGAGTCGCCGTACTTGTTGGTGGACACGACCTGGATGCTGTAGCTCTGACCGGGCGCCAGACCGTTGATGAGGCAGTTCGAGGTCGAGCAGGTCTGCTCGGCGCCGTCGACACTCACCTTGTAGCCGGTGACGGGGGAGCCGTTGGCGGAGCCGTCGGTCCAGGACACGCGCGCAGAGTCGGCGTCCACGGGGGCCACGCTCACCCCGGAGGGGGCCGCGGGCGCCACCCCACCGACCTGCACGGTGATGGTGCCGGTGACGGCCCGGGACTCGGAGCCAGTGGAGTCCAGCACCTTGTACTGCGCGGTGATGGTGCCGTGGAACCCGCTGTTCGGTGTGATCGTCACGGTCGTTCCGGAGACGCTGATCGCGCCCTGGCCGGCGGTGATCGTCGGGGTGCCCGACAGGGTGATCGGCTTGCCCGGGAAGGGGTTGCTCACCGCCTTGGACACGTCCGCACTGACGGCCTCGCCGTTGCGGGACTCCAGGTTGATCGGGGCCGTGGTCATGAGGGGCTTGTTGGAGGCGCTGACCCGGACGGGCAGGGAGGCGCTCACCGGCGGGTTGACGCCGTCGGAGACCGTGATCGGGATGGAGCCCGTGGTGCCCTCGGTGGTCTTGTCGGAGGCCTTGACCGACAGCGTCGAGCCGCTCAGGGAGATCTCGAATCCTGCGGGGGCGGGACCGGCCTGGAAGGAGAGCTTGTCACCCTGGTCGGGGTCGGTGGCCATGGCCGCCAGGTTGGCCGTCACGGTCCCCTCACCGGGCGCCACCGTCACCTCGGTGGGGGTGAAGGTCGGCGGCCTGTTCGTCGAGGACGCCACGATGATCGGCAGTGTGAGTGTCGAGCTCAGGGCGTCCGAGCCGGTGCCGTCAGCCACGGTGAAGGTCACCGAGGTCTGCCCGGTGAAGCCCGAGTCGGGGGTGAAGGACAGCGCCGACCCGCCCGAGGCGACCTTGGCGTCCTTGGTGCCCTTGGCCATGTGGATGGAGGAGGTGTCCGTGATGACGGGCTTGGTGCCCTCACGGGTGAGGATGTAGGAGGACAGGTTGATGTCCGTGGTCTTGCCAGCCAGCACGCGGGCGGGCACGGCCGAGGGATTGATGCGGGGCCGCAGGGCCGAGCGGGCCGGTACCACGACGACGGCGTGGCCGGTCAGCCCGTCGGCGTCGGTGATCGTGTAGAGCACGAGCCGCTGGGTCTCGCCCACCGTGAGGCTCAGGGAGTCCTTGCCCACCTCGACGTCGGGGTCGGAGGAGGACAGCTTGAGGTCCCACGGCGAACCGTCGGTGTCCTTGTCGTTGTCCAGGACCGGGACGGTGACACGACCGTTGGCGTCGACCTGGTCGACGGTCACGTAGTCGTCCACGCCCACCGGGTTGGCCAGGGGGGCGTTGCTCGAGACCTGGACGGTGACGGTGCCGGTGTCCGTACCGCCTCGACCGTCGGAGACGGTGTAGGTGACCGAGTGGTTGCCCTCCTTCTCGGGCAGATCGAGCACGAGGCGGCCGGCCCGGGTGGACACGCCCAGGGACGGGTCGCTGGAGACCGGGTCGCCCTCCAGGGACAGGCTGTCGCCGTCGGTGTCCAGGTCATTGGACAGGACGTCTACGGCCACGGTGCGCCCGGGCTTGGCCACGACCAGGTCATCGGTGGCCACCGGGGCCACGTTGAGCGGTGAGGCCTGGGCGACGCCCACGCGGACCGTACCGGTGGCCTGGGTGCCGAAGCGGTCCTCGACGACGTAGGTGAAGGTGTCGGTGCCGGTGGCTCCCTCGGAGGGCGTGTAGGTCAGCCACGAGGAGTTGATCTCCACCGAGCCCAGGGAGGGGGCCTGGTTGAGGCCCACGAGACTCACCGAGTCGCCGTCGGGATCGATGCCGTCAAGCGGCACGGTGATGTTCGTGGTCGAGCCGGACAGGGTGCGGGCCTCCAGGTTGCGCGGTGAGGGCGCGGAGTTGTGCTCGGCGTCCTGGGCTCGCACCTCCACGGTGAGGACGCCCGAGGCGTTCTGCCCCTGATCGTCCTTGGCCGTGTAGGCGTAGGAGGTGCGTCCGGGCTGGTTGCCGGCGCGGAAGCGGACGGTGTTCTCACTGACCCAGGCTGTGCCCAGCTCGTCGCCGACGAGGCTGACCTGGGAGTCCACCGACAGGTTGAGACCCGCGGGGGAGGAGTCGTTGTCCAGAACCGGCACGGTGACGACGTCGCCGGCGCGCACGACGGCGGTGTCGTTGGTGACCACCGGCGGCTGGGGCTGTGACTGGGTCACCGGGACGATGGCGACCTTCCCGGTGGCGCTGGAGGTGCCGTTGGTGACGGTGTAGTCCACCGTCAGATTGGCCGGGACGGTGCTGGCAGCGGTGATCTGAAGCAGGGAGTGGTCCACGACCGTGACGGTGACTCCGGAGTCCGGTGGGGCGTTGACCGACTGCAGGACCAGGATCCCCCCGGAGGGGTCGAAGTCGTTGTTGAGCGGGGCGATGGTCGTCGAGCCGCCGTTGCGCAGCAGAGCGGTGTCGTTCTCGGCCTCGGGCGGCACGGTGGCGTCGGCCTTGGGGGTGACGTCCACGCGCACGATGCCCTGCGCCGTGTTGGCCCCGTCCATGACGTCGTAGGTGAGGTAGTAGGTCTGGGCCTGGGCGTTCGCGTCGGTGGAGAAGGTGAAGACACCGGCCTGCTGGTCGACGGTGATCGAGGTCCCGGCCGGGGCCTCCTGCACGGCGGCCAGTCGCAGGGTCCCCCCGGATGGGGAGGTGTCGTTGTCCAGGGGTGAGACGACCGCCTTGGATCCCGCCACGACGCGCACGTGGTCGGCGTTGGCGATCGGCTTGGCCGACTGGGCCGGCTGCACGTCGACCTTGACCACGCCGGAGGTGGTCTTCTGGCCGTCGGAGACGGTGACGGTCAGGTCGCGGGTGCCGGTGCCTGCGCCCAGCTCTCGCACTGTGACGGTGCCCTCGTTGGAGACCTTGGTGTCCAGGCCCTCGCCCTGGGCGGAGACCAGGTAGAGGTCGTCCCCGTCGGGGTCCAGCCAGTGACCCAGCACGTCCAGGGAGCCGGAGGCCTTCTCGGCGACCGTGAGGGTCGGGGTGGTGATCTGCTTCGGCGCGTCGTTGACGTCCCAGCCGTGGACGTCAACAGTGGCGACGGCGGAGTCGCTCATGCCGCGTCCGTCGTCGGCCGTGTAGGGCACGGAGTAGCTGCCGGAGGCGTTGTCCGGGACGTCCATGCGCAGGGCCAGCCCGCCCTGGGCCTTGGTGGCCGTCAGCGACCCGCCGTTGTCCTGGGGAGTGGCGGTGAGGACGTCGCCGTCGGGATCGGAGTCATTGGCCAGTACGGGCAGGAGCGCGGAGCGGCCCGGACGCACGCCGAAGCTGTCGTCGACCGCCTTGGGGGCGTGGTTCTCCTCGGTGCGCTCCGGAGGCGTCTGCGACTCCGAGGTGTTGGCGGAGTCATCCTTCTGATCGGCGTTGTCGTCGGTCTGGGCGGTCTTGTCCGTCCAGTCCTCGATGAGGACGAGGTCCTCGTTGGGCAGCCACACCGAGCCCGTGTCCAGGTCGTTGAGCACGATGGCGTCGCGATTGACCCGGAAGACCGGGGCGGAGGACGCGGCGAGCTTGTCGTTGTGAACGGTGTCGGTGCCGCCGCTGAACAGTCCCGAGCAGCTGCGCACGAACTGGCCCGAGCCGGACCAGGCCGCGTAGACGCACTTGCCCAGGCGCACCGGCTGGGCGGGCACGCCCTCGGGGGTGGGGCCCTCCTTGGCCGACGGCGTCCTGGTGACCTTGCCCCCGTCCAGGGGGATGGAGATGAGCTCGTTGCGGGAGGCGACCAGGACCGAGTCGGCCTCGGGACCGGGCTGCTGGAGTGCCAGGCCGGAGGCTCCCAGGCTGACGGACTTGCCCTCGGGCAGGTGGAGGGTGCCGGTACCGCGCTCAAGGACCACGGGCTGGTCCCCGACGGCGGTGATGGCCAGATCGGTGCCGGCGGTCAGCTTCAGGGAGGTGTTCGTGGCCTCCTTCCAGCCCTTGTCGTCGGTCTCCAGGGAGACCAGTGACTTGCTGGTGGCCGAGACGGCGTGGATGGCGCCGTCCACGCCGATGGCGGCCACGACGTCGGGCATGCCGGTGACCACCGGGGCGGCCGCGGCCAGCGAGCCGGCCGACTTGGTCCTGGCGGCGCGGATGGTGCCCTGCACCTTGTCGACCGCCATGACCCGGTCCCCGCCCTGGGCGATGGTCACGCCCTTGGTGAGCTGGGTGCGTCCGGAGAAGGCGACCTGGGCGGGATCGACCGAGGAGACGGAGGCGTCGCCGGAGTCGGGGACCAGGACGTCCTCGGCGTTCTGGGTGACGTCGAAGGAGGACGAGGAGGTGCGGATCGTGCCGTCGACCTCGCGGGAGGGGTAGTTGAGGCGGGCCACCAGGTGCTTGGAGGTGGAGGTGACCCATACGCCGCCGTCGTTGAGGTGCAGGTCGGCCTGGGCCACGCCGTCGTGGAGCCAGGCGGCCGTTCCCAGGGCGGCGACGCACACGACGGCGGCCAGGGACGACATGCGCTTGCGCAGTCGCACGCGCTGAGCACGCGACTGGGGGATGCGGAAGGTCGCAGCCAGTCGGGAGGTGGTGGTGCCGGAGGTGAGACCCGAGCCGACGTCCTGAACGCCGTCGGACTGGGCGGCCCTGGTCCGCCGCCGGGGGCGCAGGGCGTTCGCGGCGCGGGCGAGCAGACCGGGGCGATCCGTTGCGGACGGTTCGGTCTGAGCGGTGCCGGAGCCGGTTCGGTTGCCTCCGCCGTCACCGGCACCGGGGGCGGCTGCGGCGGAGTCGATGCCGCCCGACGGGTTGTCGGGCGTCTCGAAGTCGCTACGTGAAGTGGTCACTGGGCCCCTTGGGGACTACGGGAGGCGACCTCCTGGACGAGGGTGCGTCGCAGCATCGTTGAGGAGGTGGTGGGGGTGTAGGGCAGGTAGATCACCGAGGCCCCGACCTCGGCCATCTCGGCCTCCAGGCGGCGTCCCTTGTCCGTGCCCTCCCAGTCGGTGCCCTTGAACAGCACGTCGAAGGGAGAGCGCTTCCAGGCCAGGCGCTTGTCCTGGTCGTAGTCGGGAACCACGGAGTCCACCATGCGCAGGGCGGCCACCATGGCCATGCGCTCGGCCAGGGGCACGATCGGGCCGCGTCCCTTCATCCGCTCCAGCGACTCGTCGGTGGCGACCCCCGCGATGAGGTGGTCGCAGCGCTTGGCCGCCTCGGTGAGGATGTTGAGGTGCCCCACGTGCAGCATGTCGAAGCCGCCGGGGACGTAGCCGGTGATCATCAGTAGGCTCCCTTTCCGCCGATAACCGCGCGCAGCGTTCCAGCGAAGATCTTCGCGTCCAGGGCTCCGCCCCGGTTCTCCACGTAGTGACGGTCCAAGGCCACGGTCGAGGCCCAGGACAGGTCCGATCGTCCGGAGATCTGCCACAGGCCGGTCAGCCCGGGCTTGACCAGGAGACGACGCAGCGCCTCGGCGTCGTACTTGGCGACCTCGACGGGAAGCGCCGGACGGGGCCCTACCAGGCTCATGTCTCCGCGCACGACGTTGATGAGCTGGGGCAGCTCGTCGATCGACAGACGGCGGATCCAGCGGCCCACACGGGTGATGCGCGGGTCCTGGCGGTCCTTGAACATGACCTCGTTGCCGGCGTCGCCACCGGCCCTGACCACCGATGCGCGGCGCACGTCGGAGTCGATGTACATGGAACGGAACTTCCACATGGTGAAGGGCTTGCCGTCCTGGCCCACGCGGGTCTGGGTGTAGAAGACCGGGCCGGGGGAGTCGATGCGGATGGCGATCGCGGTGGCCGCCAGCAGCGGCGAGATGAGGGCCAGCCCGATGGCTCCGGCGAGGCGGTCGAACAGGGCCTTGCCGACGGCGCGGGTGCGGCGGGTCTTGACGGCGATGAGGCCGGTCCAGCCGTGGGTGACGGTCAGGGCCCGCATGCGCCCGGGCACGACGTCCTGCAGGCCGGGGGCGATGACGAGCCGCACCTGAGTGTTCTCCAGGCCGCGCATGAGGGTGACCAGGTCCTCGGGGAGGACCGAGCCGACCGTCATGACGGCGTCGATGCGCTCGGCGTGCAGGGTCTGGGCGATGTGCTGGGGGCTGCGCACGGGCTCGGCCGAGTGGAAGGCGCGGTCCTGTCCCGAGGACAGGTAGCCCACGATGAGGAAGCCGTCCATGGGGTGGCGGCGCAGCTGGGTGAGCATGGGCTGGGAACCCGACCCCATGACGATGAGGGTGCGACGCAGGGCGTGCCCCTCGAGGCGGCGGCGGTGCAGCCACCCGGACTCGATGGAGCGACCGGCGACGGCGAGGAGGAGCTGGGCCGCCAGAGTGGCCAGCAGAGTGGTCCGGGCAACTCCGGACAGGTCGGCCAGAAGCAGGGCCACGGGCAGGCTCACGGCGGCGGCGGCGACGAAACGGCCCGTGCCAGGGCCGGCCTGCTCAACGGCGTCGATGCCGAGGGCTCCCAGGAACCAGGCGACGAGCACCATGGTGGTGCCCACAGCGGCTGCGGACCAGACCAGTGGCAGGTGGCCACCCAGGAGGGCGAGCCAGAAGGGAGCGGCGACGGCGAAGAGGTCGGATAGGACGAGCCAGATGACGAGGTCACGGCGCGTGCGCGCCCAGGGGCTGCGCGGAGCGGCTGTGGGGGAGGTGGCGTCGGCTGCTGCTGTCGAGGGACGCCGGTGCTGCTCGCGCTGGGGCAGTGTCAGGGTCGAACTAGACAAGGTGGACTCCGCAGGGATGATCGTGGGTGGGCAATAACTGGTCGGCTAGCAGTGACGGGGCGTCGTGAACAGCAGCGTTTTAGAATGCTACTAACTCTTGCGGACGTTATTTGTGGGAAGTGGCCAAGATCGCAGGGGCAAGATGAGGAGTCGAGGTGTTTCTGAAGTGACTGTATGTTACAGGCGCGCAACGATACAGAGGCCTCAATGTATCTATGAGAGACTTTTCAGGGTTCTCCCAGTGGATGCCGTTTCGGCTGGTCAGGACCGGTTTGCTGGGGTTGTGCCAAGGGGGGTGGGTGGGGGTCGGTCAATGTCACAAGTCGATAAACAAAAGATAGCAGGTTGCCGGTCCTGATGCGGCTACTCTCATGCCTGTCTTCAGGTGTCTTCCCGATACCGGATTGTGATCTTCCTACAACATCCAGGAGTGCGATGTGACCCAGTCGAGTTCTTCGGTGCCTGTGCCGACCCCCGAGTCGGCCGCTGCGGAGGGCGATGCCTCGCCGGGGGCCGCCGACCGCCGGCGATCTGCGGATATCTCAGGCGCCGCAAGTGCCTCGATGGTTGAGGCGGGTGCTGCGACGGCCTCGCCCCGGGCCTCTCGCCGCTCGTCGCTGCCGCGGCTCGGCGGGGTCCTCAAGCGCGGATCGTCGTCGGGTGCCAGCTGGTCGTCTGTGGGAACCACAGCCGTGGCCAAAGTGGTGGTCATGGGGGTGTCCGGCGTCTTCGGGCTGGTCAACACCAGTCTCATCATCAGGCACTTCGGGGCCGACGCCTTCGCCCAGTACAACCTGCTGGCCACCTTCCCCACCCTCATGCCCTTCACCGACCTGGGCATTGGCGCGGTCATCCTCAACACGGTGGCGAGCTCGAGCGACCCGGCCCACGACTCGACCGTGCGACGCACGATCACCACCGCCGTCCGGGTGCTGCTCGGCTCCGCGCTGGCCATCAGCACGATCGGTATCGTCGTCATGCTGCTGGGGGGCTGGCCCTGGCTGCTGGGGGACAAGCTCATGGAGGGCGGCGGGCCCACGGTCACCGTCTGCCTCATCATCTACGCCGCGGCCCTGCCGCTGTCCGTGGGGCAGCGAGTCATCATCGGCCTGGGGCGATCGGCCACGCAGGTCATCAGCCAGGGAGTCGTCTCCCCGGCCATGTCCTGCTTCCTGCTGCTGGCCATCGTCACCGGCCTGGGGCGCGGCAACGCCGTGTCCATCTACTCCTACATCGCCAACGCCCTGGTGTCGGTCATCTGCATCGTCGTCGCCTGGCGCGCCACCCGCCCCCTGTTCAGGGAGGCCCTCAAGGATGTGCCGCATCTGCGCAGCGTGCGAGGGGTTCGCATCGTCAACACCGCGGGCCCTCAGCTCCTCCAGTCCCTGGCCATCCCGATCGCCTTCCAGACCGACCAGCTCCTCCTGTCCCACCTGGGTCAGTCCCAAGCCCTGGCTGAGTACGGCCTGGCCAACAGGCTGTTCAACATGCTGACCCAGACCGTCATGGCGGCCGGCGTCGCCATGTGGCCCATGTTCGCCAAAGCTCGGGCCGACAAACGCATCGAGAGTCCCTTCAAGCCGGCCATCGCCTTCAGCGGGGGCGGCTTCCTCCTGGCTCTTGCCCTCGTCGCCATCACGCCCTGGGCCGCTCGGGTCATGTCCGGAGGCGAGGTCGTTCTGCCCTCTGTACTCGTATGGGCCTTCGCCGCCTACGTCGCCGTCGAGGCCGGTAAGCAGCCGCTGGGCATGTACATGACCGACCCGCGCGGACTGCAGTTCCAGGTCATCCCAGTCCTCGTTCTGGTGCCGATGAACCTCGCCGTCTCCTGGGTCCTCATTGGGCCCTTCGACGCCGCCGGACCTATCCTGGGCTCGGTGATCTCAGTGATCCTGTGCCAGATCCTCCCGTATGCCTGGTGGGTGCGCCGAGACGTGGCCAGGCGCCGTCGAGAGTTGGCGCAGCAGTGACTCCCTCCTCGTCGGCGGGCGGCACCGAGCCGGCTCATGCAGCCCGGGAGTCGGCGCCGCGTCCCGGCACTCGATCGCTGCCCGACGTTCCCTGACTGTCTCATCCGCCGTTCCTTATCTGTCCACGACCCGGCCCGGTTCCCCGGGCCCCACTCAAGGAGAAGCCTCATGAGCTCCCCTGCTGGTTCCCCCACCATCGCCGAGAACATCAGAGCCCTGTCCCGGGCTCAGAAGTCCAAGGCCGGTGCCCCCCTCTACTCCCGCATCATCAACCGCCCCGCGGGCCGGGTCCTGGCCGCGATAGCCCACCGGCTGGGCGCGACCCCGGACCAGGTGACGGTCCTGTCGGCACTGTGCACCTACAGCGGCATCGCTCTCATCGCCCTATGGCGTCCTACGGTCGTGTCCGCTGTGGCGACCGCCCTGCTGCTCATGTTCGGGTACGCCCTCGACGCCGCTGACGGGCAGTTGGCAAGATTGCGCAATGGCGGCTCGAAAGCCGGTGAATGGCTCGACCATGTCGCAGACGTTATTAAGCTCTCGACAATTCATGGAGCCATTGCGATCTCACTGTTCCGATTTGCGGAATTACCGCCCCCGGTTCTGCTTATTCCGCTTGCTTTCGGAGCGGTTCAGAATATTCACTTCTTCAGTTACATTCTGACCTATCAGCTGCGTTATCACGGTGGGACGCCCCTGGCTAAGGACGAGGCCCGTCCCGGCATCATCAAGTCGGTCCTGTCGGCCCCCACGGACTACGGGCTCATGTGCTTCGTGCTCATGACCCGCTTCGCCCCCACGGTCTTCCTGTGGGTGTACGGCATCATGCTCCTGGGGTACGTGGGCTACGTCGCTCTGGCCCTGCCCAAGTGGTACCGCGACCTGCGCAACGACCTCCAGTAGCTCATCGCCTCGCCGGCACTCCCGCCGAGATCGCCACCAATCCTCTCTCAACCTTCTGTTAAGGAATCTCATGTCTCTGCTTACCGGCCGCAAGGCGCTACTGGTCTATACGGGACGCAAGGACGGACTGGGCAACCGTGTGCGCGCGCTGCTGTCCGCCCAGGAGCTCGCCCGGGTCGAGGGCCGCGACCTCTACTACGTGTGGAGCACGGACGAGTACTTCGGCCCCCGGATGGATGAGCTGTGGCGCTTCGAAGGGGGCACGTCGGTGTCGCGTCTGACTTCCCGGGCGCTCCTTCCCCTGGCCCGGTACCGCCAGCCCAAGGGCGTCCGGATCACCGCGGAGCTGCGCCGCCGCCACCTGTGGCAGATCCACTCCCACGGCCTGCCCGTCACCTGGGAGGACCCGGCCTGGAGGGGAGAAGCCGAGAAGGGGGCCACACCCACCGGGCCGCGACCCTGGACCGAGCGGCTGCGCGAGCTCACCCCCGTCGATGAGATCGCCGATGAGGTCCGCTCCATCTATGACACCCACCTGCGGGGGCGCCCCTACGTCGGCATCCAGGTGCGCACCCACGCGGTCTCCCACGCCAAGACCATCGAGTCCTCACCGGTGGAGTGGTTCGCCAACCGGATGCGCCAGATCCGCGCCGACCATCCCGACGTCCCCTTCTTCCTGTCCTGCGACACCCCCGAGGCCCAGGAGCAGCTGGCCGGAGAGTTCGACGGCTGCGTCTTCCTGACCGACAAGGGCGGATACAACACCGTCAAGGGCGTGCGCTCGGGCCTGATCGACCTCTACCTGCTGGCCAGCTCCCAGCACCTCATCGGAGCCTCCTTCTCCAGCTTCGTGGAGATGGCCGTCTTCCTGTGCGACGGCGTCGTCCCCTTCGAGCGGCCCGACCAGCCCCTGGAGGGCGAGCTCAGCCTGTCCCTGGGACTGGCCGAGGACCCGCTGCGCCCCGCCCGACGCTGACGTCGCGCGGCTCGGTCAGCGGGCCCGATGCCCGTCGGTGGGATCGCGGCGGGGTCGGGCGGGATAGGCGCTTGCGGCAACCATCCGCGCCGCCCCCTCCGTGCGGCGTTCCCGTGAGACCCGTCCACGCCTTCGAGCATCCATCCCGCACGCCCCGGTGAACCAGGGTCTCAGCGCTTGAGGAGCTCGTCGACGATCCGGGTCATGGTGGCGCGGTACCCGGCCACGGAGAACCGCTCGGCAGCCTCGCGCTCGCCCTGCTGGGCCAGTCGACCGGCCAGCTCCGGGTCGGCCGCCAGGGATCCGAGGGCATAGGCCAGGGCCTGCGCGTCGTCGGCAGGCACGAGCAGGCCGGTCACCGAGTCGGTGACGACCTCGGCCAGGCCCTGGACCCGAGAGGCCACGAGCGGTCGGGCCGCGTGCATCGCCTCGACCGCGGTGTTCCCGAAGGGCTCGGCCCGGGAGGGCACGACGACGGCGTCGGCCGCCTCCAGCACCGGCCAGGTGGGGTGCACATAGCCCAGCAGCTCGACGTGCCCCGTCAGATCATCCTGACCGGCGCGCTCACGCAGCTCGGCCTCGTACCACTCGTAGCCGGGGAAGACCGAGCCGCACACGCTCAGGGAGGCGTCCACCCCCGAGCGCCGCAGCAGCCCGACGGCATCGAGAGCCACGTCCACACCCTTGCGCGGGGACAGTCGGCCCACCATGGCGATCCGGAAGGAGTCGCCGGGCCGCCGGGTACGCAGCGGCTCCAGAGGCCGGTCCGGTCCGGCGACTCCGTTATGGACCACCTCCGTACGCGAGGCCAGGCGCGGCTGGGCGTCCAGGAGCGCGTCGCGGGCCGCCCCGGAGTTCGCCACGATCCGAGATGCCGCCAGAAGCGGGGCGTTGAGCCCGGCGCGGATGACCCGACGCTGGGTGTCCTCGGCCTCGTGCACATGGGCCAGCACCGGGATGCCTGCCGCGCTCGCGGCCACCGGCCACCAGGGGATCGTCACCGTGTTGGTGAGGACCGCCTCGGCGCGGCTGGCGCGGATGACTGCCCGCAGGCGGGCGATCTCCGGGGCTGCCTGCGCGGACAGCTTCGTCAGACCTGTGGGGCTCAGCAGGGCCTTGCGCAGGACCGTGAAGGGCATGACGGCCACGCGGGCGCCGGCGTCGCGCAGCACCCCGACCAGGGGGCCGTCCTGGGGCAGAGCCACCAGGACCTCGTGACCGGTCTCGATGAGTCCGTGAATGGTCTCCACCAGCTGCCAGTCCGAGCCGTACAGGTCGGGGGAGGGGTGGGCCACGAGAACCCGGGCGCCATCCGCCCGGCCCCGGCTCACCAGCTCACCTTCCCGGTGCGGCGCCCGGAGGGGCGATGGCGGGTGGGGCCCTCGAGTGCCAGACGTCGGGCCAGGGCCTCGTAGCCGGAGGCCACCTCGTCCCAGTCGTAGAGGGCCGCTCGTTCGCGGGACTCGTCGCCGCGCACGGCCTGGGCCTCGACGTCGGACTCGGCGGAGACGACCAGGGCGGCCACCTCATCCGGTGAGGTCCAGTATCGTCCGGCCTCGCCCAGGACCTCGCGGTTGAAGGAGACGTCGAAGGCGTCCACCGCGGCCCCGGCGCCGATGGCTCGCAGGAGCGAGGGATTCGTGCCGCCCACCGAGTGGCCGTGGTAGTAGACCAGCGCTCCGGAGTAGAGGGCGTCGAGCAGCTCCTGGTCCCACAGGCCGCCGAGCAGGCGGACCCTGCCGTCGGCCAGGGACTCGATGCGGGCGGTGTAGTCGTCGGCGTAGGGGGCCGATCCGACGACGACCAGCGGCAGCGTGGCCCCGGAGCGCACGTACCCATCCACGATGACGTCGACGTGGTTCTCCACCTCGAAGCGGGCCACGACCAGGTGGAAGCCCTTGGGAGTCAGGTCCAGCTCGGCCAGGCGCGAGGTGTCGGCGCAGATACGGGGCGCCCCGTAGGAGAGAAGATCGGTGGGGGCGTTGAACTCGTCGGTGTAGTAGTCGGCGATGCCCTGGGCGTCGGCGATGAGTGCGTCGGAGTAGCGCACGGCCAGCGCCTCGGCCGCGCGGTAGTAGCGCTTACCGGTGGGGCCCCACTTGCCGCGGCGCCACTCCAGGCCGTCGACGTGAGTGGCCACCGGAACGCGTGCGGCGCGCATGGCCGGCAGGAAGGGGGCGTTCGCTGCGTTGAAGACGAAGGCCGCGTCCGGGTGGGTGCGGCGCAGCAGGTGCGCCACCGACAGGGCAGTGTGGGACAGGGTCTCCAGGCTGCGGTTCTTGACCGAGGGCAGCTCGACCAGTCGCATCCCCAGGTAGGTGCGGGGAAGCGGGGTGTCCGGCTCAGGGTTTCGGCAGTAGACGAGGACCTGGTGGCCGCGGTCGGCCAGGCGTCGTCCGACCTCCTCGATGGCGGTCTCGAAACCTCCGTAGCGGGCGGGGACGCCTCGCGTCCCGATCATGGCGATTCGGAGCCTGTCCGGGTTCACAGCAGTCAACGGAGTCCTTTCGAAGGGCGGCGGAGCCGGCAAGGGATGGGAACCAATGATCCCGTTCGATGCGGCCACCGGTCACGGCAATGGCGGAGGAACATCGACGAGGGTGACGGGGGAGGCGGTGATGACAGTGATGGCGGTGATGATGAGGCTATGGGGCTCTCATCCCCGAGCTCGCAGGTTCCTGCGGACTCGTTGCGTCGCGAGCGCCCGGCGCACTCGGTCAGGAGTCTAGAGGCAGGTGGCTGCCGGCACGCATCGAATGAGTCATGCCGCTAATACCTCCGGCTCCCTGGAGCGCAGTGTCAGGACGGCGCGCTGGCGATGAGCCGGGTCTACGGTGGGGAGGGCGCGTTCAACTGGTCCACACCACCTGGGTACAGGCTGAGCATTCCGGTCAAGAATCAGGTATGGAACCCAGTGCTGGTTAATGAGAGGCTATCTGTGAGAAAAGTGGGTAGGGGTGCCGCTCCGTGCGATGAGTGATTGATTGCACAGTGGGAGGCGGAACAAAGGTTCTCGGAAGCGTTATCAAAACGTTACCCCTGTAATAACCTCGTGACTGGCGTCGGTCTCGTTGCGGCGGGACCGCCCCGTCATACTGCGCCACCTACCCAGGTTCCCTCACGTCTTAAGAACGGAGCACTCGTGCATCCTTCCCGTGCTGTCTCCAGTGTGGGGGCGATCCTGATCGCCCTCCCCCTCGCTCTTGGTGCGCTCGTCGCCCCCACTATCGCCCCCACGGCTGTTGCTGCGGGGCAGACGGTTCTGGCCTCGCCGCAGCCACTGCCCACCGCTCAGGTCGACGGCATCGTCCTGGATCAGGCGGTTGTGGGCAATACCGTCTACGTCGTCGGGGAGTTCAAGAGCGCTCGTCCGGCCGGTGCTGCCGCCGGTGAGAACGAGTCTCCTCGATACAACGCCATGGCCTTCGACATCACGACCGGCGCGCTGCTGGACTGGGCGCCCCAGGTCAACAGCAGGGTCACCGCGGTCGAGGCCTCGGCCGACGGGTCCACCATCTACCTCGGTGGTAACTTCACCTCCGTCAACGATGAGACGACCTATCGAGTGGCGGCGGTGGACGCTGCCGGCAAGCGCAAGCCGCTGGGGGCGTCGGCCAACGGGTCGGTCTGGGATCTGGAGCTCTCGCCTGACGGCTCCTCCCTGTACATAGCGGGCTCCTTCACTCAGATCAACTCCTCGTCACGTCAGCGTGCTGGTGCGGTGGATCTGAAGACGAACAAGGTGACCGACTTCGCCCCCCAGGTCGATGACTCCCTGGTCCGCGCCATCACGGTGGCGCCCGACGGCTCGGCAGTGGCGATCGGCGGCTCCTTCACCTCGGTGGGCGGGTCCTCCGAGGGGTACGGCATGGCCGTCCTGGAGAAGGACGGATCCCTGCGGCAGACCAACATCTCCAGTGTTATCCGCAACGCGGGGCCGAACTCCGGAATCATGAGCCTCAAATCGGACTCCCGAGGTCTGTACGGCACCGGCTACTCCCAGGAGGGGGCCTTCGAGGGGATGTTCCGTGCCAGCTGGACCACGGGGGACATCGATCTCATGGCCGACTGCCATGGCGATACCTATGACGTGCTGCCCACCAACGACGTCATCTACATCGCCAGCCACACCCATGACTGCAGCAACATCGGTGGTTTCGCTGATCGTTCGAACGAGGGTGTCTACCATCACGCCGTCGGTTTCTCCAGCACGGCGACGGGCACCGTGGGCTCCAACACGGCCAGCGGATACAGCGACTACCAGGGTCAGCCGGCCCCCACGCAGTACAACGGCTTCCTGCCGGGGTTCCAGATCGGCGACTACAGCGGCCTGAGCCAGGCGGTGTGGACTGTTGAGGGCAACAGCCAGTACCTCGTCTACGGCGGTGAGTTCATCGCGGTCAACGGCACCAAGCAGCAGGGCATCGTCCGTTTCTCCATGAGTGGCGGCGACGTCAACGCGGCCCGTCCCGGTGACGTCAACGGCAACAACAACGGCAACGGGGACAATGGCAACGGGGACGACAACGGCAACGACAACGGCAACAACGGGGACGACGACAACGGCAAGGACAAGGACAAGAAGAAGGACAAGAAGAAGCAGGACGACTGGGACAACCAGGACGGTTGGGACCAGGATGACCGGGAGAACAACCAGGGTGGCGGCTGGTGGTGGTGGTGACCATGAGGCCCGTCGGGTCTGTGGATCGTCGTGGCTTATCCCCTGAACGATCCGGTTCTATGGCCGGTGGTGGTGTGCTCCCGAACTCAGTGGTCGCTGAGGGCGGTCTTGCGCACGGTGGAGGTCGTACGCTTCAGCACGTGTCTCGAACCCGAATGCTGATCCTCCCCACCGTCCTGGTGCTGGGCCTGGGGCTGGCCGCCTGCGGAGGCGGAAAGTCCCAGAGCACTGCCAGCCCTTCTGCCGCTGCCTCTGCCAGTGGCTCGGCCTCGGCTCAGGCCGCCCCCTCGAACGTCGCCACGCCCACGGTACAGACCGCGAAGCCGACGGCGGCGCCTCCGTCGCCCTCGGACAATGTCTCCACCCCGGACGCCTCCTCGATCGATCCCAAGGCCGTTGAGACCGGCGACCTGTCGAAGGACGAGTACCCCGAAGTGGGTCTGGACAAATCGGTCCGCGTCGACGGGGACCTGGTGATCTCTCTGGGGCAGATGCAGGCGAAAGACTTCGCCAGCGCGCCCGGTGAGGTGGGGGGCGCCGGTGTCCTGATCCCGGTAACGGTGACGAACAGGTCCAGCCAGGACCTGCCGCTGGCCAGTGTGCTGTCCACCACCGTCAACTACGGCGAGGGTGCTGGTACTCCCGCCAGCGAGATCATCTCGGCCTCGGATGCGGTGCCGTCCTCGCTCGCAGCCGGTGAGACGGTGACCGTGAATCGCGCCTTCGTCATCCCGGCGGAGGGGCGAGGGAATGTCAAGATCGTCGTTGACCTGGGTGCGGGTCGCGGGGCCGCAACCTTCCGGGGATCTGCCGGCTGACTCAGGACGAGTTCCTCTCAGGGCGTTGGCCGCCCTCGTTCTTGTCTGCAATCCAGGCGCCGTCCGTTGCTCACCTTCATGAGCAACGGACGGCGCCCTGGCGTGAGGGGCGACCCGCTCGGGCGACTTGACTGAAAGCTCTCGACCGTTGCTTCGCCGTGACATGAGATGCACCAGCCCTCAAGGCAACCTGATCCGTGTCTATATGGAAGGTGGTTCCGATGGAAGAGGCTTATGGGCGACTCGATTCCTTGAAACGCCTGGATGATGGCGCCATGTGAGCGAAGGGTCGGTGTGCTGCGGGATGGTTCCGTCCTGTGGTGTGCACCAAAAGTGCGGTGAGCAAGTTGTTGACGGTGTACGATAAGCGCGCCCGTCGACCCTGGCCGGGCGCGGAATACCAGCCATTCGTAAGGTTGCGTGTCCGTGATCTGAGTATGTTCTGAATGGAATACCTGTGAAGCTCCCCCGCCGACTCCTGAGCGGCCTGCTGGCCGCGGCTCTTGTTCCCATTGGTGCCGTCACGCTCGCTCCGGCATCTCCCGCCGCCGCGGACCCGGCTCCCGCCGGTGCCGCCGGTACGCCCAGCACCGTTTCCGCCGATGCCCTGCCCACCGCCCAGATCAACGGCATTGTCTGGGACCAGGTCGTGGTCGGGGATATCGTCTACGTCGTCGGAAAGTTCTCCTCGGCGAGGCCGGCAGGATCGCCGGCCGGTCAGAACGAGTCACCGCGCGGCAACGCGATGGCCTACAACATCAACACCGGTGAGATCGTCGACTGGGCACCCACCACTAACGGCACCATCAACACCATTGCCGCCTCCGCCGATGGCCAGACCCTCTACCTGGGTGGCGAGTTCACGACGCTGAATAATCAGACGGCCTGGCGCGTCGGAGCGGTCAGGGCCTCAGACGGTCAGCGCTCTCCGCTGGCCGCCTCGGCCAACGGCAGCGTCAAGGCCCTGAGCGTCTCCCCTGACGGGCAGACGCTGTACATCGGAGGGGCCTTCACCCAGATCAACTCCTCGGCCCGCCAGCGCGTCGCCGCGCTCAACCTGGGCAGCCAGCAGCTGACCAACTTCGCACCGAAGATTGACAACTACTACGTGCGCAGCATCGTCGAAGCCGTTGACGGCTCGGCCGTGGCCATCGGCGGGGCCTTCGAGTCCGTCGAGGGCAGCGACAATCCCGGTCACGGGATCGCCGTCTTCGAGAAGGACGGCAGCCTGCGCAAGAACAACGTCTCCAGCGTGGTCCGCGGCGCCGGCGCCGAGGCCTCCGTCATGAGCGTCAAGGCCGACGAGCAGGGCCTGTACGCGGCGAGCTACTCCCGGCTCGGCACCTTCGAAGGCGTCATGCGCCTGAACTGGACCACCGGGGACATCGACTACATGGCCGACTGCCACGGCGACTCCTACGACGTCCTGCCGGCCGGCGACGTCGTCTACGCCGCCAGCCACTCCCACGACTGCTCCAACATCGGTGGCTTCCCGGACGTCTCCTACCACTACCACAACGCGGTGGCCTACACGAACGCCGCCACCGGAACGGTGAAGGAGAACAGCGCCGCGGGCTACAAGAGCTACGCCGGGCAGAACGCCACCACCAACCTCAACTTCTACCCCGACTTCACGCCGGGCAAGATCTCCGGCGCCATCCAGGCGACCTGGACCGTCGAGGGCAACGACAAGTACGTCGTCTACGGCGGTGAGTTCCTGGCCGTCAACGGCACCGCCCAGCAGGGGCTGGTGCGCTTCGCCCGCCGCGACATCGCCCCGAACAAGCAAGGCCCCATGGACAAGGGCGGAGCCTTCAAGGTCACCGGCTCCTCACCGCGCGCCGGGGTCGTCTCCCTGTCCTTCAAGGCCAACTGGGACAGGGACGACAAGGCCCTGACCTACAACGTCTACCGCGACTCCATGAACGGCCAGCCGGTCACCAGCCAGACGGTGAGCGCCGGCTTCTGGGAGCGCTCCGATCTCAGCGCCACCGACGTCGTCGACCCGGGAACCACCCACCGCTATCGGGTCCAGGTGACTGACCAGTGGGGGGCCTCCACGGTCTCGGACTGGGTGACGGTCAAGGCCGGTGAGGGCCAGGGCCTGAGCAAGTACGGTGCTCGCATCCTGGCCGACGGTGCCGCCCACTACTGGTCCTTCGACGAGACCGACGGCGACAAGGCCGAGGACTTCGTGGCCCAGCGTAATCTGACGATCCGCGGCAAGGCCTACAAGCGCGGAAGCCAGTCCGTCCTGGGCTCGGGAGCCTCGCTGGGCCTGACCTCGGACAGCGCGAACAAGTCGCATGCCGCGACTCGCGTCGCCTCCCAGGCTCCCACCGCGTTCTCCATGGAGACGTGGGTCCGCACGACCTCGACCTCGGGCGGGGAGATCATGGGCTACGGCTCCTCCTCGACCAACCAGTCGTGGAGCCGCGACCGCATGGTGTACATGCGTAATGACGGCACGCTCAGCTTCATGCTCTACCCGGGCAAGCTGACGACCATCACGACTCCCAAGAGCTACAACGACGGGCAGTGGCACCACATCGTGGCCTCCATGAGCCCCACCACTGGCGCCATGCTCTACGTGGACGGCAATCTCGCCGCCTTCGACGGCTCCATGACCGAGGGACAGAGCTACTCCGGCTACTGGCGCATCGGCGGGGACGCCCTCGGCGGGGTCAACGGCCAGCCCTCCAACACCAATATCCAGGCCGATATCGACGAGGCCGCCGTCTACAGCACGCCGCTGTCCGCACGACAGATCGCCGAGCACTACACCGCGGCCACCGGCAAGCAGGTCCAGGCCGACGACAACGGCGGCAAGGACGGTGCCGGCAAGGACAAGGCCGAGGAGGGCAGCGCCCTGCTGGACGACTCCTTCGAGCGCAGCGTGAACGGCGGTTGGGGCAAGGCCAAGGCCGGCGGTGAGTGGAAGACCACCTGGAACGCCGCGGCATTCTCCGCCGACGGCACCAGCGGTCGGATCGCCATGGCCGGTCCGCGCTCCTCGGCGTCCATCATCTCCGATCCGATCAAGTCGACCTCCACTGACGCCGTCGTCGACTTCTCCCTGGACGCGGTGCCCTCCGGGAACGGCGCCTTCATCTCCTACGCCGCCCGCACGACCAAGGCCGGTCAGTACCAGGCCACGGTCCGCATCGGCAGCGCCGGCAACCCGATGATCACGGTCTCGCGCGTGGTCAAGGGCCGTGAGACCTCCCTGGGCTCCTACGTGCTGACGCAGCCCTACACGGCCGGTCAGCCGCTCCACCTGCGCATGGTGGTTGACGGCGCGGAGTCGACCAACATCCAGACCAAGCTCTGGGCCGGTGACTCCGAGCCCGCCGAGTGGGGGATCGAGGTCGTCGACAACGACAAGACCCTCAACGAGGCCGGCACTGTGGGGCTGACCACCTACATGTCCGGGTCGGCCGGACCGGAGACCGTGACCCTGGCGGTCGACAAGGTCACCATCAAGCAGCGCTGACGCCCTCGAGCTCTGCGCGCATGCGGGGCGGGCCGGGAAGGACTCAGGATCTTCCCGGCCCGCCCCGTTCCGGTACGTGCTGTATCCGCGGCCCTGGCGTCCAAGAGGTGGCCAATCCCCGACATGTCACACGGAGGCAACACGGTGCGTCCCTAGGATCGCCCTGTAGTGAGAACCCACCAGGAGGAACCATGATCAGGGTAGCGATCAACGGATACGGCAACCTCGGCCGCGGCGTCGAGCAGGCCATCACCAAGAACGCGGACATGGAGGTCGCCGTCGTCTTCACCCGGCGCGACCCGGCCACCGTCACCACCCAGGGGGCTCCCGTCGCCCACGTCGATGACATGGCCTCCTGGACCGACAAGGTCGATGTCTGCCTGAACTGCGGAGGCTCGGCCACCGACCTGATCGAGCAGACCCCGGCCGCCACGGCCCTGTTCCACACGGTCGACTCCTTCGACACCCACGCCCGCATCCCCGAGCACTTCGCCGCCGTCGACGCCGCCGCCAAGGCCTCCGGCCACGTCGCCCTGATCTCCACCGGTTGGGACCCGGGCCTTTTCTCCATGCTGCGGGTCCTGGGCGAGGCCGTCCTGCCCGACGGCGCCACCACCACGTTCTGGGGGCCCGGCGTCTCCCAGGGGCACTCCGACGCCTTGCGCCGCATTGACGGCGTCGTGGACGCCAAGCAGTACACCCGCCCGGTGGAGGCCACCGTCGCCGCGGTCAAGGCCGGCGACGACGTCGAGCTGACCACCCGTTCCATGCACACGCGCGACTGCTACGTGGTGGCTGAGGAGGGGGCCGACCTGGCCCGCATCGAGCGGGAGATCGTGGAGATGCCCAACTACTTCGCCGACTACGACACCACCGTCACCTTCATCACCGCTGAGGAGCTGGCCACCGAGCACGCCGGAATTCCTCACGGCGGCTCCGTCATCCGCCGCGGTCACACCTCCGAGGACGTCGCCGAGACCGTGAGCTTCGAGCTGCAGCTCGGCTCCAACCCGGAGTTCACCGGCTCGGTCCTGGTCGCCACGGCGCGCGCCGTGGCGAGGCTGGCCGCTCGCGGCGAGTCCGGCGCGCGCACCGTCTTCGACGTGACGCTCGCCGACCTGTCTCCCACGACTCCCGAGGAGCTGCGCGCCCACTACCTGTGAGGCGGGCGGACAGCCAAGGGCGTCCCGCCGTCGGCGCCGAGCCGGCGGCGGGACGACGAGGCACCGGAGGCACCGGCTGAGTCAGTCGCGGATGAGGGGCTCGTCGACGTCGGGCAGCTCGCCGCGACGGGCGGCACGCAGGAGCCTCACCCCGTCACGAGTGGCCTGTGCCGCCGTCAGGAGCGGGCGACGAGTGCTCAGGAGCTGGCGCCTGCCACCGCGCAGGACGATCTCACGGGCGGCTCGGCCCGCCGTGGCCACCCACCGGCGCTGCGTGGCCCGGTCCAGGTGCAGTCCGGCGTACAGCAGCCGGTTGCGCACGTTGTAGTAGTAGTAGATGTCCGACTTGGCCCGATCGGACTGGCCGCTCTCGGAGTGGGTCCCGCCCTCGTCGTGGACGGCGACGGCGTCGCGCACCAGGGCCAGGCTGCCTCCGGCCGCCAGTACCCGGGCCGAGAAGTCCACGTCCTCCCAGTAGAGGAAGTAGCGCGCGTCCAGGCCGCCTGCGGCCTCGAACAGGTCGACGGACAGCGCCAGGCAGGCCCCCGAGAGCCACGGCTGGGTGCCGCCCGGGGGAATCGGACGCGGTGAGCGGCGCGAGCGCATCGAGCCGTCCGCCAGGCACACGACGATCCCGTCGGAGACGATGCGGCCACCGGAGTCCTTGAGCACCGGCGCCACCAGGGCGAGCCGGTCCGCGTGCGCCCTCGCCGCCAGGCGGATGAGATCGGCCCGGGCGATGACGGCGTCGGGATTGAGCAGGACGAGCAGGTCGGCGCCGAGCTCGCGGGCCCGTGCCGCCCCCAGGTTCATGCCACCCCCGAAACCGGTGTTCGTCTCCGGCAGGACCGCCTCCCAGCCCCGTGAGGAGGCCAGTGTCACCAGCTCCTCGCGGGCGGTGGGCGTGGAGTAGTTGTCGACGACGACGATGCGGGCCTCGGGGGAGTCCTCGGCCACGCGCGCCAGCGTGCGCTTCAGCAGCGCCGCCGAGTCGTAGCTGACGACGATGACCGCCGTGCGCGAGAGCAGCTCGCCTCCGGAGAGTCCGCCGGATGCCTCGGTGATCGCGACGACCCTGGCGGGGGCGCTGGTCTCGGGGTCGGTCGGCTCGGCGGCCTCAGTGGAGTCGGTGACCTGGGCGGGGTCAGGGGTGACGGTCATCGGAGCAGGAGCCTTCCGGGTGCGGGGCGGTGTCGGAGCGGTGCTGGTGAGGTCGGGCGCTGTGGACGTCGCACCTCCGATGGGACGGGGTACGACGTCGTGGCTCGGGCGCTCCCGCAGTGGGGCGCACCCGGTTCGTGATAGTACCGTTAGACCTTGATATCACGCCGCGATCCGCCAGTAGGCGGGAGGAAGGACGGGGCTGGACGTGTACCTGACCATCGCGATGCTCACCTACCGCCGCAACGACTACCTCGCGCAGGTGATCCCCGAGCTGCTGGCGCAGGCCGACGACGTCTCCGACGCGCGGACCACGGCGAGCGTACTCATTGTGGACAATGACCCGCAGGCCGGGGCGCGGGCCGTTGTCGAGGCCGCCCGGGTGGCGCTGGGAGGAGAGCAGCCGGAGGCGTCGGAGCCGACCGGGCAGGCTGATCCGGCCGCCGCGGCGGCGACGTCGAGGCTGGTCTACGTCCACGAGCCCGAGCCGGGCATCGTGGCCGGACGCAACCGCGCCCTGAGCCAGGCCCACGGATCCGACGCCCTCGTCTTCATCGACGACGACGAGATCCCCTCACCGGGCTGGCTCAAGGCCCTCGTGAGCACCTGGCGCGCCCAGGGCTGCGCCGCCGTCACCGGCCCCACGCCGCCGACCTTCGAAGTCGCCCCCTCGACGTGGGTCACCGCCTCAGGCGCCTTCGACTCCTGGGAGGCCGCCGACGGCGCCCAGGTCCGCAGCGCCGACACCGGCAACCTGCTCCTGGACCTGGCCGTCGTCGAGGGCCTGGGGCTGCGCTTCGACCCGCGCTACGGGCTCACCGGCGGCGAGGACTCCCTGTTCACCCGCCAGCTCACCCGCGCCGGCGGCGTCATCCGCTTCGCGGCCGGGGCGGTGGTTACCAAGCGCGTGCCCGCGGCCCGCGCCCGGCGCACCTGGGTGCTGGAGCGCTCCCTGCGCTCGGGCTCGTCCTGGGCCCGGGTGCGCATCGACACGGTCGGGCCCGCCGGCGGTGCCTCCGGCAGGCTCGCGCGCCTCAGGCTGCGCCTGGGCTACGGCGCCAAGGGACTGGCCAAGGCCGGTGTCGACGGGGCGCGCGCCGGCGTGGCCCGCATCCGTGGTGACGTGCCCGCTCAGGCCCGCTACGAGGTCTCCTCGCGCGGGGGACTGGGCATGGTCGTGGGCGCCCTGGGCGGCCACGTGCGCGAGTACGGTCGTCCCCGCCGCAGGCGGAGCACGGCGCTGGCCGGCAGGAGGAGCGCATGAACCGGCTGACGATCGCCATCCCCACCTTCCGGCGCCCGCAGGACCTGAAACGGGCCGTCAGCGGGGTCCTGGAGCAGGCCGGTGAGCTGGTCGACGGCCCGAGAGTCGAGGCCTGCGAACCCGAGGGCGATACGGCGGGTGCGGCGGATGCGGACGGGGGCGCTGGTAGGGGCGTCTACGATGTCGAGGTCCTCGTCATCGACAATGACGCCCGGGGCACCGGGCGCGAGGCCGCCCTCACCGCCGCGGCCGACGCCGGGGTGGCCGTGCGTTCCTCAGTGGAGGGGGCGGAAGGACCCGAGGCTGTGGGCCTGCGCTATGTCGTTGAGGAGCGGCCCGGTGTGGCTGCGGTGCGCAACCGCGCCCTCGACGAGACCGGCGGGCGCGACCTGCTCGTCTTCATCGACGACGACGAGGACCCCGAACCCGGCTGGCTCGCCGCCCTCGTGGGGCTGTGGGCCTCGACCGGCTGCCAGGCGGTGGCCGGCCCCGTCATCCCCGTCTACGAGGTCGAGCCGGAGGCGTGGGTGCGTCAGGGCGAGTTCTTCGTGCGCCGGACCTGGCCCACCGGCACGGTCCGCCCGGTGGCGGCCTCCAACTGCCTGCTGCTGGACCTGGGCTTCGTGCGTCGGGCCGGGCTGCGCTTCGACGAGGCCTTCGGTGCCACCGGGGGAGAGGACACGCTCTTCACCCGCCGGCTGAGCGCCGCCGGCGGCGTCATCCGCTGGTGCGACGAGGCGCGCGTGCGCGACCACGTCCCGGCCTCGCGTCTCACCCGTCCCTGGATCCTGCGACGGCAGCGTTCCCACGCCGCCACCTCGGTGCGCGTGGAGCTGGCCCTGGCCGGCGGCGGGGCTCAGCCGGTCATCCGGGCCAGGGCCGCCGCTGGTGGCCTGGTGCGTATCGTCGTCGGCGGCCTGCGGACCGCCGGTGGAACCCTCATCGGCAGCCCTAAGCATGCGGCCAAGGGGGCTCGGCTGCTGGCCCGGGGCCGCGGCATCCTGGCGGCCAGCGTCGGAGGCGGCGTCCACCGCGAGTACGACCACTGAGGCGGTGCCAAGAAGATATCGAGAGGCTGCCACCTGGGTGGTGACGGATCTGACGGCGAGCTTACAGGAGAGTGTCTTAGAGCCTTCCGCCTTCATCGAAGTAGCGCTGCTCGGCCTCAGTCAGATCCAACATCGCAGGAGGCTCGATAACAACATCAACGAACCTGTGGGTGCCTCCGATTCAATGCTGACACGGGAGCGCATATTCCATGTGTTCGACACGCTGACGGCACTTGACAGATCGGTCGTCGGGATCCACGCCAATGCTTCCATCTTCTTCGCCGCTACTGACCGCGGTGATGAAAAAGCGTCCATCATCTGGTGCTGGTTTCCATCCGAATTGGTCTCGTAGGGTGAATGCCTCGTTGATGGTCATGGGCCATCTGTGCTCAGCGATGGCGCGGATAATGGCTACCCCCTCATCGACAGGATAGACACGGAACTGCTGGCACCCAGATGCCGTTATCGACTGTTTCAACTCCAAACACCGCCCGTTTATGACGAGTCGATTTCTTTCACTGAACTTACTCAGCTCCTAAGTGCTGCTGGAATGGCTTCATCGAGATACCACATCCAGAAAGCGCGACGCGCATTAACATCAACCTGATCTACAGGCATCCAGTTCATGCCTCCCGCGGCAGCGCTGGCACACATGTAACTGGTTTCAAAGCTGTCGGGAGCTAGTTCGTCATCATCAATATCATTATCTGCAGTATCATAGTCAGGATTTCGGTAACAAGCGGAAACCACCATTGCAGCGGCCGCGTCAGCCACCATTAATGCTGGGTTGGTAGTAGCATTTGAGCCGAATTTTGCTATCACATTCTGAAGGAAGCGAGAGGCGTCGTTCTCTGCGGCGCCTGGGTCTACGTTTTTCCCCATAAGAGCATGGGTTAGTTGTAGCATCCTATCGATGCTGGAATCTGCTGGAAACACCTGTGTCCATATCGACTTCACCTTATTGACGCACAGCACCTTGAGGTGTGTCCGATTTAAATAGGATGCCTCCGCGTCGGCAAAGTCATTCATTGCAATCCAAATGGTGGTTCGACTTTCCAACGAAAGAATCCCTTTGGGACTTGCGCTTAAATCAATTTTCGCTCGATTGATTGCGCTGCTCACAGCAAGCATGTCGATCATAAGTTAAGTCATTCCTTCCCTTACAAATTTAATATATCTCAGGTATCGGTTGGCCTGAAGACACTTGAAGTCCGGATGATGTGACGACTGACCCATCCGTTCTGAATATCCATGTTCCGTCTGGGTCGGTGACATACCAGTCTCGGCGCTGATACTGAGCTAAACTTCGGAACCATCCTTGACAGTCTGGACACATAGGTTTAGATACGCCAATGCGTGGCCATTTAGCGTTGAGTGCCATCTGTCGTTCGGCATGTGATGCAAAATACTTCCCGGGTACCCCCTGATCTACATAGTGTGAAGTTCTTGGATGTCCCATCTCGTCGGTGACTTGAAGCACCTCCTCGACATTAGGGTCCAGAAACCCTGGAGGGCGATCTTTTGACCAGCCACTGAGTGCATCGTTGTAGCGGTCGGACGAAACAGCTTTGCGTTTATTTCTTTTTGTCGCTGGAAGTTGTTCCTTGACTCGTGCGGCTCGTGTGTGTGCTGCTTGTGATTCTGCGACGTGTTGGGCTTGGGTTCTGGCTGCTGCTGCCTGTCTCATGGCGGCTCGGTTGGCGGCCATGTCCCTGGCGGTGGTGCGGGCGATGGTGTGTGCGCCGGCTCCGAAAACTGAACCTGGGATGAAGGTCAGGGCGAAGTCGAACAGGTCCCAGGCTAACTGGCCGGCGGTGACGTTGCTGAGGTACGAGGAGGTCGCTGCCGCAGGGTCGTGGATGAAGGAGGCCAGGCCGCGTCCGTGGGTCATGGTCCAGGAGGCGGCTCCGGTGACCGCCAGGGCCAAGGCCAGGCTCCATCCCGCGGTCATCAGCAGCATGACGGCGGTGGCGATCATCAGGATCTGGCCAGCAGGGCCCAACTCGTCCCAGAAGGCGGCGAGAGCATCGAGCAGGCCCGCGAAGTAAGAGGAGGTGGAGGCGTCGTCGCCGTAGAACAACTCGGGGCCGATGGCTCGCGCCATAGTGATGCCCTGCCACAGGCACCCCAGTGCCACCAGACTGCTCATCGCCAGGGCCGCGACGGCGAAGCCCCACCGGGCTCCCGGCTCCAGGCCAGGGGTCGTGGCCGACATCGCCTGCCGGCGCACCCCCAGCACCCATGCGGCGGTGGTGTGTCCCCAGACCATTCGCTCGCCGCGGCTCAGGTCCCGCTTCCCATAGGCCCGGGCAATGACCAGCAGGTCACTGAAGGAGAAGACTGCCAGCGCCGTCATCGCCTCGAGAGGAGCGCGCACCATGGATGGGCCGCCCAGAGTCCCCAGCGCAGGGGGGCGAGGAACCTCCGGTCCGGTGATCCCCAGCTCGCCGGCCCTCAGACGTCTGCGGGCATCGACCAGCAGGCACAGCACCAGCAGGCACGCCGAGACGGGGACGGCCGAGCGTCCCTGGCCCAAGGCCTGCCACAGGTCGAGCATCCACTCCGGGAAGCCGTCATGGCCCTGTCCCGCCCAGGCCGCCGACGCCCACGACCTGGCCGAGGCGTTGTAAGCAGCATGATCCGACACCGCCAGCGTCAGCACTGCCGGCACCGGCGCCCACGCCACCAGACGCGCCGCTACCCGCCTGGTGCGCCACAGCGCGATGCCCAGAGCGATCGCCGCGGCCAGCGTCATGGTCCACACCTGGTGCCCCGGAATCATCGGACCAGAGGCATCGGTGTGGTCGAGTATCTGGGTGGTCCAGCCTCCGGAGGACATGGTGAACTCTCCAGAGGTCCACGGATTGAGCGAGTAACTCAACAGTTTCTCACCTATCGCCTGGGCCAGCGGCCCAGGCGGAATGAGACGACGCGCCCCATCCTCGGCCACCGTGAAACCCGCACCCAGTGCGAATCCCAGCAGCACCCAGTCCACCGCCGCGAAGCGTCGTACCCGTCCTGGCGCCACCATCGCCGCAACCACTAGCGGCGCCAACTTGCCCGCCTCCTCGATGAACGCCGCCAAGGCTATCCCTGCACCGTCATCGCTCACCTTTACGCCGGCCCACCCGGCCACCACCCGGGTCAGCAGTGCCACCACCACCGCCCAAGGCACGCCCACTGAGAACATAAGGCTCATTGCGCGCCATGAGACCGTGCGCGTACGCCCCAGCAGCGCCATCACCATCAGGCATCCCAGCATCGCGGCCGCCGGCACCAGCGCCGCTAACAGCCTCGGAACCACTGCCAGAGCCGCCACCATCAGCACGAATGTGATGCGCTGACACACCCGCGTCAGACGGAGCAGTACCCGTGCCAGGCCCTCATGACGCCTCAGCCATCCCTGATAGGCCCACAGCAACCGTTGCCACACCTCAGGCGGCACCTGTGCGGCCGACACCCCTTCCGATACGCCACCAGGCTCGGAAAAACCAACCGCTGACCCGCTCCAGGAACCCACTGGACCCTCTTCACTCTGCCTTCAGCAGGCAAGCGCCCACCGGCACCACCAGGAACATCACAATCCTATAACCAACAAATAAACTGTCACCTGGACAACCATCAACTACTTGATGGTATCTGTTTATGCTACGAATTCGGCCTTGCCGATGACGTACGGGCTGTGAGATCGGGTGACGGCGTGTGGTTCGTGAGGTTGTGTCAGCTGCTGACCGGGCAGCCGATGTTGGCCGCGGTGCTGGTGCTGCTCAGTTCCACTCCTTGCTCGCCAGGTACTGCTCGGGGGGTGAAACCGACGCAGATGTGGACGCCACTGGGCTGTTCCGTTCAGAGCCGGCGGCCTCCGGAGCGGCCAGGACCGGCATGGTATTCGACGGCGCCTGGAGGTGGTGGTCGACGTCGTCGTCACGGGCTCTGTGTCTACGGCAGGGGGAGTGTCGCGAGGCGTCACTGGCCCGAGCCCAAGCCCCAGTTAGTGGCACCGGGCCCTTTGCAGTACCGGCGGGGCGGCATCAGGACCTCATCCGCCACACCTGGACCACCCACCGCTAGGACCAATGCCCCGCCCTCGAGCCCTCACCCAGCGACGACACGATCTCTAAGAGGTCGCGTCATCTGGTCACTGGTCTTCGTTGAGGACACTTCACGCGTGCGGGGACGTTCCTTCACCCGCGGGGACATGCCACGCGTGCGGGGACAGGATTTCTGCACCCACTCACGTCGAAGGCCCCCGTCCGTGCATGACGCCCCCGTGGATGAGGCAACGAGTCACCTATTGACGCAACCTTTTAGTCTCGAGGTGAGCCGGTTGTGGACTCGTGGCAGCTCCCGACTGAGGATGGGACTCGGACGCAGGAGCCGGAGCGGAAACAGACGGGGATGTCTCGCCCGAACCGTCGTCCGATTCATTGCCGGCGTCTTCATGGCCGGCGTCCAATGGGACCGCCTCGCGCAGGGGAGGTTGCAGGACGGCGGCCCCCAGCACGATCGGCAGATAGGCGGGCAGCACCGACCACGGTCCCACGAACACGTTCTGCACCACGGTCAGGGCCGCGAAGAACAGCCAGGGGGTGGCCTTGAGCCGCCCCAGGTCGCGCATCATCGCCGTCAGCGCCATCCCGGCGATGAGCAGCAGCAGCAGCCCGCCTGGGATCGAGGCCGCCGCCCACATGTCCATCACCCCCGAGTGCAGCTCGATGCGGCCGCCGAACATGAAGTTCTCGACGTAGCCGTTCTCCGGGTCGTAGCCCAGGGCGGCCATACCGTCCTTGGCCACCCACAGGTCCTCGAAACGGGGCTTGACGCCGGCGCCGTACCCCCAGGGGCGATTCTGGAACAGGGCCCAGGAGGCCCCCAGCTCGGGGCGTGCGGACAGGAGCAGCCCCGCGGAGCTGGAGGACTGGGCGATGGTCCGGTTCTGGGCGTCCTCGCCCAGAGTCCCGGACTCGGAGGCCATGACGACCCCGGCCATTGCCACAATCCCCACGACCGCCAGAACGATGATCTGGGAGATCGCCAGACGCCTGGGAGTCGGCACGTGCCACCGGGCCCAGGACGCCAGGGCCTGCCAGATGACGGTGCCCAGGATGACGGCGAGGAAGGCCAGGGTGGAGCGCGAGTCTGAGACGAGGAAGACACCACTGAGCCCCAGCAGGGCCACGATCTGCACCAGTCGGCGCCGGTCGGCCACGAGACTGAGGACCATGATCGTCACCGCCGCACCGATTCCGAACTTCCACGGGTTGGAGCTGGTCTGGAGCAGGGGCAGCGAGTCCAGGAACATGCCGAAGCCGACCGCCAGAGCCGCCCGTCTCGTTCCCAGCCGGCGCGCTCCCCACACGAAGACGGCTACTGCGCAGGGAATGGCCAGGAGGCTCAAGGTGGTGACGCGGCGGGCCCAGGCCTCGACGACGAAGCTGCTCTCGGCCAGCAGGGACATGATGTAGGCCGTGCCCGCCGCCAGGATGGACAGCACGAGCAGCAGCGAGAACCGGCGTGCCTTGCGCACGGCAGTCCAGGTGACGGGGATCGCGGCGAGCGCGGCGCAGTCGCCGACGCTGAGGGCGGCCGCCAGCTCGCGGCGCACGCCTACGCAGACCAGGAGGACGACGGCGATCGCCATCTCCGGTCGACGCCATGGTGAACCCTGCTCCCGGCTCGACTCGGGATCAGTCTCCGACGGCGTCTGCGAGCCCTCGTGGGAGGCGGCCGGTAACCAGCTCTGGGCCACGGCCGCTCAGGCGTCTTCTCGAGAGCGGCGACGCCCGATGATGAGCAGCGGGTCCTCGACCTTGTCCTGCGGGTTCTTCTGACTCAGGAAGTACAGCAGGATCGCCATGACGGCACCGGCGGCCAGTCCGATGGCGGTCCCGATGAGAGCGGTGGACACGGCCGACAGGCTCGAGGGCGAGGAGGGGGTCGTGGGGGAGTCGACCACCTTGAGTGTCGCGGTGGTGTTCCCCGCCTGCCCGGAGCTGGACAGGTCACGGGCCACCGAGTCCAGGGCGGTCAGCTCGGCCTCGGCGATCCTGTGAGCGCGCTCGGGATCAGTGCTGGTGGCCCGGATCTCCACCAGGGTGGTACCGGTCTTGCTCGTCACCGAGACGGACTTGCGCAGCTCGTCCTGACTGATCCCCGTGTCCTTGGACACCTCCGCGAAGGTGCTCTCCGAGGTCCCGATCTCCACCAGCGTCGGCATGATGGAGGTCAGGTAGTTGAAGGTGTTGGGGAGGTTGGCCTCACTGTTCTCCACGCCCAGATTCGCGTTGGCGGTGGAGGTGTACTGCGCCGGCGTCAACAGGCCGAAGACAATGCCGATGATGGCGCCCAGCACAACGTGCATGGCCACCAGGACTGCGTTCTTGCGCAGCGCGATGATGAGGGTTTCCGGGTCCATGGGTTCCGTTTCGGTGATTGCGGGAGCAACAGAATAGCGCCCCGTTTGGGGCGTGAGCCGGGCACAGGGAGTGAATCACCTCCTTCCCGGGCACTTCTCAGAACCCGTTGGGTCATTGATGCTCGAAGAATGCTGGCACCCGCAGGCTGATCGACCGGCCGGGTAGTGACGAATGCGACGGGCGTCCGCCGGGTGGAGCGCATTCCATGACGACGCGAGCGTGAGCGGCTCCGGGGCTGCCCTCAGTGGTGCTCAGGGGCGTTCAGCGGTGCTCCCGCAGTGGCCGGGGCCTCGGTGCGGGAGTCGGTTCCCTGCCCCGGGGCGCCGGCGGCTGCGCCGTCGGCGCTGCGTGAGCCGTCCGCGGGGCCCGAGTGGAGCGTGGGCCTGGCCTTCATGCCGCGCAAGCCGTTCCAGGCGAGGTTGACCATGTGAGCGGCCACCTCCTCCTTGCTCATCGACCGGTTCTCCAGCCACCACTGAGCCGGCATGGCCACGATGCCCACCAGCATCTGGGCGTACAGCGGGGCCGTGCGCGGATCGAGGTCGTGGGCGGCGAACTGCGAGGCGAGGATCCCGGAGACCTCGATGGCGACGTCGGCCAGCAGCGTGGAGTAGGTGCCGGCGGCGCGGTCCGAGCCCGCCGAGAGGATGCGGAAACCGTCGGGGGAGTCCTCGATATAGGTCAGCAGGGCCAGGGCGGCCCGCTCGGCGATCCGTGAGGCCGAGCCTGAGGCGTCAGACTCTCCCGGTCCGCGCCGGCCGGCCTCCGGACCCGCTGCGGCGCCTGCTGCGGGGGCTGCGATCGCCGAGGAGATCGCAGCGGAGATCGTGGTGATCTCCCGGTCGACGACGACGGCGTACAGTCCCTCCTTGCCGCCGAAGTGCTCGTAGACCACCGGCTTGGACACCTGGGCGCGGGCCGCCACCTCCTCCACGCTCGTGGCGTCGAAGCCGCGCTCGGCGAACAGCCCACGGGCCACGGCGATCAGCTGCTCGCGCCGCTCACTGGCGCTCATGCGGGTGCGTTTGGTCGCCATGGCTAGGCCCCACTGCTCCGGTCGGCCGGTCGGCCGGAGCGACGGCGCTCGGACCACTGGGCGAAGCGCGCCGAGGCCAGGGCCCCGGTGCGGCGGGCCAGCCGGTGGCTGGGGGCCTCGATGTAGCGCTGGAACAGCCAGGTCAGCGGTGCCGAGACGAGCGGTGCCAGGATGAGCAGCCACCACGGCGAGATCGAGTGCGTCAACAGCCGCAGCGAGACCACGACCGGTTCATGCACAAGGTAGAGGGAGAAGGACATGAGCCCCAGGTACTGCACGGTGCGCGAGCGCAGCAGGCCGCGCAGCGCCCCGGCCCTCACCACGAGGTGGACCAGGTAGGCGGCCGCCGCCAGGGTGACCGCGTTGGCCAGGCGCTGAGCCGTGTGGCTCTCCATCCCCGGCCACCAGGCCAGGGTGATGAGCAGCAGGCACACCAGGGCCTGCGCCGTCGCCCAGGGCCGGGGGCGTTCGGGGACCGGGGCGGGGTTGTGCCCCCAGGCCCAGCCCATGACCGCGCCCACGGTGAAGACCGGCAGGTAGCTGCCCGATCCGGGGCTGGCGGTGATGACGGGCACGGCCAGGGCGGCCGCCACCGGCAGCCAGGAGACCCGCCAGCGGGCGCACAGGGCCACCCCGAGGATCATCAGGGGCAGCACGAAGGAGAAGATCGCCTCGGCGTGCAACGACCACAGGACGGTGTTGCGGTAGGCGTGCTTGGGGATGAGCAGGTACTCCATGAGCATCTGACGCGCCCCGAGCCCTCTGGGATGGGTGACGGTCATCCAGTGCCCCAGCGCCGGATCCTTCGAGCGCGGCACGAGCAGCATCGCGATGACCGCGAAGGTGGTGGAGGCCGCCGCCGGCAGCCACAGGCGCACGAAGCGCCTCGGCGCGTAGTCGACCCAGTCGAAGCGCCGCCCCTGGGCGTGGCGGCGGGCCACCGGGTAGGTCAGGGCCACGCCGGACAGGACGAAGAAGATGAGGACGGCCTCATGGCCCGCCCACAGCAGGTGGAGGGGACTCTGAGTGAGGATCCGGTTGAAGGTGCCGGTGGGCACGGTGCCGGGCCGCGCCCCGACCTCCGCCAGCGCGGGCACGGTCTCCAGGGCGTGGTGGATGAGCACGACGACGGCAGCCAGCCCACGCAGCCCGTCGAGCTCGATGAGGCGCACCGCTGCCGGCTTGCCGGAGGAGGGAGAGGGAGCGGAGGAGGAACTGGACATGCCCCCATCCTGCCCTGTCCTCCCGGCCGACCGCGAAGCCCGACGAGTGTGGCATGCACCCCGCAGATGTGCGAGATCCGGTGCCAGGAGCCTGCGGGGGCGCGCTGAATCGCCGCGAAGGTGCCGAGCGCGACCGGGACGTGAGAGACTGTCCCGGCGTCTCGCCCCTCGCCGCCAGGCCCGGGTCGGGATGTGTCCTTCCGCCCTGGTGTAGCGGCAGCACGCAGGCCTTTGGAGCCTTGAGGTCCGGGTTCGAATCCTGGGGGCGGAGCGGCGTAGCATGAGTGGCGTTGGGGTTCCCTCGCTCTCACGCCCGACGGCGGTCACCGGTCGCCGGTGGGACGCGCGCCAACCGTCCATCCGTACCTGATTTCAGAAACCGTTGGAGTCCGTCCCGTCCTCCGCCCGGTCGCGGCCGGAGACGTCGGGAGCCCGGGCGCGAAACTGTGAGAAGAGGACACGTGACGCCTACCGCACCCGCCGCCGTCATCGTCATGGCCGCAGGCAAGGGAACTCGTATGCGATCGGTCACCCCCAAGGTTCTGCACCGGATCGGCGGTCGCAGCCTGGTTGACCACGCCGTCACCGCAGCCAGGGGGCTCGAGCCCCAGCACCTCGTCGTCGTCGTGCGCCACGAGCGCGATGCCGTCATCGCCCACCTCGCCGAGGTCGCCCCCGACGCCGTCCCGGCCGACCAGGACGAGGTCCCCGGCACCGGGCGGGCCGTCGCCTGCGGGCTGGCCGCCCTGCCCGAGGACCTGGACGGGCCCGTCATCGTCACCAGTGGTGACGTCCCGCTGCTGGACACCGCCACGCTCAAGGAGCTCCTGGCCCAGCACACCCAGCGGGGGGACGCCGTCACCCTGCTGACCACCGAGCTCGACGACCCCACCGGCTACGGGCGCGTCGTGCGCGAGGCCGACGGCACCGTCTCGGCCGTCGTCGAGCAGCGCGACGCCAGCGAGGCCCAGCGCGCCATCCGAGAGATCAACGCCGGTGTCTACGTCTTCGACGCCGCCCACCTGCGCACCGCCCTGGCGACCCTGGGCACGGACAACGACCAGGGCGAGGTCTACCTCACCGATGTCGTCGCCCACGCGCACCGGGCCGGACGGTCCACCAGTGCGCTGGTCGTCGCCGACCACTGGCTCGTCGAGGGCTGCAACGACCGCGCCCAGCTCGCCGAGCTCGGCGCCGAGCTCAACCGCCGTGTCCTCGCCGACTGGATGGCCCAGGGCGTCGGCGTCGTCGACCCGGCCTCCACCTGGGTGGACGTCACCGCTGAGCTCGCCCAGGACGTCACCCTCGAGCAGGGCGTCCTCGTGCGCGGAACCACCCGGATCGGCCAGGGCGCCCGCGTGGGCGCCTACGCGATCCTCACCGACGCCGTGATCCCGGCCGGCTGCGTCGTGACCCCCTTCAGCCAGCTCGACGCCGACGGTGCCCGGGCCTGACGCATGAGCGCAGCGCACCTTCGGCCCCGCCCGGTCAGGCCGTGCTGGTCGTGCTGGCCGTGCCGGCCGTACCGATCACTGACCTTCACCTCCGTCTCCAACAGTCACACCGAGGGCCGCACCGGCCGTGAGAAGGGAACCACGTCATGACGGGCATCATTACCAAGGGTGAGAAACGGCTGGTCGTCGTCTCCGGGCGCGCCCATCCCGAGCTCGCCCAGGACGTGGCCAGCGAGCTCGGCACCGAGGTGCTGTCCTCCACGGCCTACGACTTCGCCAACGGGGAGACCTACGTCCGCTTCAACGAGTCGGTGCGCGGCTGCGACGTGTTCGTCGTCCAGTCCCACGGCGACCGCGTCAACGACTGGCTCATGGAGCAGCTCATCATGGTGGACGCCCTCAAGCGCGCCTCCGCCAAGCGCATCACCGTGGTGGCACCCTTCTTCCCGTACGCCCGTCAGGACAAGAAGCACCTGGGGCGCGAGCCCATCAGCGCCCGCCTCGTGGCGGACCTCTACAAGACCGCCGGCGCCGACCGCCTCATGAGCGTGGACCTTCACACCTCCCAGGAGCAGGGCTTCTTCGACGGCCCCTGGGACCACCTGTGGGCCCAGCCGGTGCTCGTGGACTACGTGCGCACCCGCGTCGACCCGGCCAACGCCGCCGTCGTCTCCCCCGACGCCGGCCGCATCCGGGTGGCCGAGCGCTGGGCCAACCAGCTCGGTGGCGCTCCGCTGGCCTTCGTCCACAAGACCCGTGACGTCACCCGTCCCAACGAGTCGGTGGCCAATCGCGTCGTCGGCGACGTCGAGGGGCGCTCCTGCGTCCTGGTCGACGACATGATCGACACCGGCGGCACCATCGCCAAGGCCGTCCAGGTGCTCCTGGACTCCGGCGCCAAGGACGTCATCGTCGCCGCGACCCACGGGGTGCTCTCCGGTCCGGCCGTGGACCGGCTCTCCACCTGCGGGGCCCGCGAGGTCATCGTCACCGACACCCTGCCGATCCCCGCCGGCAAGCGCTTCGACCAGCTGACGGTCCTGCCGATCGCGCCGCTGCTGGCCCGGGCGATCAAGGCCGTCTTCGATGACGGCTCGGTGGCCTCGCTCTTCGACACCGTCGGCGTCGCCGGCGCCTGAGGCCGGTAGGGTCGAGCGGGCCCCAGGGCCTGCGCGATCCCGCCGCGCCCCTGTCTTCTGACATCGTGCTCCTGCCCTCGCCGGGCCCCATCACCAGGGTCCGGTGAGGGCGTTTCTCATGGGGCGTGCTGCCCATGACGGAGAGTCCGCTCAGAGTGCGGAGTAACCTTGAGATAACAATTTCATTGCAATCCAACCTCATGGTGGCGTAGCGTGACGTTGTCATCGATTCGTTTCTCCTTCGTTCCCTCTTCGTGTTCCGCATGAGCGGAATGTGCTCCCCGAACCAATGCGTGCAACCACTTAGATTAATTGTTGTCACCGCATTCACCAGTGACTTTCACGGGCCTTATACGGCCGGATGTCAACGGTACACCGTGATCCGCTTGCGCGTTGGTTGCCATATGTCCTGGAGGTCTCCATGCGTCGTCTCTCCACCACCCCTCGTCTTTTCATCATCCTGTCCCTCCTGCCGCTCCTGCTCACCTCGATGATCGCCCTGACCCCGGCCGCTCCGGTGGCGACGGCTGAGGAAAAGACTGAGGCCAACGCTGATGCCGACGGTTCCGGCAATGTCGGCGACAACGGGGGTGAGGCCGACGCGGGCGCAGACCCCACCGGTCAGTCGCTTCAGGAGCCCGTGTACACGGCCGCGCCCCTGCCCACGGTGCAGATCGACGGCGTCGCCTGGGGACAGCTCGTCGTCGGCGACGTGGTCTACGTCGTCGGCAGCTTCAACAGCGCCCGACCGGCCGGGGCCCTTGCAGGACAGCAGGAGGTCCCGCGCTCCAACATCCTGGCCTACGACCTCACCACCGGGGAGCTCATCGAGGACTTCGCCCCCACGCTCAACGGTGCGGGACGAAGCCTGGCCCTCTCCGAGGACGGCAAGACCCTCTACGTCGCCGGGGAGTTCGACAGGGTCAACGACGAGTGGCACAGCCGCCTGGCCGCTTTCGACATCTCCCACGGGCACGGCACCCTCATCTCCTCCTTCCAACCCGTGTTCAGCACCACTGTCAAGGACATCGCGGTGGCCGGTGACACCCTCTACGTCGGGGGCTACTTCACCAAGGTGAACAAACAGCAGCGGACCCGACTGGCCGCCCTCAAGGCCTCCACCGGCGAGCTCCTGGACTGGACCGCGTCCGCCGAGGGCCCCAACGCCCAGGTTTACGCGATCGAGGTCTCCCCGGACCACTCCAAGGTCGTTATCGGCGGCTCCTTCTCCTCAGTCAACGGCTCGAGCAGGCCCGGCTACGGGATGGCTCTCCTGGACGCCTCCACCGGTGAGGTGCTGCCCATGCCGGTCAACGACACCGTGCGCACGGCCGGTGAGAAGGCAGCCATCTTCGATATCGCCGTCGACGACGCCGGTTTCTACGCCACGGCATACTCCGCCGTCGGACGCCTCGACGAGGCCAACCTCGAAGGGAGCTTTAAGGCCGACTGGAACGGCAACCTCATCTGGCTCGAGCCCTGCCACGGTGACACCTACGGGATCGCCCCCACCAAGGAGATCGTCTACACGGTGGGGCACGCCCACTCCTGCGAGACCATCTACGGCTTCCCCAACATGCCCGAGGTGCGCAAGGACGGCTCTCATCCCCTCTACGTGCGGGCCATGGCCTTCACCAACAGTCCCGACATCACCATCCGCCAGCAGGGCGTCGCCGACGGCTACCAGGACTGGTCGACCTCGGGTCTCAAGAGCCCCACGATCATCGGCTGGTACCCGGACCTGGAGGCGGGCAAGGTCACGAAGATGTCCCAGGCCGCCTACAAGGTCGACGTCACCGACAAGTACGTCCTCATGGTGGGTGAGTTCATCGAGGCCGACGGCAAGGTCCAGCAGGGGATCGTGCGCTATCCACGGCGCGCCGGTCAGCCCACGCTGCCTCCCGAGGGCAAGGCCGAGAACCTGGCCGCCAGGGCGGAGGTGACGACGTCGGGCTCGGTCAAGGTCTCCTTCACCGCCACCTGGGACCGTGACGACCCGACCCTGACCTACAGCCTCTACCGGGACAACGAGACCACGCCGGTGGCCACCGAGAAGATCAGCGACACCCGCTGGGCGCTCAACGACCACAGTCTGGAGGACACCACCTGCTCGGCCGGCGAGCACACCTACCGCCTGGTGGTCTCCGATCCCAGCGGAAACACCATTACCGCCCAGATGCCGAGCGTCACGGTTCCCAGGAAGGCGGACAACGCGGATCCCGCCAATGCTGACGATGCCGCCAAGAATGCGGACCAGGACGGCAACAACCAGGCCAATGCTGACGACGAGGCCGATGGTTCGCCCGAGGAGAAGGACGGCCACTGAGTGCCCGGGCCGCGGTGATCCTGGTGCCCTGTGACTCACGCGGCCCTGTGTGAGCATGAACAGGGCGGGTCCGATGCCTTGAGCATCGGACCCGCCCTTCACGGTGGTGCCGGCAGCCGGCCTACCAGGAGCGGCCCGTCGACTGTGCTCGGCGGCCGGCCGAGGCCGCGGAGGCCCCTGGGGCGGGGGCTGAGCGCGGAGCCGCGGCGGCCGACGACGCCGAGGCCATCTGCTGGCCGGGTTGGATCGACGGCGGCGGAGGCGGAGGTGGGGCGTCCGGCGGGTCAGGACTGCGGTGGCGGCCACTCGCCGACGTCGGCACCGGCGCGAGATGTCGGGTCTGCTCGATGGAGGACTCCTCGGACAGCGGCGTCACGAGAGTCAGCCGCGGCTTGGACATCCGCCGACGACGAGCGAGGGTCTGCCGGCGCGAGGGCGCCTGCTGACGCATCGACGTCGAAGGGGACGAGGAGGAGGAACCGGTCTCGGAGGCCGAGTCCTGCTTGCGCACCGCGCCACGTGAGGCTTCAGCGGCAACCGGGGGCTCGGGGGCAGAGGGCACCGGCTGGACCCGGCGCCGGCTCGTTGTCGTCGGCAGGGAGGAGGCGTCCTGCCATCCAGTCGCTGCTACCGGGCGGTCCGTTGACGGTGAGGTGATGCGCCGCCGAGTGGGCACGCTCGGTGCGGAGGCGCGCCGACGGCCGGTGGCCGGCGTGGCGGAGGCGGGGGAGCCGGTGGACGAGGATGCCGGGGCCGGTGTCGGAGGGTACTGGTAGGAGGACCCTACCGAGGCGGCGGAGGAGGCCGGGGATGCTGAGGACCCCGAGGACGCTGAGACGGTCTGCCCGGTGGGCAGGGCGGTGCTGCGCCGAGTGGGACCGTCCGGTGCGCCCGGGAAACGATGGCTCCCGGAGGACGGGGTGGTCGTGTAGGGCTGCACCGCGATCGACGGGGAGGCCGGTACCGTCAGGTCGGCGGGGGTGGGCAGAGGCGGGGGCAGCGGCGCGTGCCTGTAGGAGGCGGTGGCATCGGGGGCCGACTGAGACGAAGCGGTCCCGGCCGGGGTGACTGGCGCGGGCTGATAGGCCCGCTGTCGCTGCAGGGCGGAGGTGATGCCGGAGGCGAAGCTGTGTGCGGGGTCCGGAGCGGAGGCCTGAGCAGAGGACTGCGTGGGGGCCGCGGCCCCCGATGCCGACGACAGCGGTGCCGCGCTCATGGAGACGGGGGAGCGGGTCGATGATGTGGCGGGCACTGGTGAGACCGAGGAGGGCGGCGGCGCAGGGGCACGGGCCGGCTCCTGAGCGGAGGGCGCTGGCTGGGCGGCCGAGTAGGCGGAGTCGGAGATCGCGGGCATCGCGGTCGTCTGCTGCTGCGACCGCGGGGTCGAGAAGGACGGCGCCGGGACGGGCGACGGCATTGAGGAGGAGGCTGACTGCGTCGCCATGGCGCCGGGGGCCGGGGCGGCAGGGACCTCGGGGGACGTCGGGGCCGGGATCTGCTGATACTGGTAAGGCGGCTGCGCCTGCACCTGAGGCTGCGCTGGCGGCCGGCTCGGTCGCAGCAGGTCCGAGGTCTTCTGCCTCAGGGCGTTGAGAGCGGCCGCCGTACGCCCGGGAAGGCCCTCGGAACCGCTGTCCCCACTATGGCCGCTGTCCCGACGGTGACGGAACATCGCGTAGGAGACGGAGGCCAGCAGCCCCAGCAGCAGCCCGGAGATCGCCGCGGCCTGGGCGCCGGGGCGCTCCATGGTGGTGTTGGCCGTGGTGGCCGGCGAGGTGGTGCTCGTCGTCATCCCCAGGGCCTGCTTACCCAGGAGCTCGCCGGAGGAGAGCTCCTTGTTGAGCGAGTCGGCCGTCGCCTGGGCCATGTCGACAGCCTCCTGCTTGCTGCCGGCCTTGGCGGTAATGGACAGGACCAGGGTCTCGGGCGGGTTGGTGACCGTCAGCGCATCCGACAGATCGGTGGTCTCCATGTTCAGGTTGGCCGCCGCTGGATCGAGGACCTTCGGGCTCGTGGAGAGCTCCACCAGGGTCGGCATGAGGTCCTTGGCCTGGGTGGAGAAGGACGGGGTCTCCTTGGACTTGGGCTGGATGCCCAGGGTCGTGGTGGCCGCCGCGACCGGCTTCGTCGCCAGGGCCACCCCCAGCCCGGCCAGGATGCATACGAGCAGGATGACGAGGCAGGCGACAAGGTTCCTGCGGATGGCGTGAAGGATCTGCGATGGCTGCACGCTGCTCCTCATCTGGTCTGGGGCTGGTCTGGATCCAGTCGGTTCTGGCGGCCTTTCGGGCACCGTGGGCCTCATGGTGGTCCTCATGGCCCGGCGGATGATGCTGAAAGGCTACGGCCCAACCCTAACTGTAAGATCACGCTTAGGTCTCGGTGACTGTAGTAGCCTTCGCTGCGCCCCCGGCCACGCCTGGAATTCTCAGTCGTGCGGGGGTGGGCGATGTGGTGAGTCTTTCACCGGAACCGTGTGAAGGGCGAGGGTCCTGAGGACTCCTGTCCCAGCAGTGAAGAAGACGTCGGCGTCGACCGAACCGGGGGTGACGTCGGCGGACTTCTTCCGGATCCGCATGACCTCGGTCAGGACCTCGAAGGCTCTCTCAGCATCTTCCCGGGTACTTCTCACAGCGGCCCTGCGGCGGCTCCTCGGCCGTCCAGGCGTCGCCGACGCAGCAGCCCATCCGCCGGTCAGCCGCAGAGTCGGCCGCCGAGTCAACCACCGATCGAACGCCGTGACACTGCCACGGCCATGACAGGACAAGGGAGGAACGATGTCCTTCGCCAGGACCCTGTTCATCGTCCTCCCCATGGTGGCCGCCGCCCTGGCGGCCCTCATCCTCGTGGCCGACCGCATCCACCGCCGCCCCATCGTCGGGGCCGCCCTGGTCATGGGCGCCATCGGCTTCGTGCCGGTGTGGGTGATGATCCCCTTCGAGCCCAACGTGCCTCCGGCCACCCTGGCCTGCTTCCTGGTGGTCGTCGCCCTCCTGCCCGGTTTCTCGTGGCGGCTGACCAGTGGCGACTTCATGGTCACCACCACCTGGTGCCTGGTGGGCCTGTCCGTCGCCGCGGGCTCGCCGCTCAACTACGTCCTGTCCGACGTCGTCTTCGGTGCCCTGCCCGCCTACCTCGCCGGACGGCTGCTCGTGGAGAGGCTCGGGCTGCGGCGCATGGCCGAGGTCCTGGCGGTCGTGTGGATCACGGTGGCGGTGCTGGCGCTCTTCGAGGCCGTCACCACCATCAACCCCTTCAGCTACATCACCGTCCACAACAACCTCTACGAGGAGTGGTCCCCGCCCCTGGCCCGGGGCAGCCTCACCCGCGTCGAGGGCGCCTTCGGTCACCCCATCGCCCTGGGAGTGTGCCTGGCGGCCGGGATCCCGCTCATCCTGGCCACACGGTGGAGGCCCGGCTACCGGATCGCGGCCGGCGCCCTCGTCCTGGGGGCGACCATCCCGACCTTCTCCCGCTCGGCGATCGCCTGCGCCGTCATCGCCGTCATCCTCAGCCTCATGCAGGTGCACACCAATATCCCCGCCCTGTGGCGGATGGGGTTCCTCACGGTGCTGGTCGGCGTGGGCAGCGTCCTGCTGCCCTACGTCCTGGGCGTCTTCGACTCGGCCGGCCGCGAGCAGGAGGACTCGGCCGGCTACCGCGGCGACATCCTCGTCCTGGTGCGTCAGCTCAAGCCGCTGGGGCTGTCCGCGGCCTACCAGAGGTCGGGGAGCTCGGTGGCCTGGGGCGGCTACAGCTCCATCGACAACCACCTGCTCCTGACCGCGCTGCGCTTCGGCTGGGTCCCCGTGACGCTTCTCATGGTGGGTCTCCTGGTGTACGGCGCCAGGGCCTTCGTCCAGCGCTCCAACCCCGCGCAGATCGCCCTGCTCAGCCTCATCCCGGCCTATGGCACAGTCGCCTTCATCACCCAGATCGGCACCGTCGTATGGCTCATCGCCGGCATGGCGGCCTCGGCGCAGGTCTCCGTCCTGCTGGAGAGCCGTAACAACACCACAGGTGGAGGCGTGGGCGTCGTCGCCGGGCAGGACAACCCCTGGAACCGGATCCGCAGCCGGGACTGGTCCCGCCGGGCCTTCACCGGCCGGTCGGTCCGGCCCGCCAGTGGTGCTGGGACGGGGAGTCACTAGACTCGCGGCCGTGCTCCTGACTGCGCTCCTGCCTCCGCTGCTCGCCGACGCCGACATCGCCCGCACCGTTCGCGCCGCCTCCTCCCGCTCGCGCTCCGACCGCAGCCTCGTCGTCGCACCGGGCGCCCGGCCCGCCGTCCTGGCCGCCATGGCCCTGGGCGAGGAGGGCGTCCAGCGGGTCGCCGGCGACGACGCGCAGGCGGCCGGAGCGGCAGAGGCCCCCGGCACGCCCCTGCTGGTCGTCACCGCCACCGGCCGCGAGGCCGAGGAGACCGCCCTGGCCCTGCGCAGCTACCTGCCGGCGGAGGACGTCGCCGTCATGCCCGCCTGGGAGACCCTGCCCCATGAGCGCCTCTCGCCGCGCGCCGACACCGTCGCCCAGCGCCTGTCCGTCCTGCGCCGACTGGCCCACCCCGAGGAGGGCGGGGCGATCCGCGTCCTCATCGTCCCCGTGCGCGCCCTTCTGGCCCCCGTCATCGCCGGGCTCGGCGAGCTCGAGCCCGTCCAGCTGGCCCCCGGTCTTGCCGTCGGCCTGGAGGAGACCGCACGCCGCCTGGAGGCCGCCGCCTACACGCGCGTCGACATGGTCGAGTCCCGAGGCGAGTACGCAGTGCGCGGTGGCATCCTCGACGTCTTCCCGCCCTCCGAGCCCAGACCGGTGCGCGTGGACTTCTTCGGCGACGAGATCGACGAGGTCTCCTCCTTCGCCGTCGCCGACCAGCGCACCATCGAGACGCTGGGCGCCGTGACCGCCACCGCTTGCCGCGAGCTGGTCCTCACCGACGCGGTGCGCGAGCGCGCCGCCGCCCTGGTCGACGCCGTCCCCGGCGCCGCCGACATGCTGGAGAAGATCAGCCAGGGCATCGCCGTGGAGGGCATGGAGTCCCTCGCCCCGGTCCTGGTCGACGCGATGGTCCCGCTGCTCGACCTCGTCGGGGACCGGCTCACGGTGCTGCTGGAGCCCGAGCGGGTGCGCAAGCGCGCCGAGGACCTCACCGCCACCACCACTGAGTTCCTCGCCGCCGCCTGGACCTCGGCGGCTTCCGGCGGCACGGTCCCCGTCGACCTGTCCGCCGCCGCCTTCGCCCACCTGGCCGAGGCCCGGGCCCTGGCCCTGTCCTCCAACCGCGGCTGGTGGTCCTTCACCGCCCTGGCCGCCGGCCCCGAGACCACCCGCCTGGACCTCAGCGACCCGCACACCTACCGCGGCGAGCTCGAGCGGGCCGTCGCCGACCTGGGCCGGCTGGCCCGCCAGGGCTGGACCGTCGTCGTGGCCACCGACGGGCCCGGACCCGGCCGGCGCATGGCCCAGCTCCTGGGCGACGGCGACGTTCCCGCCCGCATCGTCGACCAGCTCTCCGAGGTCACCGAGCTCGGCCGTGACGGCGACTGGACCCCCGCCCCGGCCGCCCCCGCCGATGAGACCGACGGATCGGCCGGCGCCGACGGTGAGACCGACGGTTCGGCCGGCGCCGACGGTGACGCGACGGCCGGCCCGGGCGACGGCGTCGTGCGCGTCACCCAGGCCAGCGCCGGCCACGGCTTCCTCGCCGAGGGGCTGCGCCTGGCCCTCATCGCCGAGTCCGATCTCACCGGGCGTGCCTCGGCCGGCCCCCGCGAGCGCCGCAGCCTGCCGGCCCGCCGCGCCCGCCGCTCCGTGGACCCCCTGTCCCTGCACGCCGGGGACCTCGTGGTCCACGCCCAGCACGGGGTGGGCCGCTTCATCGAGCTGAGCCGGCGCGCCGTGGGCGGGGCCCGCTCGTCGGCCACCCGCGAGTACCTCGTCATCGAGTACGCCCCCTCCAAGCGCGGCCAGCCCGGCGACCGCCTCCTGGTGCCCACCGACGCCCTGGACCAAGTCACCAAGTACGTCGGCGGCGACAGCCCCGCCCTGAGCAAGATGGGCGGCGCCGACTGGGCCAAGACCAAGTCCAAGGCCCGCAAGGCCGTGCGCGAGATCGCCGGGGAGCTCGTGCGCCTCTACGCCGCCCGCGCCGCCACCACCGGCCACGCCTTCAGCCCCGACTCCCCCTGGCAGACCGAGCTGGAGGAGGCCTTCCCCTACACCGAGACCCCCGACCAGCTCTCCACCATCGACGAGGTCAAGGCCGACATGGAGAAGGCCCAGCCGATGGACCGGCTCGTGTGCGGCGACGTCGGCTACGGCAAGACCGAGATCGCCGTACGCGCCGCCTTCAAGGCCGTCCAGGACGGCAAGCAGGTCGCCGTCCTGGTGCCCACGACCCTGCTGGTGAGCCAGCACGCCGAGACCTTCACCGAGCGCTACGCCGGTTTCCCGGTGACCGTGGGGGCCCTGTCCCGATTCCAGGACGCCGCCGAGTCCGCCAAGGTGCTCGAGGGCCTGGAGAAGGGGACGGTGGACGTCGTCGTCGGCACCCACCGTCTCATCACCGGCCAGGTGAGGTTCAAGGACCTGGGCCTGGTCATCATCGACGAGGAGCAGCGCTTCGGGGTGGAGCACAAGGAGACCCTCAAGGCGCTGCGCACCAACGTGGACGTCCTGTCCATGTCCGCCACCCCGATCCCGCGGACCCTGGAGATGGCGGTCACCGGCCTGCGCGAGATGTCCACCCTGGCGACCCCTCCCGAGGACCGCCACCCGATCCTGACCTACGTGGGCGCCTACGAGACCAAGCAGGTCTCCGCCGCGATCCGCCGCGAGCTGCTGCGCGAGGGGCAGGTGTTCTTCGTCCACAACCGGGTCGAGGACATCGACGCCACCGCCGCGCGCCTGGCCGAGCTGGTGCCCGAGGCGCGCGTGGCCACCGCCCACGGGCAGATGAACGAGCACCAGCTCGAGGCCGTCATCGACTCCTTCTGGCGCAAGGAGACCGATGTGCTCGTGTGCACCACGATCGTGGAGACCGGGCTGGACGTGTCCAACGCCAACACCCTCATCGTCGACCGCGCCGACCGCATGGGCCTGTCCCAGCTCCACCAGCTGCGCGGGCGCGTGGGGCGCGGCCGGGAGCGGGCCTACGCCTACTTCCTCTACCCCTCGGACAAGCCACTGACCGAGACGGCCCTGGAGCGGCTGCGCACCATCGCCACCAACACGGATCTCGGGGCCGGGATGCAGGTGGCCATGAAGGACCTGGAGATCCGCGGCTCGGGCAACCTGCTCGGCGGAGAGCAGTCCGGGCACATCGCCGGGGTCGGCTTCGACCTGTACGTGCGGATGGTTTCCGAGGCCGTGGCCGCCTACAAGAAGGCCCTGGCCCGCTCCGGGAAGGCCGGCGCCGACGCGATCGGCTTCGAGGAGGGTGACGACGAGGACGTCGAGCTGCGCATCGAGCTGCCCGTGGACGCCACCGTCCCCGAGGACTACATCCCCCACGAGCGCCTGCGCCTGGAGGCGTACACGAAGTTCGCGGCGGCGCGCTCGGGCGAGCAGGTCGACGACGTCCTGGAGGAGCTGGCCGACCGCTACGGGCCCGTGCCCGAGGCCACCGCCCGCCTGGCGGCGCTGGCGCGCCTGCGTGCCCTGGCCGCCGAGCTGGGGGTGCGGGAGATCGTCGCCCAGGGCAAGTCAGTGCGCTTCGCGCCGGTGGACCTGCCCGAGTCGGCGCGTATGAAGGTCACGCGCCTCTACCCGGGGACTGTGCTGAAGCCCGCCACACGCACCATCGTGGTGCCCGCGCCGGGCACCAACCGCATGGGTGGGGCGGCCCTGTCCGGCGAGGAGGTCGTGCGCTGGGCCGAGGTGCTCCTGCACGCCGTCGTCGAGGGTGACAGCTCCTACGAGACCGAGGCCACCACTTACCGCAAGCGCCGCTGACGGCCGGGGCCGCGCCGGTGGGCAGCGATGCGCCGGCTGCGTGCGTCGTCGCGGGTGGAACGGTAGGGTCGGGGGCGGAAATGCTGTGACACCATGTCGCCCTCCAGCGTCATCCCCCTCCAGGAGCAGACCGTGACCCGAAGCCTTGCCGCACGCACGCGCGTCCTCACCGCCAGCGCTGCACTCCTCCTCGCCGTCGGGGCTCTCGCCGGCTGCTCCGACCATCCCGGTCAGGTGGCCGACATGCACTACACCGGCCTGGACGGGGCCAGCCACTCCGTCGTCGTGAGTGAGAAGGACATCGACGTCGTGGTCAAGGAGATGGCCTCCGTGCCCGGCCAGACGGGTCAGGAGCGTCTGGGTGCGAATCGGTCCGAGATCGCCGGCTCCCTCATCACGGAGCCCATCCTGGCTGAGGTCGGCAAGGCCCACGGCCTGAACGTCACCGATGCACAGATCGTGAAGCTGGCCAAGGAACAGCTGGGCTTCGAGCCCCGCCAGGCTTCAACGCTCACCTACCTGCGGGGGGTGGCCATAAGCAGCCAGCTCGAGAATCTCAGGCAGCAACCGCAGCAGGCTCAAAAGGCTCAGCCCGTCTTCGCCGACCTGAAGAAGGTCTACGACACGCTCGACGGCGATCTCTCCCCGCGCTACTCCACGAAGGGTCAGACCTGGTTGACCCAGACGGATCCCAACCTGGCATCTGCCAACAATCCCCTCGGAGGCGGCCAGCAGCAGGCTCCCCAGCAACCGCAGCAGGCTCCACAACAGGGTGGTGACCAGCAGCCCCAGCAGCAGGCTCCACAACAGGGTGGTGACCAGCAGCCCCAGCAGCAGGCTCCACAACAGGGTGGTGACCAGCAGCCCCAGCAACAGGCCCCACAACAGGGTGGTGACCAGCAGCCCCAGCAGCAGGGCGGTCAGCAGCCCGCCGACTCCGGCCAGACCGATGGGCAGATCGGAACTGGCCAGGGTGGCGGCGACGCGGGCGAGAGCGGCCAGGGCGCCGACCAGTCCGAGACCAACGGCCAGTAGGGGCCGGTCAGGGCCGTGTGGACGACGGCGGAACCGAGGGGCCGCCGTCGTCCAGTGTTTCTCGCCGGGCGTGAACACTGTGCATTCCTCAGGACCATGGCCCTCGTGGTGGGGTTGTCGGCCCGCTAGGCTGATCCTGCATTCGGCAGTCGCGCGCGAGCGTGCCCGACGCCGACGAGCTCATCACGATCCCCCCCAGCAAGGAGCACCAAGTGGCCCTCATCGAGAACGTTCACGCCCGCGAGATCCTCGACTCCCGTGGCAACCCGACCCTCGAGGTCGAGATCCTCCTGGAGGACGGTGCCTCCGCTCGCGCCGCCGTCCCCTCGGGCGCCTCCACCGGTGCCTTCGAGGCCGTTGAGCTGCGCGACGGTGACAAGGACCGCTACAGCGGCAAGGGCGTGGAGAAGGCCGTCGACAACGTCAACGACGTCATCGCCCCCGAGATCATCGGCTTCGACGCCGCCGACCAGCGCGGCCTCGACCAGCTCATGATCGAGCTCGACGGCACCCCCAACAAGGGCAAGCTCGGCGCCAACGCCATCCTCGGCGTCTCCCTGGCCGCCGCCCAGGCCTCCGCCGAGTCCGCCGGCCTGGACCTGTTCCAGTACGTCGGCGGCCCCAACGCCCACGTCCTGCCCGTTCCCATGATGAACATCCTCAACGGCGGCTCCCACGCCGACTCCAACGTGGACATCCAGGAGTTCATGATCGCCCCCATCGGCGCCCCCACCTTCCGTGAGGCCCTGCGCATGGGCGCCGAGGTCTACCACGCCCTCAAGGCGGTCGTGAAGGAGCGCGGCCTGTCCACCGGTCTGGGCGACGAGGGCGGCTTCGCCCCCAACCTCGACTCCAACCGCGAGGCCCTCGAGCTCATCGTCGAGGCCATCGAGAAGGCCGGCTACAAGCCCGGCAAGGACGTCGCCCTGGCCATGGACGTCGCCTCCTCGGAGTTCTTCGACGAGAAGGCCAAGACCTACCAGTTCGAGGGCGAGGCCCGCGACAACGCCTTCATGGTCGACTACTACGAGAAGCTCATCACCGACTTCCCGATCGTCTCCATCGAGGACCCGCTCTCCGAGGACGAGTGGGACGACTGGAAGGCCCTGACCGACAAGATCGGCGACAGGGTCCAGCTCGTCGGCGACGACTTCTTCGTCACCAACCCCGAGCGCCTCAACAAGGGCATCACGCTCGGCGCCGCCAACGCCCTGCTGGTCAAGGTCAACCAGATCGGCTCCCTGACCGAGACCCTCGAGGCCGTCGAGATGGCCCACCGCGCCGGCTACAAGTCCATGACCTCCCACCGCTCCGGTGAGACCGAGGACGTCACCATCGCCGACCTGGCCGTGGCCACCAACTCCGGCCAGATCAAGACCGGCGCCCCCGCCCGCGGCGAGCGCGTCAACAAGTACAACCAGCTCCTGCGCATCGAGGAGGCCCTCGGCGACGCCGCGGTCTACGCCGGCGCCGGCGCCTTCCCCCGCTTCCAGGCCTGAGCCTGACGGCGACCTGCCGACGTCGAGCCGCTGACTGACGCGACGCCTCAGCCACGACTCGACGACGACGCACACCACCGCTTCGGGGCAGACGGGTTCTCCCGCCTGCCCCGAAGCGTCGTCTGAGGAGCGTTGCCGTATGCGCGTCCGCCAGGGGCGATTCATGACCGAAGCGTGAGCAACGCGCCCGGTGGGGTGCGCCGTCTCATGTGCCCTGGTGAGGCAGGATGCCGGTATGACTCCACGCCGCCCCTCCTCCAGCCAGTCCGGGACGCGTCGCGTCGCCGGCGGCGCCCGGCCCCGTCAGGTCCCGGCCGAACGGGCGGCATCCGCGGCCGGATCAGGGGCCGGATCGTCCCGCTCCCGGTCCGGGGCGCTGCCGACGACGGCGCCCGAGCGGGCCCTTCCACCCAGGGTGGTCATCCTGGCGGTCGTGTGCCTGCTCGCCTTCGTCGTCGTCTTCACCTCCCTGCGCGCCTACCTGTCCCAGCAGGCCCAGTACGATGCCGTCGTCGACAGGATCAGGGAGGCCTCCGACACCTCCACCGCCCTGGAGAACGAGCTGGCCCAGTGGAAGGACGACACCTACGTCCGGTCCCAGGTGCGTGAGCGCCTCGGCTATGTCATGCCCGGCGACACCAGCTACGTCGTCGTCGGCGCCGACTCCATGAAGCAGACCAAGGCCGGCGGCGGGGCCAGCGCGGGCTCCCAGGACGGTCCCTGGTACCAGAAGCTCCGGGACTCCTCGCGGGCCGCCGGCCAGTCCGGCAGCACCGCACCGGCAGGATCGAAGGACGGGGCGGACGGCAAGACCCTCAACCCCGGCCAGAAGGAGCTGCCGACCGGGGAGCCCAACCAGACGCCGTCGGATCCGCCCAGGACCACGCCGAAACCGGCCGTCACCCCGCAGACGAAGGAGACCCCGTGAGCCCCACCCCCCAGACGCAGGCGAAGGAGTCGGTCTCGTCGGCCGACCTCGAGGCCCTGGCCGACCAGCTGGGGCGGGTGCCGCGCGGTGTCGTCGCCATCGCGGCCCGCTGCGTGTGCGGGCGCCCCACCGTGGTGCGTACCGCCCCGCGCCTCGACGACGGCACCCCCTTCCCGACCAGCTACTACCTCACCCACCCGGCCGCCGTGAAGGGCTGTTCCACCCTGGAGGCCGAGCACCTCATGGAGACCTTCAACGCCGACCTGGCCGTCGACGCCGAGCTGGCCGCCGCCTACACCGCCGCCCACGCCGACTACCTGGCCCGCCGCGCCGAGCTCGGGCAGGTTGCAGAGATCGAGGGGGTCTCCGCCGGCGGCATGCCCACGCGCGTCAAGTGCCTCCACGCCCTGCTCGGGCACGCCCTGGCCGCTGGGACCGGCGTCAACCCCATCGGTGACCGCACGCTGGAGGCACTGCGCGAGCGCGGACTGTGGGATCCTGAGCGCTGCTTCTGCTGAACGGGCAGGGATGTCCTGCTCTCTCCTTCCCGACCCCGCCCAGGAGGCCGCCACCATGACCCGCGTCGCCGCAATCGACTGCGGTACCAACACCATCCGCCTCCTCATCGCCGAGGCCCACCGCGACAGCTCCGGCCGCCCCCGCCTCGAGGTGCTGCGCCGCCGCAACGAGATCGTGCGCCTGGGGCAGGGCGTGGACCGCACCGGCCTGCTCGACCCCGAGGCCCTGGAGCGCACCCTGGCCGCCGTGGCCTCCTACGCCGCCGACTGCACCGAGCTGGGTGTCGCCCCCGGGAGCGACGTGCGGCGCTTCGTGGCCACCTCCGCCACCCGCGACGCCCGCAACCGTGAGGACTTCGTGGCCGGAGTGAGTCGCCTGCTGGGCATCGAGCCCGAGGTCGTCAGCGGCCAGGAGGAGGCCCGCCTGTCCTTCACCGGCTCGCTCCTGGGCGCTCGCGGGGGAGAGGACGTCGAAGCACCGGGGCAGCTGCGGGGCGAGCGCGCGCCGGCGCCGCGCCTCGTCGTCGACCTCGGGGGCGGATCCACCGAGCTGGTCCTGGGCGTGGACGAGCCCAGCGCCGCCATCAGCCTGGACACCGGCAGCGTGCGCATCACCGAGCGCTTCCTGGCCGGCGGTGTCACCCCCGACTCCGAGGCCGCCGCCCGGGCCGAGGTGCGCGGCCTGCTCGAGGAGGCCGAGCGGGTCGTCGACCTGTCCGCCCCGGGGCGGCTGGTCGGCCTGGCCGGCACCATCACCACCGTCACCGCCCACGCCCTGAACCTTCAGACCTTCGACCCGCAGGCCCTGAACGGCGCCGAGCTGAGCCCGCAGGCCGTCCTGGCCTCCTGCGAGGCGATCATCCACTCCACCGCCGAGCAGCGCGCCTCCTGGGGATACCTGGCCCCCGGTCGCCGCGACGTCATCGCCGCCGGCGCCCTCGTGTGGAGCGAGGTCGTCTCCCGCGTCGTGGAGCGGACCACCGCCGCCGGGCACCCGCTGGAGCGGGTCACCACCAGCCTCTACGACATCCTCGACGGCATCGCCCTGTCGCTCGTGCCCGAGCAGGCGCCGACCGAAGAGGCCCGGGCGTGAGCGCGACGTCGCTGACCTGGGGCGGGCGCCGCGTCCCCGGCCCCGGTGGCCTGCCCGCGGTAGCCGTCTCCCTGACCGGGCCGAACCTCGCCCACGCGCGGGCCCAGGCCCGCAGCGCCATCGGCGCCGGTGCCGACGTCCTCGAGCTGCGCGTCGACCTGCTTGAGGAGGCCGGCGCCCTGGCCGCCTCCGCCGAGGCCACCGGTGCGAAGCCGCCCGCCTCCGACTCGCTGGACACGGCCACGGTCGCGGCCCAGACCCTGGAGTGCCTGCGGGGTGTGGGTGATGCTGTCAACGCTGCCGACGGAGCCCCCCTGGTGCTCACCTGCCGCACCGCCGCCGAGGGGGGCCGGGCCCACCTGGACGACGCAGCCTACGGCGCCCTCTTGCGCTCCGTCCTCGACGGGCTCGCCGACTGGGCGCCCGAGCGCCGCCCGGCCGCCATCGACGTCGAGGTCCAGCGCGGCTGCCTGCGGCGGGTCTGCGAGCATGCCCACACACTGGGCGTCGACATCGTCGCCTCCTTCCACGACTTCGAGGCCACGCCTCCCGATGAGGTCCTGGAGGGGGTCCTCGCCCGCATGGCCGATGAGGGGGCCGACCTGGCCAAGATCGCCGTATGGCCCACCAGCGCCGACGACGTCGCCCGCCTCCTGGGCGTGTGCGCGCGGGCCACGATGGGCACGGGGGAGGGCACCGGCCGGGGTGTGCCCGTGGCCGCCATGTCCATGGGGGCGCTCGGGGCGGTCAGCCGCGTGGCGCCGGCCTTCGGGACGGCGCTGACCTTCGCCGTCGTCCCCGACGAGCAGGGGGAGGCCCGGGCCTCCGCGCCCGGCCAGATGCCGATCCAGGACGTGCGCCGCTGCCTGGAGCTCCTGCGGGCCTGAGAGATGTTCCGTGCCCGCGAGTTCGTAGGGTAGGTCGTGCGTTCGAGGGGTGAAGGGCACGACCGCGACCCCTACGGTACGAACGCGTGGAGCCCGATGGGCTTGGGGCCGTTGTCCTCCGGATGATCTCAGTTCCGTGCTCCTTGCGTGCTCCCGTGGCCAGGACATGGGGACAAGTGCCCGCCGCCGGCCGCCGTGATCGCGGGCCCTTCGTCGCTCGGCGCGAGTAGTCTTCGCTGCACCCGCAGTGCCTTACGACAGGTCGGGTCGCAGGCGGGACCGGGAGCGAAAGGGGGCGAGCATGGCCGAGCACGGGCGGCGCAGCGCCGTCGGCATGGGCCTCGTCGGGGCGGCGGCACTGTCGCTGGGCGGGTGCGCCTCAGCGAAAGAGGACCGGTCACGGTCGGGCGCGACACCGACGCCGACGTCGGACGGCCGTTTCGCGAGCTTCACCGAGTACGTTCCCGTGAAGCTGGAGATCCGGACCGATCTGGGACGCCTCGACAGACGCATGCCGGGCATCACCATCTCCTCGGCCCACTGGGTCATGCAGTACTGGCAGGAGGAACGCGAGCTCCTGCCCCCGCAGGACCGCCCGATATGGATACACGGGGTGATGACGCTCGATCCCGCCGGCACCCGGGCCCTCGCCGAGGCATCGAGCGGAAAAGCCGATCCGCTCCCGGGCATTTATCCTGACCTGCGCCAGTACGTCCCCGAGAGCAAGGTCTTCACCACGGTCCCGAAGGAGAAGGCCGATGAGATCCTCGATGTCAAGCATATGATGCGAGACGATCCGAACGCCCATGGGTCAGACGGTGTCGGGGTGGATCGGGCGGCGGTCTGCGCCGACGCCAACCTCCTGATCCTCATGGCCAACGAGCACATATTCTGAACCCCCGGCCGAGGCGCAGGCCGATGCCTCCGCCCGTTCGTCGGGTAGGTCGCGCGTTCGTACCTTTAACCCTCTGTGCTGTCTCCTCACTTCTGAGACGTATGAGTATCAAGACTGCTGAAGCACTCGTTCGGGCAGGGGCTCGGGGCGGGCTGGTGGTCCTGGAGCGGATGGTGTGCTGAGAGAAGAGGCATGATGGGGCGTTGGTGTCCATGGCGCTGACATCAGCCCTGCACCGACGCCGCACCTCGAAGAGAAACCGCACAATTCCAACGATCCCCGTCGAGAGCTTTGGTGGAGGGCTCGTTGATGTCAGCGCTGTGGACACCGAGTCGCGGGCCTGCTCGACTCCGCGGTGTCTAGGCGGCGGACCGGCCTCGCCTTGCTATGCCTGCCCCCTTCAGGCTCCCGTGCTGGGGCCTGGAGGTCATGGTTCAACACCGGTTCCGGCCCACTCTCGCCCCGAGTCGGTTTACTCCGCGAGGGTCGGGAAATACTGGCCGAAGGGTGTACGTACTGCACGAAGGCCCCAGGCAACCCATCCCACCCCGTCTCATATTTCATAACATCCGAAACTCCCAGAAGTCGTGAGATAACGCAGTACCTTCCACCCTCGAACGCGCGCCCTCAGGGGCGACCGCGCGAGCCGGTCGCTGGCTCTGGTGCAGAGGGGCCAGATCTGGTCGGTGTGTCGTAGCCGGTATGTCAGGTGTCCAGCGGGGTCAGAACGGCGATCTTCCAGCTCTCACTGTCGCGGACGAGTTGGTAGATGAAGTGCTCACTCGGTACGCCGGCGTCGTGGGTCCAGGTGACGTCAGCCCAGATGCTGTGCCCGGTCTCAGCAACGACCTTGATGGTTGCGTGAGTGGTGGAGACGGCCTCGTACTGGCCGAACGCCCCGGAGAAGAACTGCTCGGTCTGTGAGGCCTCGGAGACAGCGATGGGGTGTTCGGGGAACTCGATCAGTGCGGGTACGGCGTAGTGCTCGGCGATGGCCTTGGAGTCTCGGCCAAGCAGGGCGCGGGTGTAGGAGTCGAAGAACTGCTGCACGATAGTGCTGTTGGTCATGGCGTCCACGCTACGCTCAAACCCGGACACGCCCATGTCGCGGTTACGATGAGTCCATGAACTCGCCTGCAGGACGGGCGTCCGCTGCATCACGTGACCCATACCTGACCCTGCGACGGGTGGAGCGTCAGCAGCACCTCATCGAGCGACTGCATGCCAGCCCGAAGCGACTGACGCTCGGTCGTCTCGCCAACGACCTGCACGTGACTGAGCGGACCATTGCCCGCGACCTGGAACGGCTGCGCCACTCCGGCGTGCCGGTCACCGTGATCCCAGGCCGAGGCGGAGGTGCCACCATCGAGCACGCTGGTCCGCCTGGACCTGTTGAGTTGGATCTCCCGGAGATCGCCGCTCTGATGGCCAGCCTCACCGCCCTTGGGCCGACCGCTAGTGACTCCGCCTTCTCCGTCATGCGTAAGCTCACCGCTGCGCTCACGGGGACCTCACCTCAGCGCACTTGACAAGCTGTCACTGCCGCCAGGTGGGGCGCCTCACCGGCTACCTGCCTGTTCGCGCGGCCTGCCAATGTCGTAGTCTTGCCCACGTTGCCCCGGCGAGGGACGCGCCAGCGAGGCGCGCATCCGTGATCGACGTGGTGGTACCTGGCGGTACTGCGCGTCGTCGCGCCCAGCCGGACCACCATCAGCCGCGGGGCACCGGGCCCCGCCTCATCCGCAAGGAGAGCCACATGGCCAACAACGCCATCACCCTCAAGGCCCAGGACCGCACCGAGTTCGGCAAGGGCTCGGCCCGCCAGGCCCGCCGCGCCGGCCAGGTCCCCGTCGTCGTCTACGGCCACGGCACCGAGCCCCGCCACCTCCTGCTCGAGGAGCACGCCACCCGCCTGGCCCTGCGCAGCAACGACAACGCCCTGGTCGAGCTGGTCATCGACGGCGGTGAGACCCTCCTGGTTCTGGGGAAGGACGTGCAGCGCCACCCCATCCGCCCCGGCGTGCAGCACGTCGACTTCCTCCTGGTCGACCGCAACGAGCGCGTCGACGTCGAGGTCCCGGTCACCGTCATCGGCACCGCAGCCCCCGGCACTATGCACATGATCGAGGCCGCCACCATCATGGTCTCCGCCCCGGCCGTCTCCGTCCCCGAGACCATCGAGGTCGACATCACCGACGTCGCCGCCGGTACCGTCCTCACCATCGCCGACATCACCCTGCCCAAGGGTGTCGAGGCCGTCTCCGATGCCGACACCGCCGTGGTCAACGTGGCCGACGAGCACGCCGTCGCCTCCGAGGTCCCCGAGGTCGTCCCCGCCGAGGGTGACGCCGAGACCGAGGCCGAGTGAATCGCGCGTGACTGACATGTCCAGCCACGACGACGCGCCGGCAGGCGCCACCCGTGCCTCCCGCGCCGGGCTCACCCCGGGGCGGGGCGCATGAGTGAGGCCTGGCTCGTCGTCGGGCTGGGGAACCCCGGGCCCCGGTACGCCCGCAACCGCCACAACGTCGGCTACTTGGTGCTCGACGTTCTGGCCGAGCGCACCGGGTCCCGGTTTTCCCAGCACAAGAAGGCCCGCGCCCGCGTGGCCGAGGGGCGACTGGGCATGATGCCCGGCGGAGCCCCCGGCCCCCGCGTCATCCTGGCCGAGCCCTCGGTGCTCATGAACCTCTCCGGCGGCCCCGTGGCCGGGCTCGTCTCCTACTACGGGATCGACCCCGCCAGCCGCTTGCTCGTTGTCCACGACGAGCTCGACCTGCCCGCCCACGATCTGCGCCTCAAGCGCGGCGGCGGCGAGGGTGGTCACAACGGCCTGCGCTCCATCAGCAAGTCCGTCTCCACCAAGGACTACGCGCGCCTGCGCGTGGGCATCGGCCGCCCGCCGGGACGCCAGGATCCCTCCGACTTCGTCCTGTCCGACTTCCCCGGCCGTGAGCGCGCCGACCTCGGCGTCACCCTGGAGCAGGCTGCCGACGCCGTCGAGCAGGTCGTCACGGCCGGCTTCGACGACGCCCAGCAGCGCCTCCACGCGCCCCGCTGACGTGAGGTCGCGCCACCGCGAACCGCCTCAGCGAGGCTGCTGGGGCTCAGGCCATGAGTCCGGTCTCGTAGGCGACGACGACGGCCTGGACCCGGTCGCGCACGTCGAGCTTGGTGAGCACATTGCCCACGTGCGTCTTGACGGTGGTGGCTGAGACGACGAGGTGCGCGGCGATCTCCGCGTTCGACATGCCCTGGCTCATGAGTACGAGGATCTCCTTCTCGCGCGGGGTCAGCGAGTCGATCCGTGGATCCGAGGAGGGCTGGGCCGGCGCGTCCGAGCTCGGTAGCGAGGCGGCGAACATCTCCAGCATCCGCTGGGTGATGCGCGGTGAGACGACTGCCTCCCCGGAGGCCACGGTACGGATCGCCTCGGCGAGCTCGGTGGGCCGGGTGTCCTTGAGCAGGAAGCCGGAGGCCCCGGCGCGCAGCCCGGCGAAGGCGTACTCGTCCAGGTCGAAGGTGGTCAGGATGAGTACGCGCGTGCTCGGGCACTCCCGGGCGATGAGCTCGGTGGCCTCAATGCCGTTCATGCCCGGCATGCGCACGTCCATGAGGATGACGTCGGGGTGCAGGGCCTTGGCCTGGGCCAGGGCGGAGGTCCCGTCGGAGGCCTCGCCGACGACGGTGATGTCCTCCTCGGCCTCCAGCACCATGCGGAAGCCCATGCGCATGAGCGCCTGGTCGTCGGCGAGCACGACGCTGATCGGGCCGCTGACCTCACCGGGGCGCTCCGACCCGTCGGGCCGGACAGGGTCGCCGCTGTTCACAGGGGCGTCTGCCATGAGAAAGTCCCTTCGTCATGCTCGTCCCAGCGCAGGACTGCGCGGACTCGCCAACCCGTGGGCGTCGGGCCGGCCTGTACGGTCCCACCATAGACCGATGCGCGTTCCCGCATGCCGATTAGCCCCTTGCCTGACCCGTGCATCGGACGTGTGCCGGGGGCGGCCTCATTGTCCACGGTGAGAACCACGGTGCCGATGTGCCGCTCGACGTCGACGCTGACGGCCGGTGTTGTCGGGGCGTAGCGCAGCACGTTGGTCAGGGCCTCCTGAGCGATGCGGAACACGGTGAGCTGGAGTGCCTTGTCCTCCGGGAGTGCCGCACCCACCCACCGGTAGCTGACGGGCACCCCCGCAGCCACGAAGCGCTTGACCAGCTCGGTGATGTCGGCCTGCTCGGGGGAAGGAGCCAGGGGCAGGTCGCCCCGGGACCGGTCGCCCGCGCCGTCGGTGGCCCGTTGGCGCAGGCTGGCGATGGGGGCGCTGGGCTCGACCGGTGTCACCGTCCCCAGGGGTGCGAACTCGGGCACCGGCAGGTCTCGGACCTCGCGGTGGCGGGTCGACGCCGGTGGGCTCCCTGAGGGGGCGGGGGGTTCCGGGGACTGCGAGGCCCCCGCCGTTCTCCCCTTCAGGTTCCAGTGGGGGCGGCGGGCGGAGTCGGACTGGTCCGGGAGCGGTGCCGTGTCCTGCGCGCCGGTTGAGGAGGCGGAACCCACCGAGCCATCGGGGACGGAGGCGTGTCCTGCGGTGACCGAGGGATCCTCCCGCAGGACCCCCACCAGGCGGCGGGTGTCGGCCAGGGCGCTGCGCCCGGCCTCGGCCAGGGTCTCCATGGCCTGCTTGGCGGTGGCCGGATTGCGCTCGACTGTGGCGGCGGCGCCATCGGCCATCGTGATCATGACGGCCAGGGAGTGGGCGACGACGTCGTGCATCTCCCGGGCGATGCGACTGCGCTCCTCGGCGGCCGCCAGCAGCGCAGACTGCTCGCTGGCCAGGGCCATCCGGGCCGAGCGGACCTCCATGGCCTTGAACCGCAGGCGGGTGGAGCGGGCATTGAGACCCACCAGAACACCGATGGCCGTGATGAGACCTACAACGAGCAGGCTTTGCCCGAGCTCTGGTAAGGAGAAGGAGCGGGACGGATTGAGGACGAAGTCGTCGCCGGCGCTGATGATGAAGTAGATGGCCCACACCGTCCAGGCGACGGTCGGTCCGCGGTGTGAGGCGATGGTGCCCAGACAGATTGGAACGGCCAGTATCAGAATGAGTACGAGGCCGGCCCACATGGACGCGCGCTGCTGCACGCTGAGGTGATAGACATGGATCTGCGCGAAGGAGTAGATCTCGAGCACTATCGTCAAGGCTGCCCATACCCGTATGGGATAGTGTCGTCGCAGTGCGAGTAGGACTCCACAAAGCCCCAGTGTGGAGAGCGTTATCGGCAGATGCAGGGTGGTGTTGGCATCGGCGTCCGGCCCTTTGAGGGACAGGTACATCATGATCAGGTCCAGCAGAACGATTCCGCCGGCAATGAGAGTGTCAGCGATCATCGGATGGCGGTAGTACCACTGTCTGATCGTGCGCAGCAGGCCCTGGGAATCGGGCTGGAACCCCAGGTCGTCGTCTGTGGGTATGTCGGCGGCTGGACGGCCGGGCTCAGGGGCTGGCAGCTGACTGGACATAGGGGTCAGTGTGTCATTCCACGGGGTCGTGATCGACGTCGACTTGTGCGGCTGGGAGACCCGTTCCCGAGGAGTGGGACTCGTCCTGCCGTTGTCGGGGGCGGGGATCGTGGGATCGGGGGAGGCCGTCGTCGGCACGGAACGGATGAGGGTCCGCAGGAGAGCGGGGTTGCTCAGCGCCGCGGGCAATCCGGTGCCCGCCCGACCCTTCGCGGCCGACGCGGCTGTAGCGCCGGGGGCGTCGGCCGCTGAGGAGGCGGGCGGGGCACCAGTGTCGTCTCGGGGCGAGGTGGGGGAGGAAGCATGAGGAGGCGTGGGGGATGACATGGGTCTTCACCTCCGGCTGATGGTGGGGTACCCGCCGTCTCAGGCGTCGCGCCGGGAGAAGACGAACCAGGCGACGATGAGCGGGATGAGTACCCAGGCGGCGAAGACCGCGATGGCCTGACCGTGGGTGAGGAACTGGGCGCCCTGTCCGCCCCACTCGGTCGTGCGCTGGAACGGGTCGGAGACGGCCTCGGAGACGGTGCTTGGCAGGCAGCCGATGATCTTGTAGATCCAGTCCCACTTGCTGGCCGCGATCTGGAGGGGAGTGGAGATGATGAACAGGAGGGAGACGATCACGGTGATGGTGCCGGCGGTGGAGCGCAGCAGGAAGCCGAGCCCCAGGGCCATCAGGGCGATGACGGCGAAGACCAAGCCCGAGCCCCAGATGTGGCCGGCGTAGTGCGAGTCGGTGAGTGAACCGGCGTGCTCACCGATGAAGGGCTTGGAGATCGCCCAGGACAGGAACACGGACACCGAGCCCAGCAGGAAGGCGACAACGCTGAGGACCACGGCCTTGGCCAGTAGCAGGCGGCCGCGATGTGGGATTGCCGTCAAGGAGGAACGGATCTGTCCCGAGGAGTACTCCCCGGTGATGATGAGGGCCCCTAGGACCGCGACCACGACCTGCCCGAATGTCAGACCGGAGGTGATCATGTTCTTGGCCGTGTCCTGGTAGTGCTCGGACTGTCCGAGGGCGGCGGTGAGGCCGGCGCCGAACAGGACGGTCAGGGCGATGGTGATGAAGGAGGTGATCCACGTCGAGCGCAGGGACCAGAACTTGATCCACTCCGCACGCACGGAGCGAAGGATGGTCTGGCGGCCCTGGATGCGTGGGCCGGCTGGGCGCGGGGTGGAGCTTGAGGGGGCGGTCCCGACGGCGGTGCGCGCCGGGGCCTGGGCTGTGGGGGCGGCAGAGGCGTGTGCTGGAACGTGGGTACTCATGGCTGAGCCTTCCGGAAGTGAGACGGATGGAGCTGCTGATGACGGGCGCGGTGCGGCCGAGGACGTGGGCCTCAGCCCCGGGCGGAGCCCTGCGGTGCGGCCTGGCGCATCTGGGCCTGCTGCATCTGGGCCTGGGACGCGGGGTCGGTGCGGTACTCCACGGAGTCGCTGGTCAGGGTCATGTAGGCCTCTTCGAGGCTGGCGTGGATGGTGGTGAGCTCGTGCAGGACGATGCCGCCCTGGGCGGCCAGCTCACCGATGGTGGCGGCGGTGGTGGCGGTGGTCTCCAGGACGTTGGGGGACACGGGCTGGGCGGCCAGGTTGCGGGAGGCCATGAGCTCGGCGAGCTGGGTGGCCTGAGGGGAGGCCACGCGCACTCGGTCGGTGGTGGCCGAGGCGATGATGTCGTCGACAGGTCCGGCCGTCAGGATCCGGCCGCGGCCGATGACCAGGAGGTGGTCGGCGGTCTGGGCCATCTCGCTCATGAGATGGGAGGAGATGAATACGGTGCGGCCCTCGCCGGCCAGGCGGCGGCAGGTCTCACGCACCCACTTGACGCCCTCGGGGTCCAGGCCGTTGACGGGCTCGTCGAACAGGAGCACGCCGGGGTCGCCCAGCAGGGCTGCCGCGATGCCCAGGCGCTGGCCCATGCCCAGGGAGAAGCCCTTGACGCGCTTCTTAGCCACGGAGGTCAGGCCGGTGATTTCCAGGACCTCGTCGACACGCTTGGCGGGGATGCCGTTGGAGGCGGCCAGCTGGCGCAGGTGGCTGCGGGCGCTGCGTGAGCCGTGCAGGCCCTTGGCGTCCAGCAGGGCACCGACCTCGCACAGGGGGGCCGACAGGTCCCGGTAGGGGCGCCCGTTGATCGTGACCTTGCCGCCGGTGGGCTTGTCCAGGCCCATGATCATACGCATCGTGGTGGACTTGCCCGCCCCGTTGGGGCCCAGGAAGCCGGTGACGGTGCCGGGCTCGACGGTGAAGGAGATGTTGTCCACCGCGGTCTTGCTGCCGTAACGCTTGGTGAGATTGACTGCCTCGATCATGATGTTCTCTCTTCGACGTAGGCCTCTGGTGAAGGCGTGGATGGGTGGGTCGCCGTGGTTCTTTCGGGGGCTTCTCTCAAGGAGCAACCGGATGGCTCCAGCCTAGGAGCGCGCCGTCGTCGGTGAATCGGCCGAGGTAACGAACCTGGGAGCGGCCGGTGCGGGTCCGCCAGGGGGAGGAGGGTCCTCCTGGAGGATGAGAACCGATCGGTCGACGGAGCCGCTGGAGGCCGCCGAGGTGGCGTCGGCGCTCGGTGCACGGGTGGGGAGCTCTCCCCTGAGGGCTACGTTGTGAGGGAAATGGGTTCCCCTGACCGTGCTGGGGATGCGCATAATGTGCGCAGATTCTGGTACCGGCTGTCAACGGCCGGACCGGACTGCGAGCGGCGGCCTCTCCTGGGCCGACGGTCCCAGCCCCCTCAGAGAGGATGAGAGGAACATGTCCAATCCCTTCTTCAGCCGAAGCGCCGCCTTCAAGGCCGGTAGCCCGGCACCCGGCACCGTCCCGGCTCAGACGCCCAACGGCTACCCCACGATGCCCGGCTACCAGGCTGGCCAGTACGGCCAGCAGGCGACCGGCTACGGTCAGCAGTACGGGCAGTACGGCCAGACTGCCAACCCGTACAGCAACCAGTACGGTCAGCAGACGGCCGGCTACGGCCAGGTGAGTCCCGAGCAGATGGCCGGCCTGGAGGCCCAGTACCAGGCGCCGTCGGCCACCAACGCGGACATGCGCCGCATGACCTACGACGACGTCATCATCCGCACCGCCGGCATGTTCGGCGTCATCCTGGTCACGGGCGCCCTGTCCTGGAGCCTGGTGACCAGCACTGATGAGGGGACTATAGGGCTGGGCATCCTGGCGATGTTCGCCGGTGTCATCGGCAGCTTCGTCCTCGGCCTGGTCAACAGCTTCAAGCGGGAGCCCTCCGCGCCACTCATCCTGGCCTACGCGGCCTTCGAGGGACTGATGCTGGGCGGCTTCTCCGGCGTCATGGAGGCCCGCTACGAGGGCATCGTCGTTCAGGCTGTGCTCGCAACACTGGCCACCTTCGGCGTCATGCTCGCGGCCTACTCCTTCGGAGGCTTCCGGGTCCAGGGCAGGTTCCGGCGGGTGGTGGTCGTGGCCACCCTCGGCTACATGATCTTCAGCCTCATCAACTTCGCCCTCGTGATGACCGGTGCGGCCACCGGCGCCTGGGGCCTGCGCTCCCTGACCATCATGGGGATCCCCCTGGGCATTCCGCTGGGGATCCTCGCGGTCATCCTGGCCTCCTTCTTCCTGGCGATCGACTTCGAGTCCATTGAGAACGGGGTCCGTAACGGGCTGCCCCAGCGTTACGCCTGGGCGGGGGCCTTCGGCCTGGTCGTCACCATCGTGTGGCTCTACGTGGAGTTCCTGCGCCTGCTGAGCTACTTCCGCGACTGAGCTCACGGCGCAGGGCCGGGACCGGTGCGTCCGAACCGGCCTCATACCACCACCTCGGCTGGGGCCGGGACGCAGCTGATGCGTCCCGGCCCCAGCTGCGTGCTCGCCGGGTTCGCGCTGGGCCGAGGCCTGCTGCGGCGTCAAACCGGGGCCCTCGCGTAGGCTCGCAGCATGATCAACACCAACATGCCCTCCGTCGAGGGCGCCAAGGGCACGAAGCCCACGCTCACCTTCCCCGGGCCCGAGGCCCCCGAGGGGCTCCAGGTCCAGGTGCTCGACGCCGGCGACGGTCAGGTGGTCGAGGCCGGCGACACGATCGTGGCCAACTACCTGGGCCAGATCTGGGGCGGCGACGTCTTCGACAACTCCTACGACCGCGGCCAGCCGCTGAACTTCCAGGTCGGCGTCGGCATGGTCATCCGCGGCTGGGACGACGGCCTCGTGGGCCAGCGCGTCGGCTCGCGCCTGCTGCTGTCCATCCCCTCCGAGCTCGGCTACGGCGACCGCGGCGTCCCGCAGGCCGGCATCCGCGGCGGCGACACCCTCGTCTTCGTCACGGAGATCCTCGGCGTCATGTGAGCCGAGCTCTCCGCCACTGTCCGCGCGTTCGTACGGTAAGCGCCCAGGAGCACCCCCAAGGTGCGTCCTGGGGCCCTCAGGTGCGAACGCGCGTCTGCGTACGGCGCCCCGGGGCTGCGATCACTACGCTAGCCTGGGTGTGGCGCGCTCGCGCCACACCCGGTAGCACGAACTGCACGGTCCGGAGGAAGTCCGGATGACGCCGTCGGGCCACAGGCCCTGCATGCGCCCCGAACTCGTCGTGGGCAAGCGACAACCAGGCGTTCGTCACCTCGGGATGCCGGTCATCGGCCGTCACGGGGACTCCTGCTGCGCCGGGTGCGATCACTCGCACCCAAAGGAGTCCCATGTCAAACACGCCCACCCCCGACAGGCAGACCGCTGTCCCCGCCAGCATCTCGGCCCAGTTCACCCTCTACTTCGACGGCCGCTTCTGGGTCGGTGTTCTTGAGCTCCACGAACGTCGTCCTGGAGCCGCCTCGAATGACCAAGGAGGCACCGTGCGGGCGGCGCGGCACGTCTTCGGGGCCGAGCCTACCGATGTCGAGCTCTACGACTTCCTCCTGTCCCGCAGTTGCGAGCTCATTGACCGCGCCGCAGAGTCGCCTGCGGTTCCGGCATCCCGGTCGGCGGGCTCGTCGACGGCTCGTCGCCCCAACCCCAAGCGTGCCGCCCGACAGGCTGCCAAGGAGACAAATCGAGCGCGCCCATCTACTGCCGCACAGGCTTCCCTGGCCGCTGCCCGTGAGGAGACCGCGGCCCGTGCCTCCTGTGACCGGAGTCGACGTCGTCGCCAGAAGGCGGATGAGGACTGGGCTCGACGTCGTCAGCGGGCCAAGCGCCGTCACCGAGGCCGGTGACGCAAGCCCGGTGTTCCGCAAATCGTGGTGGTGAGCGAGGCCCTCCTCGGGAGCGGGACGACGGCCCGCGACCGCGCCGGGGCGGCCTTGGAGCGTCTCAGCGCGTCTCAGGGACAGGAAGCGAAGCGGCGCCAGAAGCCAACGAGGGCTACGCTATGGCAACACGGCGTCGTGAAGCGCTGGCCACCCCTGAGGCCGGCTCCTTGCGACGCCGTTCCAGTCCGTCTGCCCGAGAAGGAATCGCTCATGCCGCAGTACCGCAGCGCCACCTCCACCCACGGCCGCAACATGGCGGGCGCCCGTGCACTGTGGCGCGCCACCGGCGTCAAGGACTCCGACTTCGGCAAACCGATCATCGCCATCGCGAACTCCTTCACCCAGTTCGTCCCCGGGCACGTGGGCCTGCGCGACGTCGGACGCCTCGTGGCCACCGAGATCGAGGCCGCCGGCGGCCTGGCCAAGGAGTTCAACACCATCGCCGTCGACGACGGCATCGCCATGGGCCACGACGGCATGCTCTACTCGCTGCCCAGCCGCGACCTCATCGCCGACTCCGTGGAGTACATGGTCAGCGCCCACTGCGCCGACGCCCTCGTGTGCATCTCCAACTGCGACAAGATCACCCCGGGCATGCTCATGGCCGCCATGCGCCTCAACATCCCGGCCATCTTCATCTCCGGCGGCCCCATGGAGTCGGGCAAGATGACCGCCGCCGACGGCACCACCCGCAAGCTCGACCTCATCGACGCCATGATGGACGCCGCCGACCCCACGGTCACCGACGAGACCATCAGCGCCATCGAGCGCCTGGCCTGCCCCACCTGCGGCTCCTGCTCGGGCATGTTCACCGCCAACTCCATGAACTGCCTCACCGAGGCCCTCGGCCTGGCCCTGCCCATGAACGGCACGCTGCTGGCCACCCACGCCGACCGCGGCGAGCTCTTCAAGCGCGTCGGCCACCAGATCGTCGAGATCACCCGGGCCTACTACGAGCACGACGACGACTCCGTCCTGCCGCGCTCCATCGCCACCAAGGCCGCCTTCGAGAACGCCATGAGCCTGGACATCGCCATGGGCGGCTCCACCAACACCGTCCTGCACCTGCTGGCCGCCGCCCAGGAGGCCGAGGTCGACTTCACCATGGCCGACATCGACCGGCTCTCGCGCAAGGTCCCCCACCTGGCCAAGGTCGCGCCGTCGACGAACCTCTACCACATCGAGGACGTCCACCGCGCCGGAGGCATCATCGGCATCCTCGGCGAGCTTGACCGCGGCGGACTGCTGGAGACCTCCACCACCAACGTCCTGCGCACCACCCTGGGCGACGAGCTCGCCGCCTATGACGTCGCCCGCCCCGGCCCCGACGGCGTCCCCGGCTCCCAGGTCGGCGAGGAGATCCGCACCGGCTACCTCGCCGCCCCCGCCGGCGTGCGCACCACCGAGATGTTCTCCCAGGCCTCCCGCTGGGAGTCCCTCGACACCGACCGCGCCGCCGGCTGCATCCGCGACATCGAGCACGCCTACTCCGCCGACGGCGGCCTGGCCGTCCTCTTCGGCAACATCGCCGAGAAGGGTTGCATCGTCAAGACCGCCGGCGTCGACGAGTCGATCCTGACCTTCTCCGGACCCGCCGTCGTCTTCGAGTCCCAGGAGGACGCCGTCGCCGGGATCCTCGGCAAGCGGGTGTCATCCGGCGACGTCGTCATCATCAGCCACGAGGGACCGCGCGGCGGCCCCGGCATGCAGGAGATGCTCTACCCGACCACCTACATCAAGTCCATGCACCTGGGTAAGGAGTGCGCCCTGCTCACCGACGGGCGCTTCTCCGGGGGCACCTCCGGCCTGAGCATCGGTCACGTCTCCCCGGAGGCGGCGGCCGGGGGGCTCATCGGCCTGGTGCGCAGCGGCGACATCATCGACATCGACATCCCGCGCCGCTCCATCTCCGTGCGCCTGAGCGATGAGGAGATCGAGCGCCGCCGGGCCGAGGAGGAGGCCCGCGGTGAGGACGCCTGGACCCCGCACGTGGACCGGCCCCGCAAGGTCTCCGCGGCACTGCGCGCCTACGCGATGCTTGCCACCAGCGCCGACCTGGGCGCCGTGCGCGACCTCAAGCGCCTCGGCGTCAAGTAGCCCAAGCGGGCCATCGGCGACGGCCCGTGCTGACCAACTGCATATTTGAAAATCGTTGTCACTCGCATTTAGGGTTTGCATGTGACAATCGTTCTCAGATCGCTGGTGGTGCGCTCCAGCGGCACGACGCTGGTCAACGGCGTCAGTCTCAGCCTCGCCCCCGGAAGCCGCACCGCCCTGGTCGGTGCCTCCGGGGCCGGCAAGTCCCTCACCTGCGCCGCGCTCGCGGGCACCCTCCCGGCCTCACTGGAGGTCACCGGTTCCCTGACCGTTGAGCCCGACGACGTCGACCCCGACAACGCCCCGCGCGCGAGCTTCGCGGTGGGAGGCGAGGCAGGCGGCGTCAACCTGCTGGGGCTGCCCGCCGCCCGTCGCCCCCGCGACAGCCGCATTGCCCTCGTCGCACAGGACCACTCCACCGCCCTGCACCCGCTCATCGCGGTCGGTCGCCAGATCGCCCTGGCCTCCCAGGCCGCCGGACATCCCCGGGGCGAGGCCGATGAGCGCGCCACCGACTACCTCTACGCCGTCGGGCTCGACGAGTCCTTCGCTGACCGCGTCCCCGGGCGCCTCTCCGGAGGTCAGCGCCAACGCGCCAGCCTGGCCCTGGTCCTGGCCGCCGAACCCGTCCTCATCATCGCCGACGAGCCCACCACCGCCCTCGACGTCGTCGCCCGCGCCGAGATCCTCGGGCTCCTGAGCTCCCTGACCAGCCTGCCCCAGGCCCCCGCCCTGCTCCTCATCACCCACGACCTGCCCGCCACCGCCATCTGCGAGAACATCGCCGTCCTCCACGACGGCGCCATCATCGAGTCGGGCGACACTCGGGCTGCTCTCACCAACCCCGAGCACCCGGTCACGGCCGCCATGTGCGAGGCCGGCGCCGAGGAGACCATCGACGGGGCCCTGGCCGCAGCGGGACCCGCTGCATGAGCGGCCTTGAGGCCCGTGGCCTGAAACGCTCCCACCCGGGGCCGGGTGGCGAGCGGCGCGCGGTGCTGCGCGGCGTGGACCTGAGCCTGGAGCCGGGGAAGAACGTGGCGCTCATCGGGCGCTCGGGATGCGGCAAGACGACGCTGCTGCGGGCCCTGCTGCTGCTCGACTCCCCGGGCCCGGCAGATGCGGGCGAGATCCTGCTCGACGGCCGGCCCGTGCGTCGAGGCGGCGCCCGAGCGTTGCGGGCCTTCCGGCGGGCGGTGCAGTACGTGCCCCAGGACGCCGCCGCCACCCTTCACCCGCGCCGCTCGGTGCTGACGCAGGTGACCACCCCGCTGCGCACCCTGGGGGTGACGCGCGATCGAGAGGAGGCCGTCAGCCGAGCCCGGCAGATGCTGGAGAGCCTCGAGATCCGCCGCGAGAACTGGGAGAGCCGGCCGCACGAGATCTCCGGTGGCCAGGCGCAACGGGTCTCCATCGCTCGGGCGCTGGCCCTGTCCCCGCGCTATCTCCTGCTCGACGAGCCGGTCTCCGGGCTCGACCCGGCCCTGCGCCGCCAGACCCTCGACCTGCTCGCCGCCATCGAGGCCGAGCCCGACGCCGCCACCAGCGATGAGCAGGAGCCCTCCGCCAAGTCCGGCGTGAGTGGCGAGCCGGAGCCCGCCCCGGCTGGTTCTGGCGCCGTGCCCGCCCCGGCCCTGCTGGTGGTGTCGCACGACCTGGCCGCCGTCGCCCGCGTCTGCCGGCGCGCCCTGGTCATGGACGAGGGCGTCGTCGTCGAGGACGCCCCCATGCGCCGCCTCCTGACCGAGCCCACCCACCCGGCCGCCCGCGCCCTGCGCGACGCCGTCCCCACCCTGCCGACCGCCGCCACCGACTGACGACCTCCCGACCGATGACACCCCGACAGCTGACACCCCGACCCAGGCCCGAAGGAGCACCCATGTCCCTGCCCGCCCCCGCCGTCACCCGCCGCCAGGTCCTCGCCGCCCTCGGCGTCGGAGCAGGCGCCGCCGCCATCGCCTCCTGCTCGCGCAGCTCCTCGGGCGACGGTCGCATCCGCCTGGCCATGTTCCACGCCCCCGAGAGCAAGCTCAACCCACTCACCGACGGCCTCAAGCTCACCCGGTGGTCCTGCGCCGAGAGCCTCACCACGCTCAACGCCGACGGCGATGCCCAGGAGCTGCTCGCCACCGCCTGGAAGCGCGAGAGCGAGACCACCTGGCGACTCACCCTGCGCGAGGGCGTCACCTTCCACGACGGCACCGCCCTGAGCGCCGAGAACGCGGCCGCCGCCCTCACCTTCGCCGCCACCGCGGCCAAGCCGCCGCGCGTCCTGGACGGAGTCAAGCTCACCGCGAAGGCCGACGGCAAGGACCTCCTCCTGACGACCGCGGCCCCCGACCCCCTCATGCCGCAGCGCCTCTCCAGCCCCCAGCTCGTCATCCTGTCCCCGGCCGCCTACCCCAGTTCCGCCGACGGCGCCATCGACCCCGTCGGCCACGGCACCGGCGCCTTCATCCTCAAGAAGGCCAACGGCTCCTCCGGCGCCACCCTGGAGCGCAACGACAAGTACTGGGGCAAGAAGGCCACCGCTCCCGGCATCGACGTCACCTACGTTCCCGACGGCGCCGCCCGCGCCAACGCCCTGCGCACCGACACCGCTGACATCGTCGAGGCCGTCCCCGTCGCCCAGGTCGGCAACATCGACAAGAACCTTCTCCACGAGGTAGCCACCCCGCGCACCCCCACCCTCTACCTCAACACCCGCTCCGGCCCCTTCGCCGACCCGGCCCTGCGCGCCGCCGCCCGCAACGCCGTCGACCCCGCCGCCCTCATCAAGACCGTCTTCGAGGGCCACGCCGACTCTCCCGTCGGACTCCTGGGGCCGGCCGTGCCCTGGGCCGCCGACCTGCGCGCCTGGAAGAAGGAGACCTACCCCGGAGCCACGGGCGCGGCCGCCACCGGCAAGGTCCCCGGCGCCACCACCGCCGGAAGCGTCCCCGCCGGAACCTCCATCACTCTGGCGTCCTACACCGACCGCCCCGAGCTCGGCGAGATGGTCCCCCTCCTGGCCCAACAGCTCGAGGCCGCCGGCTTCAAGGTCACCCAGGACGTGCGCGAGTACAACCAGATCGAGTCCGAGGCCCTGGACGGCAAGTTCCACGCCGTCCTCGTGTCGCGCTCCACCGTCCTGGACTCCGGCGACGCCGTCGCCTACATGACCGCCGACTTCTCCTCCTCCGGCTCCTACGCCATGAGCGGCCTGCACGATGAGAAGGTCGATGCCGCCATCTCCAAGGCCGCTGCCACGGAACCCGGCGACGAGCGCCGCAAGGCCGTCATGGCCGCCGAGCAGGCCATTCTCGTCACCGGCGCCGCCATCCCGCTCGCCCACGAGCGCCTCATCCAGGGCGAGGCCTCCGGCGTCACCGGCGCCGAGCGCGACCCCAACGAGCGCACCCTCATCACCTCGACCACGACCGTGAAGAAGTGAACGGCGTGCTCACCCAGGTTGCCGGACGCCTGCGCACGGGCGACCTCGTCACCGGCATCTCGCGCCTGCTCGCCCTGGCCTGCCTCGTCGGCCTGGTGGGCATGCTGCCGTGGCTCTCGGGCAAGGACCCGGCCCTGACGATCCTGCGCGCCACCTCCTCCGACCGGGAGCCCACACCGGAGGTCCTGGAGTCCATCCGCCAGAGCATCGGGATCGACGGCGGCCCCCTCCACGTCATCGGCCACTGGCTGACCGGGGTGGCCCGCGGCGACCTGGGCCGCTCCTGGGTCTCGGGGGCCGACGTCGGACCGGACGCCGTCGACGCCTTCGGGGTCTCCCTGAGCCTCATGGCCGCCGCGCTCGGCGTCGGGGTCGTCGTGGCCGCCGCCCTGGTCCTGCCCGCCCTGCGCGACGGGCTGCGAGGGCGCCCCCGGCCTCGCGGCGGCGCCGCCTCCGCGGTCCTCATCTCCCTGCCCGAGTACCTCCTGGCCCCGATCCTCATGCTCGTCCTGGCTGTCTACCTCAGGATCCTGCCGCCCTTCGGGTGGGGTGGCCCCGAGAAGGTCATCATGCCGGCCCTCAGCCTGGGCCTGCCCACCGGCGGATACCTCGGCGGACTCGTCTCCGACGCCGTCACCGCCACCTTCTCCGAACGCTGGGTGGCCACCTGGTCCACCGCCGGCATCCGCGGCCGGACCCTGGCCGGGGCCATCCTGCGGCGGGCCCTGGCGCCACTGACCGGTCAGGTGGCGCTCGTCGTCGTCGCCCTGACCGGCGGCGCGGTCGCCGTGGAGAAGATCTTCGCCATCCCGGGGCTGGGCCGCGAGCTCCTGGACGCCGCCTCCGCCCAGGACGTGCCGGCGCTCCAGGCCCAGATCCTGCTGCTGCTCGCCCTGGCGCTCGCCGCCGGCGTCATCGCCGGAGCGGCCCGGCGCCTCCTCATGGGGCGGGCCGCCGGGGCGGGCGGACTGACGGCCCCGCCCCCCGTGGAGCACCCGGGGCGGGCCGCCCGCGTCATCGCCGTCAGCGGCGCCGCCCTGCTGGCCCTCATGGCGGCTGTCGGGATCCGCCGCGACCCCTACGCCGTCGTCGCGGACAAGCTCGCGCAGCCCAGCGCCGCCCTCCCGCTGGGCGCCGACTCGCTCGGGCGCGACGTCCTGGCGCGCGTGGCTCACGGGGCCGTGTCCACCGTGAGCGGCGCCGTCGTCGTCACGGTCGTGTGCTTCGTCATCGCCATGCTGGTGGGGCTGGCACCGCGGGCCGCCACGGGGTTCATCGAGGTGGCCAACGCCGCTCCGCCGATCCTGGCCGGGCTCATCGTCGCCGGCGTATCTGGGCCCAGCGCCACGGGCGCCGCCATCGCCGTGGCCTGCGTCGGCTGGGCGCCCCTGGCCTCCCACGCCGCCGGGCTCGTCGCCGAGAACCGGCAACGTCCCGACGTCCTCCTCGCCCCGGTCCTGGGGGAGGGGCGTGTGCGGATCACCCTGACCCGGGTCCTGCCCGCCGTCGTCGGCCCCCTGGCGCGCCACGCGGCCCTGAGGCTGCCCGGCAAGGCCCTCGCCCTGGCGGCCCTGGGATTCCTGGGCCTGGGCGCCCAGAGCCCGGCACCGGAGTGGGGACTGGTCCTGTCCGACGCACTGCCCTACATCGAACGGGCCCCCTGGGCCGTGGCCACGCCCGCCGCCGCCCTCGTGGTCCTGTCGATCACGTCGGTCGCCGCCTCCCGCAGCATGCGGCGCTGAGACCTCGCAGCAGCGGCCCGGCTCCTGCCGGGCGCGAGGAGGCTGCGCCATCAGGCACAGACAACGAGGCGGGCGCCGACCGCGCTATGGGTCGGCGCCCGCTTCATCGGTTGATCGGGACCTCAGCCCTCCAGGGCGTGGAGGCGGTCGATCGGGGTGGAGACGGCCTCACGGGCGCGCACCACGGCGTCCTCGTCGGGGGCGTCGTAGAAGCACAGGCACTTGACCGTGTCCTCACGCACGTAGGTGCGCAGGAAGCTCACCTCCGGCACCTGGGCGTACTTGGGAGAGTTTGCCTTCTTGCGCGCCAGGTAGGTCTCCATGGAGATCTCCTCGGGGATGTCCCACTCCACGAGGTAGTCGGCCTTGCGGGCCAGGGCGCGCACGTCCTCCAGCTCGGCACCCACGAGGCGGACCTCGTCGGGGCCGGTGACCTCGGCGTCGGAGGCGGCGCCCCGGACAGCGGCGGTCAGGCCGTCGACGTCGTCGGAGGCGAGCTCGACGATGGTGAAGATGCGTTCGTGGCTGGCGGTGACCTGCGACTCCAGGACGGAGGCGCCGGCGGCCTCAACGGCCTGAGAGACCTGGGCGATGAGGGCCTCGGCGGCCTCACGTGACGGAGTGGCGGGGACGAGCTCGAAGAGCTGGAGCGACATGGCGGCTCCTTTCCGTAGGGTGTGCGTACCAACCTTGCGGTCCGTCCGAATTATTCCCGCTGGCTCCGGTGAACCAAGGGCGTGCTCGCTTCGTGGACACACCGCGGGGAGAGCGCCGCGTGCGGACGCGTCGCCACTCAGCGCCGTCTCGGGGCGAGGGACGGTGCGCGAGTAGTCACCGTGCGTCCGTATCTCTCGCTTGTCTCTCGTCCCGGTGAGGTGTCGACCGAGCCGTGACGGGGACGGCGAAGGACCTGCGGTCTCCTTCCCACGCGCCGGCCGGAACTGCCGAGTTCAGCATCTCCAGCTCCTCCGCTGTGAGCCGGCAGGACATGGCAGAGGCGTTCTCCCTCACCCGGTCCGCTCTACGCGTTCCGGGGATGGGAACGACGTCGTCGCCCTGGGACAGCAGCCACGCGAGGGCGACCTGGGCCGTTGTCATGTCCCAGGACCTTGCGAGGTGAGTGAGCGCCGCAACCTGACTCAGGTTGGCACTGAGATGATCGCCGTTGAACCTGGGGTCGTTCGCCCGGAAGGGGCTGTCGGCGACGGTGCCGGCATCGATTCGCCCGCTGAGCAGCCCGCGGCCCAGAGGGCTGTACGGCACCAGGCCGACTCCGAGGTCCCGGGCGGCGGGCACGATACTGAGCTCCGGCTCGCGCCACATGAGCGACCACTCCATCTGCACTGCTGCGATGGGGTGAACGGCGTGGGCGCGCCTGAGCTCCTCAGGCGTCACCTCTGACACCCCGAGATGGCGGACCTTGCCTTGAGCGACCAGGTCAGCCATGGCTGCGATGGACTCCTCGATCGGAACCTGCGGGTCCACGCGGTGCAGGTAGTACAGGTCGATGGTCTCCATTCCCAGCCGGCGCAACGATGCGTCGCAGTAGGCGGCGATGCGGCTGGGATGAGCATCCAGCTGGACCCCGCCCTCGCGTCGGACGATGCCGAGCTTCGTGGCGATCTGAAGACTGTCGCGTGCGATGCCGCTGGTGGAGACGGCTCTGCCGACGATCTCCTCATTGTGGCCCTGCCCGTAGCTCATGGCGGTGTCGAGCATCGTGATGCCGGAGTCGAGGGCTGAATGGATGGCGGACAGGGACTCTCCGTCGTCGGCTGGACCGTACCCCTGGGACAGGCCCATGCAGCCGAGTCCCAGGGCGGAGGTTTCCAGGGCGCCCAGATGGTGGATCGTGGTGTCTGCGGATTCGATGAATGTCATACCTGAACGGTAGGTATCTCGACTTCTATACGTCCAAGACTGAGTTCACATGCATCCCATATCGATTTAATATGGTGAGGTGGAACTGCGATATCTGCGGTCATTCGAGTCGATCGTGCGGTGCGGTGGGTTCACCAGGGCGGCTGCCGACCTCCACCTGGCTCAGCCGGTCGTCTCCGCCCACATCAAGCGGTTGGAGCTGGAGCTGGGAGTGACGCTGCTGCACCGCGCTCGACCGGTGTCCCTCAGCGCCGCCGGGGAGTCCTTCCTGCCATACGTGCGTCGAGCCCTGGCGAGTCTTGATGAGGGGGAGCGGGCCGTGCGCGCCTTCCGGTCCGTGTCCGTCGGGCACGTCAGAGTGGCTGCGACGTCGCTCCTGGGCGGGTTCGACCTCGTGAGTACGATCGGCCGGTTCCGGCTGAGGTATCCGGGAGTCACGGTGTCGCTGCGCACCGGGCTCATCGCCGACCTGCTCGACGAGCTCCATCGAGGACGGGTCGACGTCGTCGTCGGTCCTGTAGGGGAGCAGGAAGGATCTCGTCGTACCGAGATCGCGGACGAACGGCTGGTCCTCATCACCCCGCTATCGACTGCTCGGCGGGTGGGCTCATTGGCCGATGTGGTGGACGAACCGTTCGTGTGCCTGTCCTCGGACAGTGGACTGCGACGTTTGCTGAATACAGCATTCAGTGCGATCGATGCGGTGCCGCGGGTGGAGTTTGAGACGCACAGCCCGGCCAGTATCCGTGAGATGGTGGCGGCCGGCCTGGGGTGCGCGCTGATCGCGCAGTCGGCCGTGGACAAGGAGGGGCCGGACGTTCAGGTCCACTGCATCCCGGGGCTTCCTCCGCATCCGCCGATCGCCGCGATATCGGCGTCGGACGCGGCCCCGCCCATCGCCCGATTCGTCGATGAGCTGACAGCTGCGCGTTCTGCCTCGCGTACGGCAGGTGCGCCGCCGCCGGCTTGAGGTTGACGGTCGTGCGCCCGTTACGCTGTCACTCGTGAATGAGCTCGACAGCGTCAGCAGCAACGGAACCCCGGCCTGGGACAGCGCCCGCTACCTGCGGGAGATCCTCAAGGCCCCCGTCTACGAGGCGGCCGAGCACACGCCCCTGCAGGAGATGCCGACCCTGTCGGCCCGCCTGGGCAACACCGTCGAGGTCAAGCGCGAGGACCTCCAGTCGGTCCACTCCTTCAAGATCCGCGGCGCCTACAACGCCATGCGCTCCCTGAGCCCGGCCGAGCGTGAGCGCGGCGTCGTCACCGCCTCGGCCGGCAACCACGCCCAGGGGGTGGCCCGCTCCGCCGCCCTGCTGGGGATGAGCGCCATCATCGTCATGCCCACCGTCACCCCCCAGATCAAGGTCGATGCCGTTCGCGCCCTGGGCGGCGAGGTCCGCCTCCACGGGGACAACTTCGACGCCGCCAAGGCCGAGGCCACCCGTCTGGCCGAGGTCGAGGGCCACTCCTACATCGCCCCCTTCGACGACCCCCGCGTCATTGCCGGCCAGGGCACCATCGGCCTGGAGCTCATCCAGCAGGACGCCCACCTCGACCGCGTCTTCGTGCCCGTGGGCGGCGGCGGTCTGGCGGCCGGCGTCGCCGTCCTCATCAAGCAGCTCATGCCCGGCATCAAGGTCATCGGCGTCGAGCACGAGGAGTCGGCCTGCCTCAAGGCCGCCCTGCTGGGCGGTGAGCCCATCACCCTGCACCATGTGGGCCTGTTCGCCGAAGGGGTGGCCGTGCGCCGCATCGGTGAGGAGACCTTCCGCATGTGCCGGGCCCTGCTCGACGACGTCGTCACCGTCTCCTCCGACGAGACCTCCGCCGCCGTGCGAGACGTCTTCGACGACGTGCGCGCCATCTCCGAGCCCTCCGGGGCCCTGGCCCTGGCGGGCCTCAAGCGCTACGTCGCCGAGCACCACCTGGCCGGCGAGCGCCTCGCCTTCGTCCTGTCCGGCGCCAACCTCAACTTCCACCAGCTGCGCTACATCTCCGAGCGCAGCGAGATCGGTGAGCAGCGTGAGGCCATCCTCGGGGTCACCATCCCCGAGGAGCAGGGCTCCTTCCTGCGCTTCGCCTCGGTCCTGGGGGCCCGCTCGGTCACCGAGTTCAACTACCGCCTCTCCGCGGCCCGCACCGAGACCGACCCCGCCCGCATCTTCGTGGGCGTGCGCATCGCCCGGCGCCAGGAGCGCGCCGAGATCGTGGCGGACCTGGAGGAGGCCGGCTACGACGTCGTCGACCTCACCGACGACGAGCTCGCCAAGGTCCACGTGCGCTCCATGATCGGCGGGCGTGCCACCCCGGGCGTGCCCGAGCGCCTCTTCTCCTTCCTCTTCCCCGAGTCGCCCGGGGCGCTGGCCCACTTCCTGGAGGTGCTGGGCACCCGCTGGAACATCACCCTGTTCCACTACCGCACCGACGGCGCCGACTACGGCCGCATCCTGTGCGCCTTCGCGGCCGGTCCCGACGACGTCGAGCTGACCGAGCACATGGACCGTCTCGGCTACTCCTACAACGAGGAGACCGGCGACCCCGCCTTCCGCTTCTTCCTGGCCCGATGATCCGTGACAAATTCGCGGCTCCGCCCGTCCTCACAGGTGGGGCGCGGACGGGTGGGCCTGTGTTGTGGCAGGCATCATGCAATAAGGGCTCGCTGTTTCTGTTGAAACTCCCATAAGGTTATCGGCACATCATTTGTCGCGGCCGGGCGTGCCATAGGAGTCTCCGCCTGACCCAGCCCCGACCCGGCTCATCTCGACCAGGAGAAAAATATGACCCGTCTTGCCGTCGTCGTCGGTTCCGTCCGCCCCAACCGCGTGGGTGGTCCCATCGCCCAGTGGGTCGTCGACCAGGCCAACACGATCGAGGGCGTCGAGGCCGAGATCGTCGACATCGCCTCCTTCAACCTGCCCCTGTTCGCCGAGGAGATCCCCCCGCGCATGGCCGTCCCCAGCGACCCGGCCGGTGCCGCCTTCGACGAGGCCCTGAAGTCCTTCGACGCGCTGATCTTCGTCACCCCCGAGTACAACTTCTCCATCCCCGGCGCGCTGAAGAACGCCATCGACTTCCTCCAGCCCGGCGCCGTGGCCAACAAGGGCGTGGGCGTGGTCGGCTACTCCTACAGCGTCGGTATCCGTGCCGTCAGCCACCTCCAGCAGATCCTCCAGGGCATGGGCGCCACCGTCGTGGCCTCCAACGTGTTCCTGTCGCTCAACACCGACTTCGCCGACGGCGCCTTCTCGCCGGCCTCCTTCCACGACGCCGAGGTGCCGGCCATGGTGCGCGACGTCGTCGCCCACTCCGACGCCCTGGCCTCCCTGCGCTGAGGGCTCTGAGCTCGGCTGTCCGGCTGAGCCGGAGGATGCCAGTCCACCACGTCGCCGTCGGCGGTACCTGCGGGTGCCCCGGCGGCGACGTTGTTCGTGCGGCGGCTGCCGGGGCGCGGCATGGCGGGTGGGTAGGGTTTCACCATGACTGAGCGCAGCGAGCGAGGCGGTTCCCACCGGGACGACAGAGGCGGACACGGCGAGCGCAGGTACCGGGGAGGCTCCGGCGGTGGTGACAGAGGCGACCGCGGCTACCGTGGTGGCGACCGTGGCGACCGTGGCTATCGGGGCGGCTCCGGTGGCGGCGACCGAGGCCACCGAGGCAGTGACCGCGGCTACCGGGGTCGCGAGCGCGGCCGCTCGCGCCGCGTCTACGACGACGAGCCCCGCGACGGCCTCCTGGCCGACCTCATCGGCCACCTCCACGCCCTCGACGGACGCTCCTACGCCGCCTACAAGGCGATCGTCGGACGGTACCGGGCGCCCGCCGGCTGGTTCCTGCACATCGACCGCGTCCAGTCCGACCCCTACGCCCCGCCCACGCGCATCCACGTGGACGTGCCCACCGACCTGCACGGGCTGGAGCTGCTCGACGAGGCCGACCTACTGGCCGACGTCGACCGGCGCCTGGCCGTGGGCGACTTCCTCACCCGCGAGCTGCACGCCGGATTCCGCGGCACGGCGCTGTCCATCGCCTCCCCGGGCCAGGAGATCCTGCAGCGTTCCAGCATCATTCTGCGCCCTGACGAGAAGAAGGAGGGGGCCGGTTGGATCCTGGAGGCCCGCGCCCGCCTGGCCCTGCCCGCCCAGGGCCGCTCCATCCAGGGGCACGAGGCCTCCCGGATCGTGGGGCGCGACCTCGTGCGCGAGCTGGAGGAGGCCATGGACCTCACCGGCGAGCGGGGCGACCGGCTCGTGCACCACATCGCCACCCTCGAGGACCACCGGGCCCTGACCGCGACGGCAGCCCGCAACGGCTGGGTGTCCTTCCTCGCCGACGGTTCCGTCCTGCCGCGCCGCTCCGGGGTGAGCGACGAGCCCCTGGACGGCGGCGTCCCCCTCGAGGCCCCCGAGTCCATGGCCGCCACGGTGGAGCTCCCGCACGCAGGGACGGTGCGCGGCACCGTCGTCGAGGCGGGCGTCAACGTCATCGTCGGAGGCGGCTACCACGGCAAGTCCACGCTGCTGAGTGCCATCGAGCGCGGCGTGTACCCGCACGTGCCCGGGGACGGGCGCGAGCTCGTCGCCACGGTCCCCGACGCAGTCAAGGTGCGGGCCGCCGACGGGCGCGCCGTGACCGGCGTCGACCTGACCCCCTTCATCTCCCACCTGCCGGCCGGGCGCGACACCGCCTCCTTCACCACCCGCAACGCCTCGGGATCCACCTCCCAGGCCGCCTCCATCATCGAGGCCGTCGAGGCCGGCTCCACCGTGCTGCTGCTGGACGAGGACACCTCCGCCACGAACCTGCTCATCCGCGACTCGCGCATGCGCGAGCTGGTGGCCGCCGACCGCGAGCCCATCACCCCCCTGGTGGACCGCATTACCGCGCTGTTCCGCCGGCGGGGCGTCTCCACGGTCATGGTCATGGGCGGCTCCGGGGACTACCTGGACGTGGCAGACCGGGTCCTGCTCATGGACGCCTACCACCTGCGCGACGTCACCGAGCAGGCCCGCCGGGTCGTGGCCGACCAGCCCCGGCCCCTCACCGAGCTGGAGGACTTCGCCGCGCCTCGGCAGCGCGTCCCCGAGCCCGCCCCGCCGCGCACCCGCCGGGGACCGGTGCGCACTCGCGCCCAGGGCACCTCCACCCTCGTCCTGGACCGGGAGGACATCGACATCTCCGACGTCGGCGGCGTCACCGACCCCGGGCAGGCCGAGGCCATCGCCTACGCCCTGCGGGCCCTGCTGGAGCAGCGCTTCGACGGGGTCTCCCCGCTGCGCGAGTGCCTGGACGACCTTGAGGCCCTGCTCGATGAGGAGGGCCTGGACGCCCTGACCGACGAGCGCGAGCGGCCCGCCTTCCTCGTGCGCCCCCGCATGGTCGACGTCGGCGCGGCCGTCAGCCGCTACCGCAAGCTCGAGCTGGCCGACCGGCGGAGCGAGGACTGACGAGGTGAGCACTGACCGCCGGCCTCCCACCCGCACTTCAACAAAAACTTCACAAACGACGCGGCTCCGGGTCGTTTCTGAAGATTCGGTCGAAGTGATCCACGATGCCGGTGTCCACAACGGCGCCGCCGGCCCCTGTTTCCACAGGAAGGCAAGTGCTCCGGGGGAGCGTCGGGGCGCCGCGGGCAGCATAGGGGGATGACCACCGCGATCTCCTCCCCGCCCCTGTCCGACGGCGGGTCCCTGCGCCCGCTGATGTGGAACGAGACCCGGCTCGACGGCGCCGCGTGCGCGCGCCCGGACCTCAGCCACGACTGGCTGCGTGTCGCCGCTGGTGTCTACGCGCCCCGTGCGGCCTGGCAGGAGGCTGCGTGGATGGAGCGCTACGAGCTGCTGCTCGAGGCGGCGCACCGGAAGTACGGCGAGGAACTGGTGCTGGCGGGCGCCTCCGCTGTCGCCGCCTACGGGCTGCCACTGGTGGGGACGGTTCTGCGCCGGGTGGAGGTCGTGGACGGACACCCCGGCCGGGTGCGGACCTCCTTGCTGAGGCGCCACGTCCGGCGCCCCGGCACTGAGGTCGTCAGAGTGGGCGGGAATCTCGCCGTCGCGTTGCCGGACTCACTCATTGACCTGGCTCGGTGGAACGGCCTCATGGCGGGGGTCGCCGCCATGGATGCGGCCCTGCACAACGGACTGTGCTCCGCGGAGGCCCTGGAGGAGGCGCTGGCGCGTATGCCCGAGACGGCACGTGGCGCCCCTCGTGCTCGGCAGGCCGTGCGCTTGGCCGACGGCCGCTCCGAGTCGCCGGGCGAGTCGATGTCGCGCGTGCGCATGTGGGAGCACCGGCTTCCCAAGCCGGACCTGCAGGTGAGTGTGCGGGTCGGGTCGGAGCTCTACATCCTGGACTTCTACTGGCCGGACTATGGGGTGGCCGGGGAGTTCGACGGTCGGGTCAAGTACCAGTCGGCCTCCTTCGGGCAGGACCCGGAGGATGTCGTGTGGCATGAGAAGCTCCGGGAGGACGCGCTGCGGGCCTCGGGCTTGATGGTGGCCCGCTGGACATGGGCGCAGGCCTGGGGTGATGCCGGGGCGCAGATGCTGCGGCGGCTGTCCGCTGCCGGGGTCAGGCCCACTGGCCGACGCTGGTGAGCCCCTCCTCCTTCTCCCACCCTCACTTCGACCAAAACTTCAGAATCGACCCGGAGCCGCGTCGATTCTGAAGTTTCTGTCGAAGTGAGTGGGCTGGCGGCGGCTGCGCGGCTCGCGCTAGGCGGCTGAACCGGTCCGGTACTCGGTGCGGTACTCGCTGGTGCGGGTGTGGATGAGGCGGGGGATCGAGATGGTCTTGTCGAAGCGGCCGTCGCGGTAGCCGGCCTGGAGATTGAACAGCACCATGAGTCGCAGCGCCATGGGGTTGCTCGTACGGGCCACGCGACGCAGCGTCGAGACGGGCATCTGGCGCAGGATGCTCGCGATCCTGCCGGCGTCGCGCCAGGTGGCCCGCACCGGGGGCACATTGAGGCGGTTGAGGGCCTCGACCTCGCGCAGGAAGAAGTCGGCGCCCTCCCTCTCGGCCGCGCGCCACCAGCCGGCGCGGTAGGTGGCCTCGAGCTGCTTGACGGCGTCGCACAGGGCGTCGTAGTCGACACCGATGACCTCGGTGCGCAGCTCCTCGGCCCGGATCCGCTCCAGGGCGGCGTGCGCCAGCGGCAGGATGACCCGGGCGACGTCATCGACGGCGTTGTTGCGGGTGAGCCGGTCGACCTCCGGCAGGGGCTTGCCATCACGGGGCAGGCGCGCGTCGACCTCTTCCAGGTGCGCGACGGAGGAGCGCAGCTCGCCGGTGAGGCGGGCGGTGGAGCGTGGGACCCCCATGGCGATGAGCAGCTCGGTCGCGGCGCGCCACTGGAAGTCCCTGTCCTCAGACCAGTGGGTCTCCAAGGCCGTCCCTGCCGGAGACCGGTCCGGCGGGGTGCTCGTCTGCTGGCTGCTCATCGGGGTTGAGCCTCCTGTGGTGCGCAGGGAAACGGGTCAGGAAGTCGCGGGCGCTCACAGCTGGGAGTGCTGGCCTGCTGCCTGGAACAGCGTCTCAAGACAATGTGTGAGAACGCTGGTGATTGACCCTTCAAAGGCTGAGGTGGCGCCCTCAGGCCGGTGCGTCTTCCGGGGCCAGGATGTCCGTCTGGGCAGGCAGGTCCGTGATACCGACCGGGCAGGTCACCCCGTTGGGACCGTGGTTGCAGTAGCCGTTCGGGTTCTTGTGCAGGTAGGCCTGGTGGTAGTCCTCGGCCAGGTAGTAGGGGCCGCCGAACTGAGCCGGCGCGTCCGCGGCGTCCTCGATGGTGGTCACGCAGGTACCCAGGCCCAGGCGGGTCAGCTCGCTCTGGAAGGCCTCGCGGATCCGCACGGCCGCCTCGTGCTGGGCGGGCGTCGTCGTCCACACCGCCGAGCGGTACTGGGTGCCGACGTCGTTGCCGTGACGGTTCAGGTGCGTGGAGTCGTGGTTCTCCCAGAAGGCTCGCAGCAGGGTCTCCCCGCCCTCGCCGCAGACAGTCGGGTCGTAGACGACGCGTACCGTCTCGGCGTGACCGGTCGCCCCGGTGCACACCTCCTGGTACGTGGGGTTGGGTGTCTCACCGCCCATGTAGCCGACCGACGTCGAGACGACGCCGTCCTGGCGCCACAGGATCCGCTCCACGCCCCAGAAGCAGCCGGCCGCCAGATAGATGACCCGACTGCCCTCGGGCCACGGTCCGTCCAAGGGCGTGCCCAGCACCGGATGGTCCCCGGGGGCGGTCAGAACCGGCGTCTCGCGGCCGGCCGGCGCCGATCCGCTGAGTGAGTGACGAAGGGCGTTGAACATGAGAACACGGTACTGCGCCCCGCCTCTATTCCCGCACGCGCTTCACTGACCGCGAGGAGAGGTCGGGGCGGAGGTCTGAGGGCAGGTGTCAGTCAGGAGCTCGGTGAGGGCTCCGGCCCGGAACCGTTCAGCTCCAGACGGGTGAAGGCTCGCTCGCGCCAGTCGAGGAAGCTCTGGAACCTACCGGTGAGTAAGGCCTGAAGCTCCTCGCCGCTGTCGACGGCGACGATGTCCTGCCGCTGATCCTCCTCGCTCATACCTTGCGTGATGGCGCGCAGATTCTCAGCGGTGTGGTTCCCTCGCGGGACGATGTAGCTGGGGCCTCCCTGAGGGTTGACGATCATGAAGCCCGCCGAGACGCACAGATCAAAGATGAAGTCGCACTCACCGGCGGTGAGGTGGGCGTGCCCGGTCCCCGCCGTCATCGCCTCATCCTCCTCGAGCACATTGGAGAAGTGGAAGTCCTGAAGCCCATCGACATCGATGTCGGTTCCGTCCTCGTTGAGCAGCGTCGCGGATGATGACCGGTCTGCGCTGGAGGGCGGGAAGACCTTCATGTGCATTCGACGCCGTCGCAAGAACTCCTGCACGCCGTCGCGATCCGGATCGACGAGTCGGTCTCCGTCGATCTTGTACAGATAGAGAGAGAAGCCCATGGGTGGATACGTCCTGTCCGTGGTTGGAGTCCTCGTTTTTACGGAATGAGCGTCTACTCGTACTTTAATGCGGCTTGCATTTCCTGCCAGCTGTTGGCCACAACAATCTCAATCTCACCTCGGTCTGCGTCATCCCTCACCTCTTGCGGCAGCTGGTCGATCCGGTGATTCCCGTCCGGGATCACGAACAGCAGGGGCACGTCCACGTGAACGAGGAGGAAGTTCGTCGAGACGCACAGGTCGTAGAGCAGTTCGCACTCGTCATCGCTGAGATGGGCGTGTGCAATGAAGGCGCTCAGCTCGGAGTCGTGAATGGAGGGGTCGGAGAGGATGAGATCTCGTGGGTAGCCGTCGTCGAATAACAGTACCGACCCGTCGGCGTTCGCCAGGTGTGTGGTGTCGCTGGAGTGTGTGCTGCGCTGAAGGCTCAGCCCTCGGCGCTCAAGAAAGTTCCACAACCCCCGCTTGTCGCCCCCGATGCTGCGTCCATCGCTGAATCTGTAGAAATACATGGCATAACCCATGGGACTCTCCTCGCACCATCTCAGGGGTTGGTTGTTTTCCTGGGCGTCCGTAGAATCCGAGCCGGGCGTTTCTCGCGCAGCCCCACGAATCTCGGTGGGGCTGCGCGAGAAACGCCCGGCTCGGTGGAGGCGGGTTCAGACCCGCTCGACCTTGACGATCTCGGCCTTGATCTTCCGGCCCGTGGGGGCCTCGTAGGAGACGGTGTCGCCCGCACGGTGCCCCATGAGGGCCTGACCCAGTGGGGCGTCGGGGGAGAAGACCTTGACGCCATCGGGCACGTCCTCGGTGATCTCCTGACCGCCCAGGGCGAAGACCTGCTCCTTGCCGGCCACCTTCGCGGTGACGATGGTGCCGGCTGAGACCGAGCCGTCGTCGGCCGCCTCGCCGATCTGTGCGTTCTCCAGGGTCTCCTCGAGCTGGATGATGCGCGCCTCGTTGAGCCCCGCCTCCTCGCGGGCGGCGTGGTAGCCGGCGTTCTCCCGCAGGTCACCCTCCTGGCGGGCCGCCTCCACGCGCTGGGCGATCTCCTTGCGCTCGGCCGTCTTGCGGTGCTCGAGCTCGGTGGACAGTCGGTCGTAGGCCTCCTGGGTGAGCCAGGTGCCCTGTGACTGCTCGGACATGGGTCCTCCTTGGATGACTGGTGCTGGTCGCTCGGCAGCCGGTCGGGTCACCTTGCGACGACGACACCCGGCGGCTCCTCGTAGGGCCGACCGGGTTTGAAGCGCGAGTCTACGCCGCAGCCTGGGGGGATGCTGTGTAGTTGGCGAAAGGTGCTGGAATATTCCGGGTCCGCGGTCGGGTGCCGAGGCGGGTGAATCCTTGCCGGCCCGCCTGATCAGCGGCGTCGCGGGGGTCGGAAGACTCGGTGGGTAAAGCGCTCGGCTCGACGGTGTGGCGGCCCGTGCACCGGGCCTGGCGGCCTCGGGGGTCGCCTCACGGTCGGCTCCGCCCCCTCTAGCGCACAACCGCCAGGAAGCAGGCCACGCACTGGCAGGCCCAAGCGGCCACGGTGCACACGTGGAAGATCTCGTGGAAGCCGAACCAGCGCGGCGAGGGATCGGGCGTCTTGCGCGCGTAGACGACGGCACCCAGCGTGTAGGTCACGCCCCCGGCCACCAGCAGCCACACGATCGCGGGGCCGCCTTCCCGCCAGAACTGCGGCAGGAACCAGACCGCCACCCAGCCCAGGATGATGTAGAGGGCGGTGGTGAACCAGCGCGGGGCGTGCATCCACAACAGGTTCGTGGTCGTGCCGATCGCGGCTCCCGCCCACACGATCCCCAGGACCAGGGTGGCCGTGCGCGTCGGCAGCAGCGCCGCCGACAGGGGCGTGTAGGTGCCGGCGATGAGCAGGTAGATGTTCGCGTGGTCGATCCGCCGCAGCGTGGCCGCCACCTTCGCGGGCCAGTGCCCGGTGCCGATGTGGTAGACGCCGGAGTTGGCGAACAGCAGCAGCGAGCAGGTCAGGTAGACGGCACAGGCCCACTTCAGGCCCGCTCCCGGCGCCAGCACCGTCAGCACGATGCAGGCAGCCAGGGCCAGTGGCGCGGTGCCGGCGTGGATCCACCCGCGCAGCCTCGGCTTGACGGCGGCGATGACGCCCTTGGCGCTCGTGGACGCGGAGCGGCGCGAGGCCGGCGGCGTCGATGGCGATGTCGGTGACATGGGCGTGAGCGTCCTTCTGGGTGGCGTGGGCTGAGCCCGGGACCGGTTCTGAACCTTACGACCCCGTAGGTTACGTGAGCGTAGGTTGTGGTGGTAGCGGTCCGGACGGTGATGTGACGCGGCAGGCACGATCACGTGCCTCGGGAGGTTCCTCGGCCGTCGTCGCCTGAGCCGGTGCGGTCGCGCGTCCTCGCATGACTCCGTTGTGCCCCGGTAACCCTGGATGAACCTGATGACCGGATTTGACCCGGCTGTTAGCCGACTCGTCCAGCACGGGAGGGGCATCGCGCGATAGCGTTGGAGATGGCCCCGAGCCGTCGGGCCCCGTCCCCCCATCAATCCCACCGAGGAGTCCCGAGGAACACGGCATGGCAGGCGACAACCTCCTCTACGACATCTACGAGCGCCGGCTGGCTGCGCGCATCGACCCGGCCACGGTGCCCCACCACGTGGGTGTCATCCTCGACGGCAACCGGCGCTGGGCCAAGTCCATGGGGTTCGGGGCCGCGCAGGGCCACAAGCGAGGCGCGGACAAGATCGAGGAGTTCCTCGGGTGGGCCGAGCAGATGGGGGTCCAGGTCGTCACCCTGTGGCTGCTGAGCACCGACAACCTCTCCCGAGACCCGGCCGAGCTCTCACCCCTGCTGGACATCATCGCCCACGCCGTCGACGAGCTCGCCGAGACCGGCCGCTGGAGCCTGCGTCTCGTGGGCGCCGTCGATCTCCTGCCCGAGCCGCTGGCCGAGCGCCTGCGCGCTGCCGTCGTCCGTTCCCGGCCCGCGAGCGCCGGGGCCTCCGAGTCGGACGGGGCGGCGGGTCATGCGGTCAAGACCGCCGAGGTCGAGGATCGGCGCATGCAGGTCAATATCGCCGTCGGCTACGGGGGCCGCCAGGAGATCGCCGACGCCGTGCGCGAGCTGCTGCGCGAGCGGGCCGCCGCCGGGGCGAGCCTGGAGGAGGTGGCCGCCTCGCTCAGCGAGGAGGACATCACCGAGCACCTCTACACCAAGGGCCAGCCAGACCCCGACCTGGTCATCCGCACCTCGGGCGAGCAGCGGCTCTCCGGATTCCTCCTGTGGCAGTCGGTGCACTCCGAGTACTACTTCTGCGAGGTCAACTGGCCGGCCTTCCGACGCGTGGACTTCCTGCGGGCGCTGCGCGACTTCGCCGGCCGAGAGCGACGCCTGGGCAGGTAGACGGGCCGGGGCGCCGCACCGAGACCGCGGAGGGAGCGCCTGAAAAGGCCGCAGCGCAGGTGACAATACGGGCGTGATGAGCGGTGAATCCCACCCGCCCCGAGGCCTGAGCAGCAGCACAGGCGCAGGTGGTGCGGGCAGTGCGGTGGCGGGAAGGGTCCCGGCGCCGCTGGTCTTCGCCGCCTCCGCCTTCTCCCAGTATCTCGGTGCGGGCTTGGCCGTCTCACTGTTCTCGCTCATGCCATCGACGTCGATACTGGTGGGAGCTGTGGTGCTGGGGCAGCTGCCCAGCGGCTGGAAGGTTGCCGGCCTCGTGCTGGTGTCAGTGGCCGTTGCCCTGGCCGGCGCGGACGGCTGCGCCGGCCAGGGCAACGGCTCCCAGAGTGCCGTTGAGGCACGTAGGTCTCCCGAGAGCGGGTGTGCCCGACATGTGACGCACCCGCATGCCTCAGAACGTGTCAGTCCACGGGGGAGACGCGGATGAGGTTGCCATCAGGATCGGAAATCATGAAGGTTCGGCCAAAGACATCGTTGTGGGGTTCTTCAACAACTGTGACGCCTTTTGCTGTCCATTCCTTGTAGACGGCATCCACAGACTCCAATGATGTTGAAATCATCAGTCCAACCTCGCTGGTTCGTGAGGTGGCAGTGCCGATCGCATCCGCGGCTCCGCTCCACAATGAGAATAGTACGCCTGGGGCGATTTCAAAGGCCACGTAACGGGGAGTGGTCATAATGGGATGGATGTCGAATAAGTCGCTGTAGAACTCGGTGGCTCGCTCGACGTCGGTGACGTAGATCAGGAACAGGTTTGGTGCAGGCATAGTGGTCTCCTCTCACAAATTTCCGGTAGGACTCGTCCGATGCTGGAGATCAAACACGACATCTCATGTCATATATGAGATGTGACATACGTGTTGATTCGTAGCAGTCGGCCGAGAGGCCCTGGGGTGAGTGGAGCCTTGGTACTTGCCGGGATCTCGGGCAGGATGGTTTCCCGGTCCGGGCGCCGCCCGGCCTGGCTGGTGCCCCGGTCCCGGCGCGCGTCGACTCACCGATGCCCTGCGCCGTCGAACCGCGTACGCCGGCACCTCACGCACCGACGCGCACGCTGCCAGCGACACGCGCCGGCGTGCTCGCGGTCCCAAACGACAGGATCCTCGTGGCCGCACACCGCACCCCCGCCTCACACCGCTTCGCCTCCGGGAAGACCCCGGCCGCGGGTGAGGCCACTTTCGCCGACCTCGGCGTGGACTCGGACCTCGCCGCCGACCTCGACGCCCGCGGCTTCACCGCGCCCTTCCCCATCCAGGCCGCCACCCTGCCCGACACCCTCGCCGGGCGCGACGTGCTCGGCCGCGGCCGCACCGGCTCGGGCAAGACCCTGGCCTTCAGCCTGCCGCTGGTCCAGCGCCTGGCGCAGCAGGACAAGGCCCGCCCCGGCCACCCCATCGGGCTGGTCCTGGCACCCACCCGCGAGCTCGCCCTCCAGATCGCCGAGGTCATCGAGCCCCTGGCCCGCGTCGTCGACATGGATGTGACCACCATCTTCGGCGGGGTCTCCGCCAAGCCCCAGGAGAAGGCCCTTAAAGCGGGCGTCGACGTCGTCGTCGCCTGCCCCGGCCGGCTCCTGGACCTCATGGGACAGGGGCTCGTCAGCCTCGACGAGGTCGAGATCACCGTCCTGGACGAGGCCGACCACATGGCCGACCTCGGCTTCCTGCCGGGCGTCCGCCGCATCCTGCGCGCCACCCCGCAGCGCGGCCAGCGCCTGCTGTTCTCCGCCACCCTGGACAACGGCGTGGACACCCTGGTCAAGGAGTTCCTCCACAACCCGCTGCAGCACTCCGTGGACCCCTCGACCTCGCCCGTGGACGCCATGACCCACCGCGTGTGGATGGTCGCGGACAAGACCGCCAAGGACGGCATCGTGCGGCGCCTGGCCTCCGGGGAGGGGCAGCGCATCCTGTTCACCCGCACCAAGCACCTCGCCCGGCGCCTGGCCCGCAAGCTCGTCCAGGCAGGGATCCCCGCCGTCGAGCTGCAGGGCAACATGAGCCAGAAGGCGCGCGAGCGCGCCATGCGGGCCTTCTCCACGGGGCAGGTCCACGTCATGGTCGCCACCGACATCGCCGCCCGGGGGATCGACGTCTCCGGCGTCGAGCTCGTCGTCCACGTCGACCCGCCCGCCGAGCACAAGGCCTACCTGCACCGCTCGGGCCGCACTGCCCGCGCCGGGGCCGCCGGGAGCGTCATCACCCTCGTCCTGCCCGAGCAGAAGCACGATGTTCAGGTCCTGCTCAAGAAGGCGCGGATCCGTGCGGACATCGAGCGCATCCGTCCCGACGACGACGCCGTGTCCGCCCTCGTGGGGCAGGTCGCCGAGGCTGTTGCACCGGAGGACATGCCCGAGGGCGTGGCCATCAAGGGCGGCAGCCCCAGCGGGCGGGCCTCCACCGGGCGGTCGGGACACGGTCACGGAGAAGCGGGACGCAGTCGGTCCGGTCGCGCAGGTCGCGGCGGTCGCGGCGGGGGAGCGCTCGGCGGGAACGGCGGGCGCGGTGCGAAGCGGCGCGGCGGAAGTGGTGAGCGGGGCTCCGGGCAGCCCTCCGGCCGGGGTGGCCGCAGCGGTGGAGCTCGTAGGCACGGATCCCGCGGCCGCGGGGCCAAGGGAGGCCAGGGAAGTCCCGCCTGACGCCTTGCGGTAGACGGCATTCGGCGCGAGGTGCTGGGCGTCGACGATGCCGTGCTTGCGACGAGCCCCCCGTACCCGCAACGGTGAGCGGCGTCGTTGGTGGAGCAAGCCGTTCCTGGCTCGGGCCGGGCGGAAGTGGGGCGTCAGTGCTACCGTCGAGTGGCTGACGGCAATTGGGAGGGTGGCTGGAGAGCGTGGCAGTGCACCTTTCACGGCGAGCTCTGACCGGAGTGATGACGGGTCTCATCCTGGCCGGCTGCGCTCCTCGGGGGCCGCAGCGAGCGGCAGAGCACTCGACTCCGCCGTCGTACCTGCGCTCGCGCGGGGCCGGCGTTGCGCCGAGCCTGCGGCCGACGTCAGCAGAACTGTCGGTTCCTGCTGCGTTCTCCTACACCGACTCCGAGGGCGAGACCTCCGACTGCATCTTCTACGCGGCCACGGACGTGCCGGTCGGACTGGTCGTCTACCTCGACGGCGACGGGCAGTCCTTCCACAGTCAAGGGAACCAGAGCCGGGACGAGAGGTCCCGCGGAGGCCTGGCCGGCGTCGGGGGAGTCGTCGAGGCGGCGAGCGCTCGCGGGTACGACGTGGTCTCGGTGCGATCTCCCGGAGACGACGGAATCTGGTGGCTGGAGGATCAGGACGGCAAGGTCCGCTACCTGGGGGAGGCGCTCGACTACGTGGTCGCCGAGTGCGGTGCCACCATGGATCGGGTCTGGTTCGTGGGCTACTCCGGAGGATCGGAGTTCATCAGCCAGTGGTTCTTCCCGGTCTACGCCGAGAGCATGGCGGGCGGGGGCTTCCTGCTCTTCGGGGGTGGTGATGCGCCCGAGGAGCAGGCGATGTTCTCCGACGGTGCCAAGGAACGGCTCTCGCTGAACTGGGTGACCGGGACGCGCGACGTGCCCGCCAACAGCCTCGACGGATTCGACGGCATCGGGCACGCCAGGAACAGCCTGACCTACTACCGAGCCGCGGGTTTCCGTCACACCTGGAACGAGTGGCCCGACGACGACCACGGCAGCATCACCGAGAAGTTCGGTAGCTACGTCGGCCGTGTGCTCGATGCTGCCGCAAGTGAAAAATGAGAAAAATATATTTTGGAAGTTGTTCGATTGAGGTTGCGCAATTGTGACCTCTGTACTCACCTTGCAGGCAAGGTAACGTTGTAGTCTGCCTTGAGTCACATTCTCCTTGCCGACAAAGAGGTCTCACGGTGTTTGGTGAAAAAAAGCGGAAGATACAATCTCTCGAACAGCAGCTGAGTGCGGGAGCGCAACAGTATAATGCTGCGCTTGCGTCAATCGGGGAGCTTCGTACGCTTCTTGATCGGGTTGGGGGTGGGGATCTGGTTGTCATGCAGGAAGTTGCTGCGCAAATGAGGCGTGAGCAGGCCGAGCTGCAGTCCTCTATGGAGCGACAGAGGTTGGAGATTGCCCAGAGGACCGCCTCAGCGGAGGAGAATCTTCGTATTCTTGAGAGCGATGCCCGCGCAGTTTCTGATCGAATCGACGATCGCAAGCGGGAGCTTGCGCAGCTTGATATGCATCTTTCGGATGCTGTTGTCATGGTCGACAATGGTCTGACAAATTATATGCATCCGGCTGAGTCTTCCCTTGAACTCAGTGGTCGCCTCTCGGAAGTGCGTTCACAGATCAAGGAGATGATTAGAGGGAAGATGGCGATTAAGGCTAGGGATAACTTCATCTTCAATAATTCGGCATCGCAGGGACGTAAGTTCGTTTCCGATATGTCAAAGATGATGTTGCGTGCCTACAACGCAGAGGTTGAGAACTGTGTTCTCACCGTCAAAGCGGGTAATGGTGAGACTGCTCGTAATCGACTTGAGCGTACTCGCGACCAGGTGGAGCGTCTCGGTTCTCTTATTAATCTGAGGATAGATGGTAGATATCATGCTCTCCGCCTTGAAGAGCTCGATTTATCGCTCAGGTATCAGAATGTGAAAAAATCTGAGAAGGAAGCGGAGCGTGAGGAGAAGGCGAGGCTTCGTGAAGAGCGAAAGGCTCAGCAGGAACTTGCTCAACGTCGCGCAAAGCTGGATAAGGAACGTGAGCACTATCATCACGTGCTTCAGTCTCTTGTGGAGCAGGGGCGAACGGATGAGGCGGATGAGATCAGGTCTCAGCTTGAGGGTCTTAATGAGGAGATCGAAAAAGTTGACTTCCGTGCCGCTAATATTCGTGCAGGATATGTGTATGTTATCTCTAATGTCGGAGCGTTCGGTGGTCGGATGGTTAAAATCGGCATGACTCGTCGTCTTGATCCGATGGATCGTGTTCGAGAGCTTGGTGATGCCTCTGTTCCCTTTGGTTTTGATGTCCATGCGCTGTTCTTTTCTGACGATGCTGTCACGGTGGAGGCTGATCTGCATCGACGGTTTGCGGACAGGCGGGTTAATCGCGTCAATACTCGTCGCGAGTTCTTCTATGCGTCTCCAGCTGAGGTCCGCGATGTCCTCTCGGAGGTGGCTGGAAACCTCCTGGAGTTCACTGAGGAGCCAGAGGCCGAGCAGTATCGTCTTAGCCTTCAGATGGCGGAATCGGAGAATGATGGTGTCGCTACCGGTGGAGGAGACCAAGGTTAGGGGGAGGCTGTGGGGTATATCCTTGTGCCGTCGAGGTTGTGCCTTACTCGTCAGTTGTGGGTCTTCGGAGCAGTCCGCGATCCGTAAGGCGCGGTCCTCAGGCCTGGGTACGTCATTGTGGCTGCATGAGCTGTGCTCACATCCGGCCATCTGGGCTGGCGCTGATCGAACCCGGCTCAACATGAGCGTCCTCTCCCGTCCCGCTGGCAGGAGTGTTCACTCCACGTGGATCGGTGTTATCTGAGCTCACCGGATTCCAGCAGCCATCACGCAGCCCGAAACCATATGCCGGCGGGGCAGTGGGACACTGCTTGTGGCCTATTTCAGCGCCCCGTTTCCTATGCTCACCGTGGTCCACGGATCTCGGCGGCAGTCACGCGTGAGGCACCGAGCCCCTTGGCAGGCATCCTTGATGCGACTCGTCGAGATGCAGGCATGACAGAGCAGCACTGGCCATCATGGTGGGTAGTCACCCGGGTGCAACCGGGTGACTACCCCGGTAAGCAATCGGCTCAGCTGAACCAGTTGCTCAGGGCCTCCGCAAGGGCGCTGACGTTCAGAGCCAGGCGGGTAGCGTAGTTGACTACGTCGCCCACCTGCCGGAGCGTTACTTTGCCCTTGCGGGCTTTGATGTGTCGGTCCACCGGCTTGGGCGCGGACTCGCTTTGCCTGTGGGGTCCGGTCGGACGAGATCCTTGTGAGCCGTCGCTGGGGGCGGCCCAGTCGGGCGCAGCGCCCACATGAAGCTGATAGACGTCTTTCATCCGAAGCGTATCGGTCGACTCATCCATCGCCCACCAGTACTCATGCGTCATCAGCCCCAGTCTCTCCAGACGCCCCAGGCAACGACGCAACGCCGATGGCGATGTCCCCACCATGCGGGCAAGTCGATCCTGTGATGACCACACGCGGTTACGATCATCCGCGTACTCTGCTAAGACAAGAAGCAGCAACCTCTCCTGCGGCTTCAGGCCTCGCACCTCGTGAACAGCCCAATGTGCTGCTTTGAGACCCATACCAGTTCTCCCTCCATCAACGCCGGCACTACGCCAGCAGACTTACTGTTGCCTAGTACGACGACCGGGGTGAGCACATGGCGACCCCTCGGCCCAGAAGCAGCACCTCACTGCTCCCACCTACATCTGTGCCGAGGTACGCCACACTCTGTCCGAGCTGACGAGCTCAACATCGAACTCGTGCTCAACACCCCAAGAAACTAGCCTCAAGCGGTCAGTCACGGCTCCACCTCAGAGGGTTGCACCAACATGCGCTCCAGGCCTCAGGCTGAATAATCTCGTTGCTTCTTGCGGCGAGGGGGAGTGGGCGGCGGTTGCCTGCGTCCCCGGGCGTGAAGAAGGCCCCGGTCCCTGGCGGGGTCGAGGTTGATGCGGGGCTCCTGTGAGGCTCGAACCCGCGACCGTCGGAGTGGCAGAGGGCAGTGCCGGCCCTCAGCGCATAGTCGCAGCACGCGGCAGTGTCTCTGTCCTGGAAACCGCCCGGAGGGCTGAAGATCCGGGCTGCCAGTACCACCACGGCCCCGGCTCCAGCGCACGCCAGAAGGACTCAGGCGGGAACGCCATCACGACCACCTTGCATCTCGCTGCAGGAATTCTTGTTGTAGGTCACAGGGATAATTCGGGATGGGTGGGAGGGCACCAGCCCGGGCGCCCTCCCACCCCGGCCAGGCGACGCACTACCGCCACCCGGCCACCAGGACCAGCAGAAACCACCTACCGGCCCCACCGGGGCAACGACGGACCGCCCGTCGTGCCCCAAGGAAGCACCGGCGGAAGGCCCGCCGTGCTCCAAGAAAGGAGCGCCATCATGCGCTACGCACTCAGTCAGGGACGACTGCTCAGCATCAGTGAGTACGTGCAGCACGTGGCCCTTCCCGACCCGCCCCAGGATCTGACCTGCCCCGGTCAGGACACCCACGGCAGACTCTGCCGGGCTCCCGCCGGTCCCAGGGCGCTGAAGTCCAAGCACGTGCGCCCCCACTTCTGGTCCAGGAAGCACATCGCCGGCTGCGACGAGGGAGACGCCGCCGAGCGCGCCGTTAAAGGCCACCGCGACGGCTCCACCACCACCCGCACCCGCCACGAGGGGCCCACGCTGCTTCTCGTCACCACAGGGCCAGGAACCGGCACGGGCACGGCGACGCCCACCAGCCGTACCCAGGCCGCCGGCCGCCCCATGGCCACCGCCCAACCCGGACCTGACAGCAGACGAAACGCCCCCACACGATCCACCACAACGCTGGCATCCCTGCTCACCTGCGCCATGGATGGCCGCCTCGACCCTCACGCGCTCCTTAGGCTGCCCGGTAGGCGCCATGCTGGTTTCGTCAACCAACTCGTGCGGCTCGCCAACACCCTCACGCCCGCTCACAAGGGCCTGCGCGCGTGCTTCTACGGCAAGGTCGCCAACTACGCCGAGAACGCCCCCACCAAGAGCATCTTCCTGCACGTGGTGCCCCAGCCCGGCACCAGACCCAGGGACACCGCCGCCATCATGGTCCGCAACGACCAGGCCCTCAGCGTCCAGGACAACCTCGACGCCAGCATCGGTGACCTTGCCGGCCACCACGTCATCGTCATCGGCACCCTGCGCGTCTCCCCGAAAACTGGCAGCCTCTACATCGCCCTGGCCGATACCAGCCACATCGCCTATCAGCCCTGACCAGCTCACGGCACGCTCCTGACCAGGTCCGCCACCGCGGCGTCGTCCAGGCCCTCGACCCAGGGCTCCCACCCCAGGCGCGCCTCCACCGGCCCGTCGGGGCTCGGCACCAGCACTCTGACCTGCCGCCCCGACGGTGACAGGACAACCAGCTCACACGAGCCGCCCCAGGCATTAACCACCACCGGCAGCCCCGCCAGGTCAGCGCCCACCGTCCGAGCCAGGCCGGCAGCCCGCTCGCACACCTCACGGCAGGCCTCCACCCGCCCCAGGTGACGTCCCCACGCCTCACCCAGTTCCGCGCCGAGGGCATCCGCAGTGGACACGACCCACCGGCCCGGGTCGGACCCGACCCGCCACGCCACCTCACCGCCGTCGAGGCCCCACTCAAGGCCCCAGCGCACGACCGTGGTCTGCGCACAGGTCACGCCCTCTGGAAGCCCGGACACCTCCAGGCCCTCAACCACAGCGCGCACGCCCTCGGGCATGACTCCCACGCCCCGGCCCGCGTCCGGCCCCTCGATGCACCACCACCCGGCAGCCCCAGGACCATCACCCCAGGCACCGGCCCGGTCGCAGCCCGGCACATGCTCCAAGGCCCGCCACACCGGGCGCACCACACCAGATTCCACCCCGCAAACCAGCAGACGCGCCAAGCACCGCCGGCCACCAGCACCCGTCCCTGGGCAGCGCACCACCGGGCGCTGTGTCCCCAACGACAACCACTCAGACACTGGGACAACGTCGACAGCCGTCATCACAACAACGCCTCCTGACCAGGAAGCTCCACAACCTCAATACCGGGCACCGACGACACCGAAGATGCGGACGGACCTAAGAGGGCCTCGATGGTGCTCTGTCGAAACTTCACTCGGCCCGACGGCAGTCGGACCATGTCGATCAACCCTTCACGCCCCCCAGCGCCAAAGCTGCTGCCGGGTGATGCCAGCATCAGGCCAGCGCTCCACAACCTGTCGCGCAGACATCAGTGGATCGCCACGTTTGAAGTCTGACATTTCATTCGTTATGCTAGTTGCATGAGTTCACAAGGACTGTCCGAGGCGTCGCCGACTCTTGCGGGGTTCGATGCCGCAGTTGGGTTCACGGTGCAGCAGCATCTGTTTTCCCGCGGAATCACTCGCGCCCACCTTGGGACACTTCTTGGTGTGCCAGGGCAAAGCGTCTCTAGCCGTCTGCGCGGCAAGGTGCGTTGGACTGCGGGTGATTTGGCCGTGGCCGCTGAACTGTTCGGGGTGGGGGTTGCTGACCTCTATCCCACCCGCAGCGCCGAGGGTTGGGTTCCGGCACCTTACGTTCCGGGCACAAGTAAGGCCTCGGCCCCTTCCGGGGCCGAGGCGGCTGGTACCCCCTGTGGGGCTCGAACCCACGACCTTCGGATTAAAAGTCCGCAGCTCTGACCAACTGAGCTAAGGGGGCGTGCCGACGGCCGGAAGCAGAGTCCAGACGCCATCGGCAGGGGCCAGCATAGCCGGACAACCGACCGCCGTGTCGAACCGGTCTCACCGTCGCCCGCCGCGATCCTGATGGCCGCGCCCGCCCCACGCCGCCCAGGAGCCCATCTCGTCGCCCGCCAGCGCGCCTTTGGCCTTCCTCCACCAACCCCGCCGTCGGCCGGAAGTGAACCCATGGGGGAGCGCCCACGTTCCCGCGAGACAATGGGGCGGCGCGTCGTCGCCGGCGCGTCCGCACCTTGTGAGGAGTCCCCATGGCCCGCCAGTTCCACCGTCCCGCCCGGCTCGACCCCGAGGCCGCCGAACAGATCGAGGGCAGCACCGACACCGCCGTCGCCTCCGAGCTCGCCCACCGCGCCGCCCAGGCCCTCATCGGCGGCTTCCCCGGCACCGAGACCGAGGACGACCCCATCACCCGCTCCGGCGTCGTTGCCGCGGTCGCCACCAACGGCGTCGACGACATCGCCGAGCTGTGGGCCGACTCCCCGGCCACCACCCTGCCCGGCACCCTGTGGCGCCTGTTCCTCGTGCGCGAGTGGATCCGCCGCGACCCCGAGCTCGTCGCCCGCCGCTACGCGACCGTCGTCGACCTCACCGAGGCCGACGACACCACGAACGCCCGCTTCGAGTCCGCCCTCGGCGAGGCGCGCCCCGTGCCCGCTCCCGCCGAGCTGCGCGAGCGTCTCGATGTCGTCCTGGCCGGCGGCGTCGAGGACTCCGTCACCGAGATCGCCCCGCTGCTGACCGCCACCGCAGACTTCCTACGCGCCCTGGCCGCCGGCTCCGACCCCGTGTGGATCGAGGACGACGCCGACGAGCTCGCCGACCGCGTCACCCGCCGCGACTCCGCTCTCCTGGCTACTGCTGATGAGCTCACCGACGCCGCCCGCCGCGCCGCCGCCGGCCTCCTCGACTGAGAGGACCTTGCGCAGGGGCGATCCGGGCGCGGGATGTCCAAATCGGAAACAAAGGCCCGAAGTGAGTGTGTGAAGGTAGATCAGAACCGCATGATTCCGCGGATCTGTTGAAGCCGTCAAGAGTGCGCAAGCTCCTTTGTCTCCGATTTGGACACGATTGGCGAGATCATGCGCGCTTCGTTGGACGAGACGTGGGGGAGCGCGCAGCGGGGGCGCGGTCTCAGGTGGCGGGGTCGCCTATCGGCCGCGAGTCCCGAAGATCGGGCGTGAGCTGCGGCGCCTCGCATATTCGCTGAACTGGGGCGGACCCCCGCCCCACAAGGCTGCTCGGACGTGGGACCATGTGGCCATGACCAACGACGCGCCCCACTCCGCCCCCACGCCGCTCTCCCGCTTCCTGGGCGGGTGGATGCGTCACCCGAGCCCTCAGGAGCCCGAGCAGGTGACCGACGACGCCGAGGCCGCTGAGGCCGCCCAGTCCGCGGCGTCGCCTGAGGCCGCGAGCACCGACGAGCCGGCCGTCTCCGCCGAGGTCGCCGGCTCCGACGCCGAGGCCGAGGTCGCCGCAGCCGCTTCCGGCGGGTCCGCCACCGGCGCAGCGTCCCCGGGAGGGGCAGCCGATCCGCACGACTTCGACGACCCGGCCGACCCTGACGACCCCGAGGGCACTGAGGAGACGGTCGAGGAGGAGCACGTCATCGAGGTCGCCGACCCGCGCGACTTCGCCGACGACTCCGGCCCCCAGTACGAGGACGAGGACTTCGACGACATCGTCGACGGCGAGGCGTCCCCCGCCCCCGGCCCCATCGGCACCGCGACCCCCGCCATCGCCCCCTCCTCCATCACCTCCGCCAGCTCGCAGTCGGCCCCTTCGGCCGCCGAGGCCCTGGCGACACCGTCGACCATGGCGCCAGGAGACCGGGGCCTGTCCGTTCCCGGCAGCGCCACCAGCTCGGGCCATGCCGTCAGTCCCGCCAGCGCCGCCTCCTCGGTCTCCTCGCTGAGCTCGGCTGACGCCGCCGACGCCGCCGACGCCGCGGCCTCGGCCGCCTCCGCCGACACCGCCCAGGTGGACCCCGAGGACCTCCTGCCGCCCCTGAAGTCCTTCACGAACCGCTTCATTGATCGGGAGCTGACCTGGCTGGACTTCAACGAGCGCGTCCTGGAGCAGGCCGAGGACCGCACCCTGCCCCTGCTGGAGCGCGCCTGGTTCCTGTCGATCTTCTCCTCCAACCTGGACGAGTTCTACATGGTGCGCGTCGCCGGCCTCATGCGCCGCATCAAGGCCGGCATCACCCCGGTGCGCGCCTCCGGCCTGGACGCTCACCAGGTCCTGGCCCAGGTCACCAGCCGCACCAAGGAGCTCACCGCCCGCCAGGCCGCCCTCTTCCAGGAGGACATCCGCCCGGCCCTGGCCGAGCGCAACGTGAAGATCCTGGGCTGGGACGAGCTCGACTCCGACCAGCAGGAGCGCCTGACCCGCTACTTCCGCCACCAGATCTATCCGGTCCTCACCCCGCTGGCGGTCGACCCCTCCCACCCCTTCCCCTACATCTCGGGCCTGTCCCTCAACCTCGCCGTCATCCTGCGCAACCCGCGCAGCGGCAAGGAGCACTTCGCCCGCATCAAGGTGCCCGACTCCCTGCCGCGCCTCATCCAGGTCCCCGGCCGAGAGCTCGACGCCGCGGACAAGGCCGCCGGCTGCGCCGTCATCCCCATCGAGATCGTCATCGGCCAGCACCTCGACCACCTCTTCCCGGGCATGGACATCCTGGAGCACCACCTCTTCCGGGTCACCCGCAACGAGGACCTCGAGGTTGAGGAGGACGATGCCGAGAACCTCCTCAAGGCCATGGAGAAGGAGCTCGAGCGGCGCCGCTTCGGCGACTGCGTGCGCCTGGAGGTGGAGGACACCATCTCCTCCTTCACCCGCCGCTACCTGGTGCGCGCCCTGGGCCTCAAGGGCGACGACGTCTTTGAGCTCCCCGCGCCCCTGGACCTGACCTGCCTCAACCAGCTCCACGACCTGGACATCCCCGACCTGAAGTACCCGCGCTTCGTGCCGGTGACGGCCGCGGGCCTGGCCGCCTACGAGTCCTCCTCCGCGCCGGACGTCTTCGCCGCCATGCGCGAGCACGACGTCCTCCTGCACCACCCCTACGACTCCTTCTCCACCTCCGTCCAGGAGTTCGTGGCCCAGGCAGCCGCCGACCCCAAGGTCCTGGCCATCAAGCAGACCCTCTACCGCACCTCCGGCGACTCCCCGATCGTGGACGCCCTCATCGAGGCCGCCGAGGCCGGCAAGCAGGTCGTCGCCATCGTGGAGATCAAGGCCCGCTTCGACGAGGAGGCCAACATCTCCTGGGCCCGCAAGCTCGAGCGTGCCGGCGTCCACGTCGTCTACGGCATGGTCGGCCTCAAGACGCACTGCAAGCTGCTGCTCGTCGTGCGCCAGGAGTCCGACGGCCTGCGCCGCTACTGCCACGTCGGCACCGGCAACTACCACCCCAAGACCGCCCGCGGCTACGAGGACCTGGGGCTGCTGACCTGCGACCGCGACGTGGCCCAGGACCTGACCACCCTGTTCAACCAGCTCTCCGGCTACGCCCCACGCGCCCGCTTCCGCCGCCTGCTCGTGGCCCCCCGCGGCCTGCGCGACGGGCTCGTGAAGCACATCGAGCAGGAGATCGCCAACCGTAAGGCCGGCCTGCCCGCTTGGATCCGCATCAAGGTCAACTCCATCGTCGACGAGACCGTCATCGACGCCCTCTACCGCGCCTCGCGCGCCGGGGTACCGGTCGACATCGTCGTACGCGGCATCTGCGGCCTGCGCGCCGGCGTCGAGGGCCTCAGCGAGAACATCCGCGTGCGCTCGATCCTGGGGCGCTTCCTGGAGCACTCGCGCATCTACGCCTTCGCCGGCGGCGGGCAGACCAAGCTGTTCATCGGATCGGCCGACCTCATGCACCGCAACCTCGACCGCCGCGTCGAGGCCCTGGTGCGCATCACCGACCCCGCCATGGTCGAGGACCTCGAGTGGCTGGTCACCCACTGCGCCTCCGACGACGTCGCCTCCTGGCACCTCCAGCCCGACGGCTCCTGGGAGCGTCACCTCCTCGACGCCGAGGGCAACCGCCTCGAGGACATCCAGGACAGCCTCATGGCCCGGGCGCGCTCGCGCGTCAAGGGCCGGCACTGAGACGGCCGTGCCATGAGTCCGTCCAGCAGGAAGAACGGCTCGCGCGAGACAGTGAAGGCCGCAGGCGCCCTCGTGTGGCGCGAGAACGGCAAGCACCTCGAGGTACTCCTGGTCCACCGTCCCCGCTACGACGACTGGTCCATCCCCAAGGGCAAGGTCGACCCCTGCGAGTCCGTGCGCACCTGCGCCGTGCGCGAGGTCGCCGAGGAGACCGGCGTCCAGGTGATCCTGGGCCAGCCCCTCAGCCGCGTGCACTACAAGATCGCCGACGGCTCCCGCAAGAAGGTGCACTACTGGGCCGCCCGCGTCGCCCCCGGCTCCTCGGCCGCCGTCGCCGCCCGCTGCGCCGTCGAACCCGCCTCGGCCAAGGAGATCGACGCCGTCGAGTGGCTGCGCGTGGGCCAGGCCCGCAAGCGCCTGACCTACCCCTACGACCGTGACCTGCTCGGCGAGCTCGTCGACCTGTGGGAGGACGGCAAGCTCGACACCTGGACCCTGGTCCTCGTGCGCCACGGCCGCGCCGTCAAGCGCTCCGTGTGGAACCGACCCAAGGAGCGGGACAAGGAGACCGACGAGGCCACCCGCCCCCTGACCCACGACCAGGGTGAGACCCGGGCCCGCGCCCTCGTCCCGATCCTGGCCGCCTACGGGGTGGGGCGCGTCCTCACCAGCCCCTGGAAGCGCTGTGTGGACACGGTCGCCCCCTACGCCACGGCCGCGGGCCTGACCCTGGAGATGGCCGGGGCCTTCACCGAGATGGCCCACGCCCAGAACCCCAAGGGCGTGCGCTCCGTGGTCAAGAAGGTTCTGGGCGTGCGCGAGGAGCCGACGGCGCTGTGCACCCACCGCCCCGTCCTGCCCACCATCATGGAGGTCGTCTCCCAGTACGCCCCCGGCAGGCTCCTGCGCTCCGTGCCCGACCGGGACCCCTGGCTCAAGACCGGCGAGATCCTCGTGGTCCACATGGCCCGCCGTCCCCGCGGCAAGATCCGCGCCGTCGCCATCGAGAAGCAGCGCCCCGTCCTGTCGGAGGGACGCTGACCGGGGCGCCGGCCGGACCGCCGCCCGGTGCGCGGAGCCGCCTGGTGATGCTCCTCATAGGGAGTGTTTACCAACCGTTTACCCCGGTCACCCGGAACCTTCATCCGGGGCGCTTATCGTGATCGTTGCCTGACACTCACCCGGTATCCGACTGAACCTCCGCCCCCTCTGACTCAGCGAGGAGAGCCTGTGCTCCTGACCCGTCGCAGCGCCCTGGGCGCCCTGAGCGTGGCCACCCTGACCGCGCTGACCGCCTGCGGGCGCGACGCCGGCGCCGCCGACCCCAACGCCTCCAGCGACCTGGTGGGGCAGATCCGCGGCGCGGGCGCCACCTCCCAGTCCGACGCGCAGGACGCATGGATGAACACCTTCATGGGCGCCAACCTGCGCGCCACCGTCGACTACGCCGGCGGCGGCTCCGGGGCCGGGCGCACCAAGCTCGTCGAGGGCGCCATCGACTTCGCCGGCACCGACACCCCCATGACCGTCGACGAGATCAGCAGGATCGGCGGCGCCGTCGAGCTGCCCCTCTACATCTCCCCGATCGCCGTGGCCTACAACCTGCCCGGCTTCACCGGGGAGTCCCACGTCAACATGACCGGCGAGGTCCTCGCCAAGGTCCTCTCCGGGGCCATCACCCGCTGGAACGACCCGGCCCTGGCCGCCCTCAACCCCGGCGCCGCCCTGCCGGACCAGCGGATCATCGTCGTGGGCCGCTCCGATGACTCGGGCACCACGAAGGCCCTGACCACCTACCTGGCCACCGTCGCCCCCAAGATCTGGCCCCACGAGCCCGAGGAGACCTGGCCGCTGCGCGGCGGCCAGTCCGGTGACGGCACCGCAGGCATGATCCAGACCGTCTCCGCGGCCACCGGCACCATCGGATACGCCGACGCCTCCAAGGTCCCCGCCACCCTGGGCACCGTCGCCGTCGGCAGCCACGGGGCCTACGTGCCCGTCTCCGCCAAGGCCGCAGCCGCCGCCCTCGACGCCGCCACCCTGGGCACCGAGGCCGACGAGGCCCGCCTGCTCTACAACCCCAGCCACGACGCCAAGGGCGCCTACCCCATCGTCCTGGTCTCCTACCTCGCCGCCCGCCTGCGCTACGACGACGCCCAGATCGCCGCCGTCGTCAAGGCCTACCTGCGCTTCGCCGCCTCCACCAGGGGGCAGGACGCCTCCGCCAAGGCCACCGGCTGCGCCCCCATCACCCGCGAGATGCGCGAGAAGATCAACGCCGCCATCGACAAGATCGCCGCCTGAGGCCGCCCGGCCGGCCACCACGACGCCGCACCGAACCGTATGACCAGCCAGCACCCACCCGCCCAGCCGCCGCCCCAGACACCCCGAGGAGGGTCAGCCGTGGCCAGCACCACCGCACCGCCGTCGTCGCCACCCCCAGCGGGCACCGCGACCGCCTCCAGCAGCGCCGACGACGCCATCATCCAGCCCGGCAGGGCCCCCGGTCAGACCGGCAACCGGATCTTCACCGGCCTGTCCTTCGGTGCCGGCACCCTCATCATGGTGGTGCTCGCCCTCGTGGCCGCCTTCCTCATCCGGGAGGCGCTGCCCGCCCTGACGGCCTCGCGCGAGACCCTCGAGTCGGTCTCCTTCATGCGCGACCGCGGCCTGTGGGGCTACGTGGCCCCGCTCGTCTTCGGCACGCTGCTGTCCTCGACCATCGCCCTGGGTGTCGCGGTGCCGCTGAGCATCGGGGTGGCCCTGTTCATCTCCCACTTCGCCCCGCGCCGCCTGGCCCAGGCCCTGGGATACATGGTGGACCTCCTGGCCGCGATCCCCTCCGTGGTCTTCGGCCTGTGGGGCTTCCTGTGGCTGGTGCCCCTGCTCGACCCCGTCAACACCTGGCTGAGCGACCACCTCGGCTTCATCCCGCTGTTCGCCGACTACACGGCCCCGGCCAAGAACATCACCACCGCCTCCCTGGTCCTGGCCGTCATGATCCTGCCGATCATCACCGCCACCATCCGCGAGATCTTCCTCCAGACGCCCACGCTCCAGGAGGAGGCCTCCCTGGCCCTGGGCGCCACCCGCTACGAGATGATCCGCCAGGCCGTCCTGCCCTTCGGCCGCTCCGGCATCATCTCCGCCTCCATGCTGGGGCTCGGACGCGCCCTGGGGGAGACCATGGCCGTCCTCATGATCCTCTCGCCCGGCATGGGTCTGAACCTCCGAGTCCTCCAGGCCGGCCAGCACCAGACCATCGCCGCCAACATCGCCTCGCAGTTCCGCGAGGCCTACGGCCTGAGCGTCAACGTGCTCATCGCCACCGGCCTGGTCCTGTTCATCATCACCTTCGCGGTCAACTCCCTGGCGCGGTGGATCATCGCGCGCCGCTCCGAGTTCTCAGGAGCCAGCTGACATGACGCCCACGAACACACCCGAGCCCACCGACGGCGCCTCCTCCAGCAGCGCGGCCTCTCGCCACGCCCCGGCCACCGGTGCGGCCGGTTCAGCCGGAGAGACCGGTGTCCCCGCGCCCAAGTCCCTCAAGGCCGCGCTCGCGGCCGCCGAGGCCCCGGCCGCTCCTGTCGACCCGCTGGCCGACCCGCCGTCCATCGAGGGCGTGCCCCTGACCTCCTACCGCCTGCCCGACTGGTTCATCTGGGCGGCGCTGGGAGCCGCCTTCGTCGTCGTCGGCGGGATCGGTCTGCTGGCCGGATGGAGCATCGCCGCCGTCGTCACCCTGACCGCCCTGGTGTGGGTGGTGGGCGCCACCGTCGTCTCCTGGGTGCGCGAGGGCGACCGCTGGGGCCGCAACACCCTGGTGACCCTCCTCATCTACCTGTCCTTCGCCGTCGTCATGGTGCCGCTGGTCTCCCTGGTCTGGATGGTCCTGTGCGGCGGCTCGGCCCGCTTCGGCTACGACTTCCTGACCACCAACATGCGCGGCGCCGACGCCTCCAACGGCGGCTTCTACCACGGCATCGTCGGCACCCTCCAGATCACCGGGATCGCCACCCTCATCTCGGTGCCCCTGGGGCTGTTCACCGCCGTCTTCCTCGTGGAGTACAACGGCGGCTGGATCGCCCGGGCCATCACCTTCCTCGTCGACGTCATGACCGGCATCCCCTCGATCGTGGCCGGGCTGTTCGCCTACTCGATCTTCCTCATCGCGGCCGGCCCCCGCTACCAAGCCGGCATCATCGGGGCCGTGGCCCTGAGCGTCCTCATGACACCGGTGGTCATCCGCGGTGTGGAGGAGATGCTCAAGCTCGTCCCCTCCCACCTGCGCGAGGCCTCCTACGCGCTGGGCGTGCCCAAGTGGCTCACCATCGTCAAGGTCGTGCTGCGCACCGCGGTGGCCGGCATCACCACCTCCGTCATGATCGCCATCGCCCGCGTCATCGGTGAGACCGCCCCGCTGCTCATCACCGTGGGCCTGACGATCCGCACCAACACCAACCCGCTGGACGGCTCCATGTCCACCCTGCCGGTGCTCGTCTACGACCAGTACTCCCGCGGGGAGGCCGCCGCCATGGAGCGGGCCTGGGCCGGGGCACTGACCCTCATCATCCTGGTCATGCTGCTCAACCTCGTGGCCCGCCTCATCTCCAAGTACTTCAGCCCCAAGGGCGGCCGGCGCTAACCCGACCGGAGCCGCAGCCCGCAGCGCCCCAGAGCCCTCAGCAGTCCACCTCAGGTAAAGGAACCGACGTGTCCAAGCGCATCGACGTCATCGGCGAGAACATCTACTACGGCGACTTCCTGGCCGTGAAGGACGTCAACGTCGTCATCGAGCCCAAGTCCGTCACCGCCCTCATCGGCCCCTCCGGCTGCGGGAAGTCCACCTTCCTGCGCACCCTCAACCGCATGCACGAGACCATCCCCGGTGCCCGCGTCGAGGGCCAGGTCATCGTCGACGGCGTCAACCTCTACGGCCCCGGCGTCGACGCCGTCCAGGTGCGCCGAGCCATCGGCATGGTCTTCCAGCGGCCCAACCCATTCCCCACGATGTCGATCGCCGAGAACGTCCTGGCCGGCGTGCGCCTCAACAACCGCCGCATCAGGAAGTCCGACGCCGACGACCTGGTGGAGGCCTCCCTGCGCGGAGCCAACCTGTGGGACGAGGTCAAGGACCGCCTGGACCGGCCGGGCCTGGGCCTGTCCGGCGGCCAGCAGCAGCGCCTGTGCATTGCCCGCGCCATCGCGGTCAAGCCCGCCGTCCTGCTCATGGACGAGCCCTGCTCCGCCCTGGACCCCATCTCCACGCTCGCCATCGAGGACCTCATCTCCGAGCTCAAGACGGACTACACGATCGTCATCGTCACCCACAACATGCAGCAGGCCTCCCGCGTGAGCGACATGACCGGCTTCTTCAACCTGGAGGCCACCGGCAAGCCGGGCCACCTCGTCGAGTACGACTCCACCGACAAGATCTTCTCCGCCCCCAGCCAGCAGGCCACCGAGGACTACATCTCCGGCCGCTTCGGCTGAGGGACGAGGAGGGATGAGGACGTCGGGCCGGAGAGCGCCAGTCGGCGCGAATGCCGCTCGCGGCGGCTTGAGTTGGAGCCCGGGGCCCGTCACGGCCCGACGCCGCCCACGAGTCTACAGGTCCGGGCTCCCGGCCGTCCCGGCGTCCACCCAGTGAGTCCACCCGGCGGTCGGGGGAGGCGCCTGGCCTCCCTGGCCCGTCCTGACCTTCGCCGTCCTCCCCGGGGCCGGTGTGCGCTCATGCGTCCTCGGGGGCGTCCAGACGGTAGCCGACGTTGCGCACCGTGCCGATGAGGTTGTCGTGCTCGGTGCCCAGCTTGGCGCGCAGGCGACGGATGTGGACGTCCACCGTGCGCGAGCCACCGATGTAGTCCTCGCCCCACACCTCGTGCAGGAGCGCGTCACGCGTCAGGACCCGCCCCCGGTTGGCGGCCAGGAACCTCAGCAGCTCGAACTCCTTGTAGGTCAGGTCCAGGATCGTGCCGCGCAGTCGGGCCGTGTAGGCGGTGACGTCAATGACAAGATCGCCCACGTCGATGCGGTCGTCGTCGACCTCGTCCACGACCGGGACATGGGCGCGCAGCAGCCGCAACCGGGCCGACAGCTCGGCGGGCTTGGCGCCGGCCATGACGAAGTCGGCCGCGCCCCAGTCGATCTGCACCGCGGCGGCGCCCCCCTCCTCCACGATGAGGATGATGGGCGGGCAGTCCATGGGGCCGGTGAAGAGCTGGCACAGAGCGCGGGCGCGGGTCAGGTCCCCACGGGCGTCGATCATGACGACGTCGGCGCTGTCCACCTCCGCGTAGGAGGAGGGGATCGGGGGGAGGCACTCCACCTGGGAGTCGAGGAAGGCGGTCGCCGGCAGGACGTCAGTGGCGTCACTCTCACGAGTGAACATGATGATCCGCATGGCTGCTCCTTCCACGGCTCTCGACCTGGACTCGCCGGCGCGGTCGAGCGGCGCAGCGGCGATACTGACGGGGATAAGTCAACCACACCTCGTCGCAGGCGAAATCTCCGGAGGCGATGACCGACCGGATACTGACCATCCAGGAGGATGCTGGAGTGGGCGCTGCGGCCGTCCGGGTGTGGGACGATGCGTGCTGTGACTACCCACCACCGACGAGCCCAGCCGGCTGCGCGCGCCCGTGGGGCCTCTCGTGCCTCCCGCGATGACTCCCGTGCCGCAGCCGTTCCGACGGCCGCCGGCGGCGTGGCGGACTGGGCCAGCGTCATCGGCGTAGGCGACTCCGGCGCCTCGGCCAGGCCGACCGGCTCGGAGTCCACCGCGCGCTCGACCGGCCCCGACGCCGCCGGTGAGTCGACCGGTTCCTCCGGTGCTCCGGCGACGGCCCGCTCAGCGGACTCGGGTGACACTGCCGACCTTGCTGAGGACCTGGGCTACGCCACCCGTCGCACCTCCAACCGTCCCAAGGAGCCGGGCCTGGTGGATCCGGCCTGGACCCGGCTCGCCTTCGCGGGCGTCGTGCCTCTGCTGCTGGCGGTCGGCTCGGTGCTGCCCGGCTGGGTGAGGCTGGCCCTCGTGGCCGCCCTGGTGCCGGCCGCCGCGCAGGGCTGGCCCGCGCTCGTGCGCGCCCGGCACGACCTGGGCGGCACGGTCGTCATGACGATTTGTGGGCTGTCGGCCGCCGTCAGTGTCTACCTCCTCGGTGACATGGGGGTGGCCGGCCTGGTCATGGCCTTCTCGATCCTGGTGGCCTTCGTCGGCCAGATGCTGCGGCGCGACGGCCGGCACAACCTGGTCGAGGACCTGTCCGCAACGGTTGCCGGCTGCCTCGTGGCGGTCTCCGGCTCGGCCTGGTGCGCCCTGGAGCCGGGCCTGGCCGATCCGGCCATCGTCGTGCCCACCTGTCTGGCGCTGTTCGTCGGTGCCGTCCTGACCGTCCTCAACGTGCGCGCCCGGATGCTGGAGGCCCTCACCGTCACGGTTCCGGCACTGCTCGCCGGCGGTGCCGGCTACGTGCTGGCCTCGGCCGGCTTCTTCGGCCTGTCCCACATCAGTGCGACAGCGGCGCTGCAAAGCGCCGTGGCCTGCGTGGCCGTCGGCTTCGTGGCGGGGGTTCTCATGGCCGCCGGCAACCGCGTCCTGTGGACCCACCGATGGGTGCCCGGCGGGCGTGCGGCTGTGGCCTCCGCGCTCGTGCCGATCCTGTCGGTCGGCGTGCCGGTCTACGCCATCGCCCGCCTCCTGGGCGGTTTCCTCGCCGGCTGAGCACGGCCCGGGCAGGCGGCGCGCGTGAAGCGGGCAGGGGTGACGTCGTAGGCTGCGGGCATGGCATTCACGCTTCCTGACGACCTGCCCCCCGAGCTCTACCCGCTGGCCTGGCTGGCCGGCACCTGGCGCGGCTACGGCATCCTCACCTACGGCGAGACCGTACCCGAGCAGGCCGTCTACCAGGAGATGACCTTCGACCACGACGGCGGCCCCTACCTGCGCCAAACCACCACCATCTGGACGGTCGACGCCACCCGCTCCAAGAACCTCGACTTCGAGATGCCCGGCCTCCAGGGCGCCTCCCTCCTGGCTCCCGCTCAGATCTGGTCCACCGAGACCGCCTACTGGCGGCCCGTCGGCCAGGAGCAGCCCGACGGCGCCGACGGTGCCGGGACCACCGAGGCCGCCGATGCCCCCTCCGATGCTGAGAGCGCCGGTGGCCCGCTCATCCCCGTCACCCGGCTCGAGCTTGTCTCGGCCGACCCCGCCGGTCACGTCGGCGTCTGGGAGGGCTGGATCCAGGGGCCGCGCGCCCAGGTCGGCACCCAGGCCGTGGGCCGTGCCCGCACGGCCGTCCCGGTGGAGGAGATGACCCGCATGTTCGGGCTCGTGGGCGGCGACCTCATGTGGACCCAGGACATGGCCGCCTTCGGCCAGAGCGAGGTGACCACCTACGCCTCCGGCCGCCTCGGCCGAGTTGACGACGTGGACGACCCCGCCGCCCAGCCCGGCTCAGCCCTCGACCCGACTGAGCCGACCGCGGACTCCTTCGACTCCTCCGCACCCGCCTCCGACGACGCCGAGCCGACCGCCTGATGCGCCCCTCCCCACTGCTGACCAGCCCCGGCGCCGTCGCCTCCGCCCCGGACGACCCCGACCAGGCCGTCCCCGCCCACCTCGGCGACCCCGGCCGCGAGCAGACCGCCCTGGCTGAGGGGCGCGCGGCCTGCGCCCTGGCTCGCGACGTCGTCACCGTCACCGGCCCGGACCGCCTGAGCTGGCTGACCACACTGTCCAGCCAGGTGCTCACCACCCTGGAGCCCGGCGACGGCGGCGCGGAGACGCTGCTCCTCGACGCCCAGGGACACATCACCCACGCGCTCGCGGCTCTCGACGACGGCCTTACGCTCTGGCTCGTCACGGAGGCCGGCAACGGCGAGGACCTGGCGACATTCCTGGACTCCATGCGCTTCATGCTGCGCGTCGAGGTAGCCGAGCGGCCCGATGTCATGGCGCTGGGCGCCCTCGGGGAGGGGCTCGAGGCCCTGGCCCAGGCGGCGCGTGACACGGCGCCGGACTCGCCGACCGACCCCGAGGCCCCCGCCACCTCCCAGGCCGACGCCGCCCAGACCGGCGCCGAGCCTCAGGGCTCGCTCATCGGCCTGTGGCGCGACCCGTGGCCGGGCGTCGTCGAGGGCGGCACGAGCTACGACGTCGGAGAGGACCGACCGCATCCCGGCCAGGGGTACCGGGGCGGTCACGTCCTGGTGCCCGCCCAGAGCGTGAATGCTGTGGTGGAGGCCTTCCTCGCCGCCGGGGAGGGGCGGCGCCTGGCCGGCGCCCTGGCCTGGGAGGCCCTGCGCATTGAGGCCGGCCGACCCCGCCACGCCCGCGAGGCCGACGCCCGCGCTATCCCCCACGAGCTGGACTGGCTGCGCACGGCCGTGCACCTGACGAAGGGCTGCTACCCGGGTCAGGAGACGATCGCGCGCACCCTCAACCTGGGTCGGCCCCCGCGCCGCCTCACCGTGCTTCAGCTCGACGGCCTCGTCGGCGACCTGCCCCGACCCGGGGCGACCGTGCGCATGGGGGAGCGGACCGTGGGCGCCGTGACCTCTGTGGCGCGCCACCACGAGCTCGGCCCCATCGCCCTGGCCCTGCTGCGCCGCGCCGTGCCTGTGGGCGAGCAGCTGACCGTGGAGGTCACCGAGGTCGACGAGACCACCGGTGAGACCGTCCCCGTCGGCCGGGTCGACGCCGCCCAGGAGGTACTGGTCTCCCCCGAGGGGCGCGCCCAGGCCAGCCCGTCCGAGCGCCCCGGCGCCGGACTGCGCAAGGGCCTGCGGCTCTGAGAGGTCCGGTCGAGCGTCCGGTCCAGGGCGCTCCAGGGCCGGCCGCTGCATGAGGAACCAACTGTTCTCGCTGGGCGTGGCCGTCTCACTGGGATCGTTGACCGGCGACCGGTAGCCTGGGGCGTGTGAGCGTCCTCTATGCTGTGTCATTCTTTCTCTCCGAGGCGGTCAGGTGGAGCTGGATCGCCGCCCAGGCCGTCTCCATCGTCATGGGGATCTGGGCGCTGGTCGACTCCCTGATGCGGCCGGCGGAGTACTACGCCGCGGCAGGCAAGAGCACCAAGCGGTTCTGGAACCTGGTCAACGCGGCGGGTACGGCGGTTGTCGGCCTCCTCGGCGCCGCCTCGATGTTCGGCCTGCTGGGCGTTGTGGCCAGTGCCGTCTACCTGGTGGACGTGCGCCCCGCCCTGCAGGCGCTGGCGCCGGTGAAGGTGCGTTCCTCGATCCGCATCCCGGGGCGGGCCTCGCAGCGTCGGCCGGGGCGCGGCGGGCGCGGCCCGCGTGACTGGAGCGCTGGTCGCTGATGCGCGCGGTCATTCAGCGGGTCAACCGGGCGGCTGTCCGGGTCGACGGCGAGGTGGTCGGCGAGATCACCCGGCCCGGCCTCATGGTCCTCGTGGGGGCCACGCACGACGACGGCCCCATGCAGGTGGCCACGGTCGCCCGCAAGATCGCGGACCTGCGGCTCCTGGAGGACGAGCTCTCAGTGACCGACGCCGGAGCACCCGTGCTCGTCGTCTCCCAGTTCACCCTGTACGCCGACACCCGCAAGGGCCGGCGCCCCACCTGGAACAAGGCGGCCCCCGGCGAGGTGGCCGAGCCCCTGGTGGAGGCCGTGGCCGAGGACCTGCGCGGACGCGGCCTGGAGGTGGCCACCGGCCGCTTCGGCGCCGACATGAAGATCGACATGGAAGCCGACGGCCCGGTGACGATCCTGATCGAGGCCGAATAGGCCGAGGAGGCCGCAGAAGGAGGCGCTGAGATGACGGGGCGCTCACGGGCGGTGGTCATCGCCATGATGCTGTGGTGGGCCTTCTTCGGCAGTATCAGCGTGTCCTGGGCGCTGGGCTCCCCGTGGCTGGTCGACACGGTTCTTCAGGGGGAGGGGCTGAGGCTCGCCCAGGAGCGGCCCACCTGGTTCGTCGTGGTCGTCCTCGTCTCCGGGCTGGTGAAGCTGGGGTTCGTCATCTTCGGCCTCGCCCTCCTGCGCCCGGACGTCATCAGGGTGCCGCGCTGGATGCGCCTGGCCTTCGGCTGGGTCTCGGGAGCCCTGCTCATCGCCTACGGGGTGGTCGGCTCGGTGCCGGCGATCCCGACAATCTTGTCGGGGGAACCGCTCTCCCGCTATGGCTGGTGGCGGCTGGTTCTGTGGATGCCTCACTTCTGGGCGGGTGGGATCCTGGTGCTGGCCGCGACGGTCGTATATTTTCGCTGGAGCCGCTCCAGCAGTGTCGAGCCGCGGCGGGTTTGAGGCTCCGGCCCCGACCTGGGACCGCCGGCGTCTCGCGCAGGACGGATCGTTCTGTCCGAGATGGTTTGATAAGGAGGCGCTCCGCCTCGAGGCTACTGTGCGTTCGCCCGGTGCTGGCCAACCTGTGCAGTGCAGAGAGGTAGCCGGAGAGGAATGAGGAGGGGAGGAACGGGGATGTGCCCGAGCAACTGACCGCCTATGACGGGCTCCTGCCCACCGGGGTCGCAGTTGCGGACAGCCGAGTCGATCTCAACGTTCCCCTCTTTCTCGAGGAGGAGGAACGAGCGTCTTCCATGGTTGTCTCGCGTCGCGCCGACTTCGTCACTGTGCGTGCCTGTGCTCGCCTCGCGCTTGGCCGTCTCGGTGTCCCTCCCGTCCCGCTCGTTCCCGGTGAGGCCGGAGAACCGTCCTGGCCCAACGGTATCGTCGGTTCGATGACCCACTGCCGCGGTCTGCGCGCCGCCGCCGTCGCCTTCGCGCATGATGCGGATGCGATCGGCATTGATGCTGAGCCGGACGAACCGCTCCCGGACGGTGTGATCGACATCGTCGCCTCCCCGGCGGAGCGGCGCCGGTTGCGGGCTCTGCCCGTCGGGGGCGTCTCCTGGGACCGTCTCCTGTTCAGCGCCAAGGAGTCCGTGTACAAAGCCTGGTACCCGCGCGAGCGTTCGTGGCTCGGCTTCGAGGACGCGGATGTCGCACTTGGTGACGGTGTTCTGACCGCTGAGATTCATGGCGAGTCGGGGCTCCGATTCACGCTGACCGGGGGCTGGGGCGTGAGCGACGGGATTCTCGTGACTGCCGTCGTTGTCCCCGCAGGCAAGTGGCCTGCGGGGACGTGAGCGATGGGTTGCTACTCGCGATCCTTGAGGATCTCGGTGACATCGACACCGCGCAGGTGCCGCCCGGACAGGAATCGGACGACTCCGTAGGTGGCGAGAACGATGACGACGATGAGGATGACGGACCGGGACGACGTGGTGAATGGGAAGGCCGTCGCCAGACTCGAGATCATGTACTGCCAGGTCGGTCTCATGATGGCGACGGAGAGCGGCAGTCCGACGGTGAGGGAGAGCAGTACGAGGAGGATGTAGTTGCCTAGATACAGGTGACCGACTTTCGCCTCGTCGTAGCCGAGGGCCTTCATGAGGGAGATCGAGTACTGCTCGCGGTCAACCACCATCCTCATAAGGAGGAACATGACGATGATGAACAGGCCGATTGACGCGATGAACAGGACGAGGATCGTGGGGCGCATCGCTTGGGTGAAAGTGTTGACCGAGGTGATCATGTCGGACCGGCTGATGACGGACTGCGCCTGATTATCGAGGTCGTCATTGACGGTGCCGCTCACGATCGCGTTGGACGAGCCTCTGTCGAGGCCGAGCAGGGAGTTAACGTCCTCATGCTCGCCGAAGACTGCCATCTGCGGGTAGTCGACAATCCCGGCGACGACGACCTTGCGGTTGTCCGTGTCCATGGGATCGAGTGTGAACTCATCGCCCACCTCGTAGCCGTACCTCAGGGAAACGGCCTTGGAGATGAGGACGTGGGTCTCGTCGGTGCCGGACAGGTCGACGTCGAAGTACTGGGTGTCCTTGTCGATGCCAATGACTGACAGGCTGGCGCCGGCGCCTTCAGCGCCCACGAGCTTGGCGGACCTCAGCGTCGCTGTCTCGGCGCCGTCCGGACTCGTGGGCGGTGCGCCAAGGAAGACGTAGACGACCTCGAAATCAATGTCCTCGCGCACGTCGTCGGCGTAGGACACGACGGAGTCGTGCATGCCGAAACTGAAGACCATGAGCAGGAGGGACAGGACGACTCCGAGCAGCATGAGCACATAAGTGGTCCAAGCGCGCATGAAGGAGCGCAGACGGAAGCTGAACGCGAAGGGTAGGGACTCGAGCGTCGCCCTCGATGGCGGACGTTGGCCGGTGTCGCGGCGAAGCAGCTGTAGCGGCTCCTTGGCGAGTTTCCTGCGTAGGACGAGGAAGCTGACGAGCGTCACGGTGATGAGCGGTGTGAGGACGCCATAGGCGATGACGCCCGGTGAGACCACTGACCCGAGGGCCGGGATCGAGTAGTAGGTCGTCGCGTTCTGCATGGCCGGTGCAGCCAGGAAACCTCCGACCGTACCGGCGACGGCGCACACTGCGGCCAGGATGACGGGCAGGAGCATGTAATGGGCGATGAGTTCGCGCCTGGTGATGCCGAGTGCGTAGAAGGTGCCGATGACGGGTGACTGGCGGCGAATATTGTCGGCAGTGAGGACAGAGAGCACGTAGGCGATGAGGACTAGCGCTACGAATCCGGCGATGTAAGCGGCCTGGACGGTGACAGTCTGGTCATCGATGACGGTGACGATGCGGGGGTTGTCGTCGTGTTCGAGGTAGGAGGAGACCTGGGCGGTGCCAGCGTGGTCCCTGAGGGCGTTGCTGATCTCGCTGACGATGTCGGTGGCCTCCATATCGGAGTCGCCCAGGAGGTAGACGTAGGTGGTGGTCAGCGTGTTGCCCTGTTTGGCGAGGGACTCCACGGTGCTCACGGCGGTGAAGGCGGTTCCGAACTCGTTGGGATCGGCAGCCGTGTCGGTGGGGCGGGCGACGACAGTCGCGTAATCCGGGGTGGAGCCGATACCGGTGATGGTGAGTCTGGTGCCGTCGAGGTCGAGTGTGTCCCCGACCTTGAGATTGTGGGCCCTGGCGTAAGTCTGCTCGAGTGCGATTTCATCGTTCGCTGTGGGCAGGGCTCCGGACTCCAGGTTGATGCGGTCGATCGTGCTGCGGTTCTCATAGACGCGAACGGTGGAGTTGTCGGCGGCCGGGACGTCGGTGAACTCGGCGCGTTCGAAGGTCAAACCCTTGTTCCGCAATGAGGTGAGTTGATCATTGGTCAACTCGGCCGTGAGTTCGAGGTATCCGTCCTCGACGTTGCCGGTATGCTGTGCATCCTTGGCAGTGTTCAGCGCGGAGCCGTTGCCGGCTGCCATGCCTGCGGACACGACGATGCCGAGGAGGATGAGCAGGGCGGAGGCGAGGTAGCGCGACCACTGGCAGCGCAGATCGCGCAGGAGTTGCATGTTGAGCATTTTCACGGTGCGTCCCTTCACCAGGTCAGGCTCGAGGCAAGCGCAGGGTCTTCCCGGACCTCGACATCGGAGATACGGCCATCGCGGACGGTGATGGTGCGGTGCGCCATCTCAGCGAGCACCTGGTTATGTGTGACGATGACGATGGTCGTACCCAGGTCGTGGTTGATACGTTCAAGAAGGGAGAGCATCTCCTTGCTCGTCTCGTAGTCGAGCGCCCCGGTGGGCTCATCGCACAGAAGCAGCCGTGGACGTTTGATGAGTGCGCGGGCGATGGCGCAGCGCTGCTGCTGTCCGCCGGAGAGCTGGGAGGGGAACTTGTTGCGGTGGTCGGCCAGCCCAAGGTCAGCGAGCAGATCGTCCAGAGGCATGGGGTCGTCGCTCAGGTACTCGCAGACGCCGACGTTTTCACGGGCGGTTAGGGTCGGAACGAGGTTGTAGAACTGGAAGACGAAGCCCACGAGGTCGCGGCGGTAGCGGCCGAGATCCTTACGGCTGAGTGAGGTGATCTCCCGATCCCCGACCAGGATCGTGCCGGAGTCTGGCCGGTCCAGTCCGCCGAGGCAGTTGAGTAGAGTCGATTTACCAGAACCGCTCGCACCGACGATCATGCATATCTCTGACTCGTCAATTGTGCAGGAGACGTCCTTGAGGACGTCGATCTTACCGTCGCCCTGCCCGAAGGACTTGTTGACCGAATCGATGCGGATGTCCATGCGTGGTGCCCTTCTTCATTCGTGCTACTGGTGGTTGGTGGTGCGACGGGACCGGATGAGGTCCGTCAGACAATGGGTGGCGAGAGCTGGGGAATCTGATAGGTAGAAGTGCCCGCCGGGAACGGTCCGTGAATGAAAATCGCTCGTGGTGGAGCGTCTCCAGCCGTCGACGTCGTCTTCAGTGAGGGTATCCGCGTCGCCGTGGATCTCGTGGATGGGGGAGTCGATGGGCCCTTCCAAGGGCGTCCAGGTCTCGAGCAGCTCGTAGTCGGCCCGCAGCGAGGACAGGACGAGTTCTCTTGTTGCGGGGTCCTTGAGGACCTCTGGAGGTGTGCCGCCCAGGGCGAGGAGCTCCTCGCACAGGCTGGCGTCGCTCCGGGTGCGGATCGGGGCGCTCTCGGGCGTGCCCCGGGGAGGCCGACTTGAGGATACGACGAGACCTGAGGGCGCACGGCGTCCCCGGGCCTTCATCTCCTGGCACACCGCGTATCCGACGAGTGCACCCATGGAATGGCCGAAGAGGTACAGATCCATGTCCTCCAGGAAAAGGGTTGCGGAGAGGATCTGTTCAACGAGGTCGCTCATCCGGCGGAAGGGGGCATGGGTGAGACGAGCCTCCCTGCCCGGGTAGCGCAGTGCGAGAAGCTGGGTATCGTGAGGCACGAGCCTCTCCCAGCCGAGGAACAAGCGACAGGTCCCGCCGGCGTGTGGAAGCCCGAGGACCACTGCAGTCGGGGTCTGGACCCGGCCAACGGCGTACAGCAGCGGGTTGTGGAGTGCCGAGGACAGCGCCAAGCAGGTCATAGGATCTCCCCCTCCTCCATGTCGCAGCTCGTCCCGTCCGGAGGGCTCTCCCCGGTCTCGTACCAGGAGTTGCCGGTGATGGTGACACTAGGCAGTGTTCTCAGTCGGGAGAAAACCCAGGTGGGGTCAACGGCCTCGTCAAACGGGAGGACAGCGGAGTCGACTCGTCCCTCGAGGAGGGCGATGGTGGTCAGAGCGGAGACCTCGGCCGTGAGAGTGAAGGGCGCGTCGGTGGTGACGATGAGTTCGTCATCGCCTGCCCAGGCATGCAGCGTGTAGGAGGGATGATGGCTGATGCAATCCACCCGAGCGGCATTCTGGAGCCGGTGGACGGCCTCCTGCATGCGTTCCTCGTCCCCAAGCAGTATGGGTGAGGCCGCGTAGTAGCGTGCCACCTCGGCGACGTGCTCGCCGTTGATGATCTGATACTCGACTGCGTCGGGGATCCTCTGGGCGGAGCAGATCCGGTTGATCTCCTCGGTCAGGATCGGTGTGGCAGTCGCCGTCGGGGGCACATTGGGCGGCAGGTGGCGCCCTCCACCTGAGAACGGGACTACGCGGTGTGCGTGACGACGGGCGTGCGGGGTGCCACCTCCCGTGCTCGTACCGAGGAGGAGGTCCTGGGCGGAACCCTTCGGGATGACGCCCAGGCCTCCGTGCCACAGGCCGACGCTGCGGGGCGTTGAAGAGGCACGGGCGAGGAGAGCGCGCACTATGAGGCCGGTGAGACCGGGCTGCATACCGGCGTCGACGACGACGGCCGAGCGCAGGTCGCCACCGTTCCCGTAGAACCTTCCGAGGTCGCTGCACTCGTGGAGCAGGTCACCTCCTGCGGGGTCGACGAGGGGAACCCCAACGGTGAGGGCCCTGCGGGCCATCGGACCGGACCAACGGGAGGACGGGGCAGCGCAGGATACGACGGCGTCGAGGCCGTCGAGAAAAGAGACAACGGAGTTGTCATCATCAAGATCGACGGTACGGACCTCGATACTGGGACCATCGGGACGAGCCACCTCATTGACAAGGCTATGAACGCGTTCGGGCACCCGTGTACCCAGACACAGGTCGTTCCCCGTGCGAGCGAGAGCGCGGGCCACCCCGCTACCGATAGTGCCGTTGGCTCCAATGATGCCGATGGTGCTCACCGTAGGTCATCCTCGAGAAGCTCCGCGGCGATCCGAGACACGATAGGAGGTTCCATGCAGGAGAAGTGGTTACCAGGAATGTCCACGGTGCGGAAGCGGGCGTTGCTCCGGGAATCCCAGAAGGACTCCATGTCGTCGTCGAGCCCTGGCAGGAGGGCCTGTTCACCGTGCTCGGAGAGAAAGGTCAGATCCGTCTCGCAGACGGTGGGCTCCACTCGCCCCATGACCCTCATCGCCTGACGGAACATCTCGAAGGTGTTGCGGATGTAGCTGGCATCGAAGCTGGGCCCGACGGCGGTGACGAGATTCTTGAGGCGGGCATCGGGTTCCATGCGCAGCAGCGTGCTCAGGTCCGTGAGTCCCGACTCGTCCGCGGCCGCAGCGATCGACTCGTCCGATATCGTGCCGGGGGTCCGTTGGAGGGCGGCTTGCAGGAGCTCCCCCATGACTTCGGGCTTTGCGAAGCCGAGCACGGTCGGGTCGATGCCGACGGAACGAGCGTAGACGTATTCGACGACGAAGCGGGAGGTAACATCGCAGGGCAGCCGGTAGGAGGAGATGACTGTGAGGCCGTTGACACGGATTCCAGCCTCCGGCAGGCGCCGGGCGAGTTCTGCCGCGACCATCCCACCCATGCAGTAGCCGGTGAGACGGACTTCTTCCAGATCGAGGGTGCGTAGGGTCCGGATGTGCTCATCGCAGAGATGATCGAGGACTTCCTCCGGCTCGAGGGTGGTGAGGAACTGCGGGTCAGAGGCCTCGAGACCGATGAGCGGCAGTGGCGACTCGGCCGTTCGGAGCTCATTGATGAGGTTGCGATAGGGGGTGAGCGTGCCCGAGCCGTCATGCACGATGACGCGTGCCGTGCGTCCCGCGCCCGGTCGCAGGACGATCGCGCCAGATGAGGTCGCCCCGTTCGCCTTGTCCGTGCCGTCGATGGCGAGGGCATCGACGAGCGCGGCTACGCCACGGACCGTTGGGTCGGTCATCACCCTGCGCATGACGTCGTCCCATGTCACGGAGTCCGGAACGAGACCACGGTGACGTAGTTCATTGACCATGCGGGCGACGAGCAGGGAGTCCCCGCCGACGTTGAAGAAGTTCTGAGACGGACTGAGCGGTCCAGTCCCGAGGATCTCCTGCCAGATGGCAGCCACGGCCTGCTCGGTGCCAGTGGCCTCCTCGTCGCCGCTCGCGTTGACGGCATGGGTGACGACTCGGAGCTGCTCGCCGAGCGCCTTGCGATCCGTCTTGCCATTCAAGGTTGTCGGCAGAGTATCGAGGACTCGGAGCTCGGCGGGAACCATGTATGGGGGCAGCTTGTCCTCGAGGTACTTGGTGAGTTCTTCTGAAGAGACGGGAGCGAGGCCGTCTTTGACGCGGGCGAGCGCGAGGACCTGCCCGACTGATGCCAAGTCGTCGTCGCCGGGGGTGAATCCCTCGAGGATGAAGCCGTGCCGCTCTAGCAGCTCGCGCCACGTGGAGGCGGGGATGAAGACCTCACCTGTGTCCTGACGGAAATCGACGAACTCCTGCCGAAGCCCGGACTGGAAGTCCATGGAGACCATGAGCGTGTAGTTGTCCCGGGCCTCGTCGAGGAGGACGAGGCGTCCCCGTGGGGCGAGCATCCCGTGGATCCGTTCGAGTGCCGTGTCGATGTCGAGCGCGTTGTGCAGGACGTTCGCAGCCAGGACGACGTCGCAGGAGTTCGGTGCGATGCCCTGTTCAAGGGGATCGTGGTTGATGTCGAGGATCCCATACGTCAGGCCGGGGCGCGGGCCGTAGATCTCCCGCGCTCGGGTGAGGAAGAACGTTGAGACGTCGGTGAACAGGTATTGCGTATCAGTTCCCTCAAGTGACTCAAGAACGGCTGTCGAGGTCCCGCCGACGCCGGCTCCCACCTCGAGGATCCGCAGCGGGGAACCGGTGGGGCGGTCTTCTGCGAGTGAGGAGATTGTGCGGGCGATGATGTCGTTGAAGTAGCGGCTGACAAGGTTGTCCCGGTACGCCCCCAGGGCGACATCGGCCTTTCCCTCCGGGAAGAGGAGCTCGGTGGCCCGGGCGTCGCCGCGCAGCAGGCTGGGCAGAGCAGCCATGCAGTTGCGGATATAGGCGTCGACTTCGTGCCCGTACCCGGTGTGATCCTCCATCTCGCGGATACGGACATCGAGCGCTTCTGCCTCCTGATAGGTCGGCTCGGCGTGCATGCAGTAAGTACCCTCGCTCTCGACAAGGAGACCCTCATGGACGAGAGCGCGGATCCAACGGGTGAGCAGACCATGATGCGACGGTGTGGCGAGGGCTAGCAGTTCCTCGTGTGTGCGCGGACCCGAGTCGAGGCCACCGTCCCACAGGACGCGTGCCATCGAATGGAGCGCCCGTCGGCCGCCGAGAATGGCGACCTGGGCGAGTTCAGCGTTGTCGACGTCGTCCAGGATCGGGCTGGACGCGAGCCCGGCTGCTACAGGTGCGTCGGTGGCGGGGGCGGGGGCGACGAAGCCGACGAGACGCTGGGAGTCCCCGCTACGGTCGACGAGTGCCACAGCTGACGACACCGACGGGTGGGATGCGAGGGCGGACTCGACCTCAGCCAGTTCGATACGGTGTCCGTGGACCTTGACCTGGCCGTCCTCACGGCCGAGGAACTCGACAATGCCCTCGGTGTCCCTACGGCCCCAGTCGCCGGTGCGGTACAGGCGCTCGTTGGTGCGAGGATGGATGAGGAATTGACGTGCGGTGATCTCAGGAGAGGCATGGTATCCCTGAGCCAAGCCTGCGCCGGCGAGATAGAGCTCGCCGTCCACACCGGGGCGGCGTTCACGAAGATCCTCGTCAAGAACGTGGATCGCCTGGTTCGTCAGGGCTCGACCGTAGGGTATGGAGACCCATGTCGGTGCAACCTCGTCGATCTCGTGGAACACTGACCAGATAGAGGCCTCCGTGGCGCCGCCGAGGCTGATGATACGGGCGCTCGGAGCGGCGGTGCGCAGCTGGCCGGGCAACGCCACGGGGATCCAGTCGCCCGACAGCAGGACCGTGCGCAGACTCGCGAGATCATTGTCCCCACCCACGAGGGAATCGAGGACCATCTGCATCTGGGCGGGCACGGAGTTCCATATGGTGATCTTGTGGTGCCGGACGAGACCCGCCCAGGCCACGGGGTCGGTGCGTTGCTGCTCGGTGGGGATGATGAGTGCTCCACCTGCGGCGAGGACACCGAAAACGTCGTAGACGGATAGGTCGAAGCTGGGGGAGGCCAAAGCCATTGCCCGGTCGTGCTCATCGACTCCGAACCTGGTGGAGACGTCCATGATCGTGTTGCCGGCGGCGGCGTGCGTGATGACGACGCCCTTCGGAGCACCAGTGGAGCCCGACGTGTAGATGAGGTAGGCGGGCGCAGACGTGTCCGTCTCCTCGTCGATACCCGCTGTGTCAGCGATGAGGGAGTCGGTGACGGACTCGGCGTTGAGGACCGTGCACCTCCAGTCCTCGGCGGTGTGGTCCCGGTCCGTGATGACGAGGCTCGCTTCGGCGAGCTCGGCGATGCGGACGCGTCGTCCTACCGGATGTGAAACGTCGATGGGCACGTAGGCGGTGCCTGCGCGCAGGGCTCCGACGAGGGCGGACACGAGCTCGAAGCCATGGGGAAGACATACGGCCACATGATTTCCGGGGGCCGCGCCGGCGGCGCGGATCGAGGCGGCGTACGCGGCCGAGCGGTCGAGGAGGTTCTTGTAGGTCCAGGACCTCTCACCGCTGATGACGGCTACGGAGCCGGGGGCGGTCAGCGCACGATCAACAACCGACCGCTCCAATCGGATTGGTCGGCCGGGGACAGGAGTGATCCGGCAGATGGTCGGGTCCGGTTCCATGGGGATGGGGCGGCCATCCGCCAGGGCCAGGAGGAGGTCCCGCATACAGGTGAAGGCATCCTTGTCCCAATCACCGCGCAGGGCTTCGTCACGGACGTCCCAACTCACCTCGAGCTCCCCGTCGAGTTCGAGGACTTGACAGTCGATGAGTACCTGCGGGGTCTGGGTCAGGCCTTGGACGGTCCTGCCGCCAAGACGAGACAGGGAATCGCGGCTGCCGACACCGAGCATGGATGTGAAAACGAAGGGGAGGAGCGCAGCCTTCCAGCCGCGACGGCGGGCGATCTCACGGACGACCTCAACGCCACTGACGTGGTGGTGGTCGAGGTCCTCCCACAGCTGATGGTGTACCCGGCCGATAACCTCCTCAATGCGGTCGGCTCCGCTCGCATCGACGAGCACAGGAATGGTGGAGGTGAAGTCGCCGATGATGCGCTCGAGGTCATCGTGCAGGGGAAGCGGCACGAGCGAGGTGACGTTGAGCGTGAAGCGCGGTCTGCGAGCCCAACGAGCCAGGGTGGAGCCGTAGACGGCGAGTAGGAGACCTGTCGGTGATGCTCCAGCGGAGGCCGCGAAAGTCTTGAGCGCCTTCCAACGGTTGGCGTCCAGACGCAGGACGTGACGGTGGAAAGTCGGTGGGCTCTGGCGCGGTGGAGCGAGGGGGACCTCCGGGGCACCCGGCAGGTCGTTCAACCGCTCCTGCCAGTAGTCCCGGTCCTGAGCGACCCGCTCGGCCCACGGATGGCCCGGCTCCTGGATGGCACGCAGCGCGAGGACGTAGTCGCGGAAAGTGGCATCCAGGGGTTCGAGGTCCTCATGCGGCGCCAAGTACAGGCTCACGAGTTCGTCAATGAGCGTCGTGATGCTGCGCGCATCAGCGATGAGCAGGTCGATGGAGAAATGCAGCCGAGCTCCGCAGTCGTGCCGCGTCACATGCAGCTCGAACAGTGGCCATGACTCGATGTCGTAGACCTGGTGGGCCATCCGCTCACGGGTGGTGTCCAGCACCGTTTGGGCAGCTTCGATGCCCTGCCCGCGGACATCGGTGACCCCGATGCTCACTCGCTCACGCGTCGCAGGTACCTGTTGCCACCCGGCGACGTCAAAGCCGGCACGAAGCATCCCGTGCCGTTCGACGAGTCGATTCCAAGCGTCCTCAAGGCGGACGGGATCCAGATCGGGGAACTCGATCTCCGTGTAGCCGTGGCAGCCGAGACCTCCGTAATCGATTGCGCTGCCACGCCCCACCAGATGAGATGTCTGAATGTCGGTGAGAGGGAAGGGGGCCTCGGCGTCCTCGGGGTGTGCCTTGAGGAGTGGGCGGTCCTTCCGTTGGAGGCGCTCAAGGATCTCGTCGCGGTGCACGGTCAGGCGTTCACGGAGTTCTGGGGTGAGGGCGCCGCGAGGTGCACGGAAGCGTAGACGACCGTCCTCAGCGTGAAGCTCGATACCGGCACGGCGCAGGTCATCAAGCAGGACGGTAAGGGACTGATCATTGGGGGACGTGGGACTCACAGCTCACCCTCCTCGTACTCGTCGTCGGGCGTGGTGGATGAGGGCAGGGCGAGGCCCGACCTCTCCAGGGCACGCGCGGTGCCTGCCAGAGTCGGGTCGAGGAAGAGGTCTCGCAGGGGCAGATCCGCGCCCTCCTCGGAACGTATCCTGGTCGCTATCCGGGTGGCGGTCAGAGAGTCGCCGCCGAGTTCGAAGAAGCTCGCAGCGCGACTTGTCACCGGTACGGAGAGGAACTCCTCCCACAGGGCGGCCACGTACTCCTCATACGGTCCCTCGGGCGGGGCGTCGTTCTCCGTAGACGTTGCACTCAATCCCCTTGTCAACGTTGTGAGGGCTGCGCGGTCGACTTTCCCGTTGCGGGTGAGCGGCAGAGTGGGCAGGACGAGCACGACGGCGGGTACCTCGTAGGCGGGGAGCCGTTCTCGTAACCAGTTCAGCAGCGTGGGCTCGTCCACCGCACCGTTGACCGTTACGGCAGCGGCGAGTTCGTGGCCAGCACCCCGGTGCACGACAACGACCGCGTTGTTGACGTCCGGGTGATTGGCGAGGACGGACTCGATCCCACCGAGCTCGATGCGGTGTCCGCGAACCTTGACCTGGAGGTCGGTGCGACCGAGGAACTCGACACGCCCATCGGGTAGGTATCGTGCCCGGTCACCGGTTCGGTACCAGGAGATGCCGTCCTCATCGCGGCTGAAGGCTGCTGCCGTCAGCGCCGGATTGTTGCGGTAACCGTGGGCCACTCCATCGCCGCCGATCAGCAGATCCCCGGCCACCCAGACGGGGCAGTCGAGCATGTTCGGCGTGACGACGCGCAGCTGTTGATTGGAGAGAGGACGGCCATAGGGGATGGATCGCCACGACGGGTCGACGACGTCGACCTCTTCGTAGTTGGACCATACAGCCGCCTCGGTGGCTCCGCCTAGAGCGACGAAGCGGGCATCGGGGCACAAGGACCGGAGACGTCCGGGCAGGTCGAGACCCACCCAATCGCCGGACTCGAGGACGAGGCGCAGTCCGAGGCTGTCACTGGGCCTTGCCTCCAGCGTCGTGAGGAGCATATCGAGCAGAATGGGGGCAGAGTTCCATACGGTGACTCCCATTGAGGTGACAAGCCGAGACCACTCTTCCGCATCGCGTTGGTCCTCGTCTCGCAGCAGGACGAGGGAGCCTCCTCGACCGAGTAGGCCGAAGATATCGAAGACGGACAGATCGAAATCGAGTGCGGAGACCGCCAGCCCCCGGTCCTCCTGTGTTATGCCGAAGCGGGTGCAAACGTCGTCGAGCGTGTTCCACGCAGAGCGGTGGCTGATCTCGACGCCCTTCGGCTCGCCGGAGGAGCCGGATGTGAAGATGATGTAGGCGGCCTGCTCCGGAGTGATGGGCACCGGTGTGTTGAGGGGCTCGGTGCCCCATGCCTCCTCAAGGGAGTCCACGACAAGGTCCACACCGGCTTGCTGGAAGGCGGCGGTGCGCCGGGCCTGCGGGTGCGTTGTGGACATAGGGACGTAGATGGCTCCTGCGGCAAGGACGCCAAGGACGGCAATGATCTGCTCGGGGCCACGGGGCAGCGTGACCCCGATGACATCGCCGTCCACGACACCGCGCCCACGCAGCCACGCCGCGGTGCGCAGGGCGCCATCGGCGACCTCACCATAGGTGAGTCGGGTGCCGTCACCTGTGAGTAGCGCGGTGCGTCGGGGCTCACGATCGGCGTGCTCGAAGAATGCCTCGTGAAGAAGTCGTGGGGTGATCGGCGAGGCCGTCTCATTGACCGCTTGCCGGATGCCGGCCTGGTCGTCCGGTAGTGGGAGGTGGATCGGGTCGTCCCAGTCATCGTCGACTAGCGAGTTGACGAGGTGAGAGTAGGAATCGAAGGCGGCGTCAAGAAAACCGGAGGGGAAGAGATCCTCAACGGCGTCCCACGACAGCAGCAGTTCCCCGTCCTGCTCCATGACCTGATGGTCGATCCACACTTGCGGCGTCTGGGAGAGGACCTCGACGGGGTACCCCAGCAGGCGGGTGGTTCGCGTGCCGAGGGCGTCGGAGCCGAGACTCGAGGTGAAGACTACAGCGCCGGCGTCCGCTCGGTTCGTATGCGCCAGCTCCCGCAGGACCTGGACACCGCTGTGGTCGGCGTGTTCGAGGCTCTCGATGACTTGTTTCTGCATGGTCCGCGCTGCATCAAGAAAGCCCTGCCCGCTCGTGGGTGTGCAGGCAACGAGAACATTCTCGGTAAAATCGGCGACCATGGTGGCCACATCCGGATGCACCATCTGCCGCTCGAAGGTCGTCAGGTTGATGCTGAACGGCGAAGCGTCACCGCTATATCGGGACATGACTGCCGCGTAGCAGGTGAGCAGGACCGCCGAGGGAGTCAGACCAACGGCCCGGGCGCGGTTGCGCAGCCTTGTCCAACGGGCCTGGCTGAGACGGGTACTGCGGCGAGTGAAACGAGGGGATCCGGTGACTGTGGTGATATCGACGGGCAAAGCGGGAGCCCCGGGCAGGGAGTCCATTCTCTTCTCCCAGTAACGGCGGGCCGCCTCCCGGCGCCGGCTTGCTGCAGGAGCCGTCACCGCCAGGTAGCGGGAGAAGGGGTAGGGGTGCTCCTCGAGTGCGTCGGGGCCCTGGTCATAAGCGATAGCCAGATCCTCGAGAAGGATCGTGATGCTGGTGGCATCAGCGACGAGGAGGTCAATGTCCACGTGGAGCCGCTGTTCGCCGTTGGGCAGGAGAGTCAGTTCCAGCTCCAGGTTCTGTCCCGCCGCGACGTCGAGTACGCGGTGGGATATCGCTGCGCGCACAGCCTTGAGTTCATCCTCGATACGATCCCCAGCGTTGGTCAGGTCGTTGATGGTAACGGTGCGGGCGGCGACTGATTCGAGGACGCGCTGGGTGTTGTCATCGTCAAACACCGCCCGCAGCATGGGATGGCGGCGTAACAGAGCGTTCCACGCCGTGGACAGGCGCGCGGGGTCTAGGTCGTGGGTGCGGAACTCCATGTAGGAGTGGCAGCCGACACCGCCGAGTGGTGCATCGGGGCTGCGGCCGAAAAGATAGGCCTGCTGGATGGGGGTTGTTGGGAACGGTAGCGTCGGGTCGACAGGCCCCGCAACGGCCTCGGGGGCACAACGCTTCTGGGAGAGCAACCTGCTCCATGCCCGCAGATTCGGTGTGGCGAAGAGCTCGCGATACGTGACGTGGTGACCTCCCGCGGTCAGTCCGGCGGCGAGCTCCGCAGCCTGAACGGAGGTCAGTCCGAGAGCGAGAATGTTGGTATCGAGATCCTCCTCGGTGATGGGGGTACCAAGCATCCGGGTGAGCACGGCAATGAGATCATCGAGTGTCTCAATGCCGGAGGTGGGGGCCTGGCCCCGACTCTCGAACAGTATGGGCAGCTCGCCACGCAGATAGGCATCCACAGTCGCTGAGCGACGAACCTTGCCGGAGGTGGTCCACAGGATGGCATGAGGTGCGACGACGACGACATCGTCAACGGGCAGGCCATGGACGTCGAGGATTGCCTGACGGCAGGCAGGGACGATGGCTGCGACGGCGGGGTCGTTGGGCGAGGCGCCGGTGGTGGCCTCGACGATGACGACGGTGCGTTCCACGCCGTTGACAGGACGCTGCGCTATGCAGACGCGTCGTGTAGGCACCTCGGGCAGGGAGCGGAGAGTCTGCTCGACATCCTGCGGGTAGATGTTGACGCCGCGGTGGATGATGAGGTCCTTCGCTCGTCCGGTGATGTAAAGGTGCCCCTCGTGTAGGACGCCGAGGTCTCCGGTGCGCAGATGCTCAGTGTTCGGGTCGCCGACGAGATGAGCGCGGAAGGTCTCTTCAGTGGCGTCCTCGTGCCGCCAGTAGCCGGGCGGGATTCCGGGGCCGGATAGCCAGATCTCGCCGATGACGCCGTCGGGCAGTGCCCGGTGGGTCTCGGGGTCGACGATGGTGACGCCTGTGCGCAGGGTGTACGTGCCGACGCTGACAAGGTGGGTCGCTTCTTCGTCGGCGGTTGCGGGGGTGGCCCGTCCGCGACCGAGCTGGGCGGTGCTGAAGGCTGTGATGGGCTGCGAACCCCGTCGGGGGCCCAGCCCTGGGGCGGCACACACAGCGAGCGACGCCTCGGCCAACCCGTAACAGGGGGTGAGAGCCCGCGGATCGAGGTTGAGACGCTCAGTCGAGAGCTTGCGAAAGCCACCGATAGTGAGAGGGCTGATTGGTTCGGAGCCGTCAATGGCGAACTTTAGGGAGGACAAGTCGGCTCGGAAGTCGGGGGACCGCATGAGCGTCTTGCCGACGAGTCCGTAGCCGAAGTCGGGTGAAGCAGTGTAGTTCGCATGGTACGTCTCCATGCCGGTGACCCAGCGCAACGGGTCGGCGATGAAGGAAGCGGGAAGCATGAGGGTGGTTGTGCCGCTGTTGATAAGAGGCACGAGGGCGCCGTAGATAAGGCCCATGTCGTGGTGGAGGGGGAGCCAGGAGACCATGGATAGCAGCTCCCCGGGCTCGAGGCCGTTGGCGACGAACTCGGCCTGGTAGGCGAGGGCCCGATGGTCGTTGAGGACTCCCTTGGGATGACCGGTGGAGCCGGAGGTGTACTGCAGGAAGGCGGGGGTGTCGGGGCCTGTGGGCACGGGCTCGTCGACGTCGGTCGGCTCGGTGAGCTTGTCTGGGGAGAGGATCTGCGAGGAGGGGGTGAGGGACGCCAGGTCCAGGCTTGTGGCGGTGGTGTCGTCGGCGATGACGACGGTGGGGGAGGAGTCCGTAATGATGTGGTGCAGGCGCTCGGTCTCAGGACCTCGAGTGATGGGGAAGGGGACAGGGATGGGAATCATCCCCCGGTACATGGCGCCGAGGATGAGGATGAGGAGGCGATCATCGCCGGGGATGAGGGGGAGCACCCTGTCGCCGGGTGTGCCTGGAAGGTGGGCGGCAGCGACTGCAATCTCGTCCCACAGCTGACGGTAGGTGTGGCTGCGAACCGTGACGGTTCCGTCTGAATAGTCGAGAAAACGAAGGGCAACACGATTCGGGAACGCGTCGAGTGCGCGCGCAAGAGCATTGATGACGGACGTCATTATGTCAGACCAGGCCTCAAAACGGGAACAAACCGACTCAGCAGACTGTAATGTAAGCCTACCCTAAGGTCAATGTTTCGTTGAGGATCAAGATAAGAGCCCGTGCAGGTAGCTCGGCACCTCGTGCGGTGTCCACTCGTGAAATCTGTGGAGTGTGGCGTTGTCGGGGGAGAATTGTCCGGTGTGTGGTGGGGGTGGGGAGGGCTTGTGACGCCGCGGTTCTCGTAGGAGCGCTTCCCGGGTCTCCTGGACTGGTGGCAGAGCGGTCGATGAGCTCTTCGGCTCGTCCTCGAAAGCGGAGGCGGATCGGCGCCGCCGGAGCACGGGGGAGGGCCGGGTGTGCGCCCCGACCGCGCTTCCCGGCCCCCACTCGAGTGTCACTCGGCTGGCAGGACCGGCTCAACGGGGAGTGGTCCCCAACCGGCCGGCAGGTATGGGTCGGCCGGCTTCAGCGGCTGAGGGTCTCGTCGGTACCGACGGCGGAGCCGGCCGCGGCGGAGATGCCGGCGAGCTCGTGGTCCTCGGCGTTGCCGCCGGTGCAGATGATCGCGCAGCGGCCCTGGCGGGTGGGGTCGGCCATGAGTCCGGCCAGGCCCGCGGCCCCGGCGCCCTCGGCCAGGGTGTGGGCGTGGGTGGCCATGAGGCCGACGGATCCCTGGATCGCGTCGTCGTCGACCAGGATGAAGTCGTTGAGGCCGCGGCCCAGCATCGACTGGGTGAGGGCGAAGCTCGCCCCGACGGCCAGGCCCGCCACGCGCGTGCGGCTGTGGACGGTGGCCGGCTCCCCGGACGTCCAGGCGCGGTGCGCGGCCGGGGCGGCGCTGGACTGGACACCGATAACCCGGCACCCGGGGGCCAGGGCGTCACGCACGAGGCAGGCGCCGGCGGCCCCGGAGCCCGAGCCGACCGGCGCGTAGACGGACTCCAGGCCCGGGTGGCGACGGAAGAGCTCGAGGTAGACGGCGGCGTGCCCGAGGACGATGGCCGGCTCGTCCCCGGGGGAGACCATGCGCATCCCCTCGGTCAGCGAGAGGGCCTCGGCGTGGGCCAGTGAGTCGCACATCGTCTCGCCCTCGACGACGACCCGGGCGCCCAGCGCGCGCACCGCGGCCACCTTGCGGGCCGGCGCGCCCACCGGGACGACGACGGTGACAGGGACCTCGCTGCGGGCGCCGGCCCAGGCCAGGGACTGCGCGTGGTTGCCGGTGGAGGCGGTCACGACGCCGCGGCGCCGCTCCTCGGGGCTGAGCGCCGCCATGAGCGCCACCCCGCCGCGGACCTTGAAGGCGCCGGTGGGCTGGACGTTCTCGTGCTTGACCGTGACCTCCACCCCGGCCTCGGCGTTGAGCAGCGGGTAGGACCAGGCGGGGGTCTCGGGCAGGACGCGCGAGACGGCCTCGTAGGTGCGCAGGACGGCGTCGAAGTCGAGGCCGGACTGGATGGTGGCGGGAGCCTGGGGCAGGGTGTCGGTGGCGGTCATGGCTTCATGATGCGGACGGCCGGAGTATCGGTCCAATGAATCTTTTGACCAATACCCATCGACGCAGGACATAATTAGTGGTGTGATCGATGTGCAGCAGCTGCGGGCCCTCGTGGAGCTCTCCCGCCTCGGCACCGTCTCGGCCGCCGCTGAGTCCCTGGGCTTCAGCCAGTCCACCGTCTCCCACCAGCTCGCCGCCCTGTCGCGCGCGACCGGCGCGGTCCTGCTGACGCGGGCCGGGCGCGGCGTGCGGCTCACCGAGGAGGGTCGGGCGCTGGCGGCCCGGGGCCAGGAGGTCCTCGACCTGCTGGACCGCACCGAGCGCGAGGTCGTCTCCATGGCCCGCGCGGAGGCGGGGCGCGTGCGCCTGGCGGCCTTCCCCTCCGCGGTGGCCTCCCTGGTGCCGGGGGTGCTCGACGTCGTCGGCCAGCGGTACCCGGGCCTGGAGGTCGAGCTCGTCGACGCCGAGCCGCCCGAGGCCCTCGACGCGCTGCGGCGTGGGCGGGTGGACGCGGCCCTGTCCTTCTCCTACATCGACGACGACGCCGGCGAGGGCCTCCAGGCCGAGCACCTGCTCGACGACGTCCTCTACCTCGTCACCCACCCCGGCGGCATCACTCGCATCGCCGACGGCGCCCAGTGCCGGTGGGTGACCGGCTGCGCGCGCTGCCACGAGGAGCTCATCGCCGTGGGGCGGGCCAACGGCTTCACACCCGAGACCGCCTACGCCTCCGACGACTACGTGGCCGTGCAGGCGCTCGTCGCCGCCGGGGTGGGGGCTGCCCTGCTACCCGGGATGGCGCTGAGCGCCTACCGGCACGAGGGGGTCCAGGTGCGGCCGCTGGCCCGCGAGCAGCGGCGCGTCGAGGCGGTCACTCGCGCCGAGCAGCCCCGACCGCTGGCCATTGACGTCCTGGTGGAGGCCTGCCGGACGGCGGCCCGCCGCACGAGCCTGCGCCGGCCCGCGGTCAGGACCGGTGGGAGTACTGCCTCGCGGTGAGGTGTGGTGTGATGGGGCGTGTGTCCGTGCTGCAGCACAGAGAGGAACCGGACATGGGAGCTGGTGTGCGTACTGTCCTGGGCGACGTATCCGGCGAGGTCGCCGTCTTCGGATCGCTCAATGCTGACCTGACGGTCCGAACGGAGCGCTTCCCCAGGCCCGGTGAGACGATCAGCGGGGAGGACCTGGTGATCCTGCCGGGAGGCAAGTCGGCGAACCAGGCGGTTCAGGCCGGCCTTCTCGGCGCTCGTGTCAGGATGATCGGAGCCGTCGGAGCCGACGGTCACGGCGATCTGCTCATCGAGTCCCTCCAGCGCGCCGGCGTGGACACCGCGGCGGTTCAGCGCGAGGACGTGGCCACCGGCACCGCCATCATCACCGTGGACTCCGCGGGGGACAACACCATCGTGGTGTCTCCCGGTGCGAACGGGAGGGTGGACGTCTCGACGGCGCAGCGGCACCAGGACGTCATCCGCGGCGCCCGCGTGCTGGGGCTGTGCATGGAGGTCAGCCCCGACGCGGTCGAGGCCGCGGCCCGTATTGCCCACGACGCCGGCACCCGCGTGGTCTTCAACAACTCCCCGTTCCACCCCATCCTGTCCGCCGGGCTCCTGGAGGCCATTGACGTCCTGGTCGTCAACGAGCATGAGCTCGCCGACATGCTGAAGCCGGGCACGAGCGACACGGCGGCCGAGCCGGAGCGCGAGAGGGCCGACGACGCCACGGACTGGGGCGATTGCGCAAGGAGACTGGCCGCCATGGGGATCCCCTCCGCGGTGGTGACCCTGGGGGGCCGCGGGTCGATGGTGATCGAGGGGGAGGAGATCACCCCGATCGATCCCTTCCCGGCTGATGTCGTGGACACCACCGGTGCCGGCGACTCCTTCCTGGGCACGCTACTGGCGGCGCTCGCCGCAGGCGCCGGGCTCAAGGAGGCGGCAGGTGCGGCCTCGGCCGTCTCCGCCTTCGCGACGACCTCAGTGGGGGCGCAGACCTCCTACGGGGACGTCGCCGCAGTCGAGCAGCACTTCGGATAAGCGCGGCCCGACGAGCGAGGCGAGAGAGCCGAGGCCGCTCGCAGCCACCGCAGAATGCTTGCGAGCCTCGGGGGAGCGGTGACAGGAGATGGGGCCGCAGGCTCGTGCTTCAGTTGCTCTTGAACTGCTCGAGGTTCTCGGTGTGCGGGTGGCCGTCATCGGTCGAGCTGAGCCAAAAAACAGGGGCGTACTTGGCGTTGCCGTCCTCTGAGGGAACCCGCTTGAGCGCAAGGAGACCTGGCCCTGTGGGGAGGCCGACTTCTTTCATCAGGAGATCTGTGATGTCGGTGTGTTGACCTGAATCGGGATCCACGAGTTCCCGCCGAATTCCTGCCAATTGAGTGCGTGCAGTATCACGTTCTTGCTGATCGATACGGCCGTGGGACTGATTAAATAACGATGATGCAGAGGTCGGGTCAGAATATCGCATTATCCAGCCGCCGGAGTAGGTGTAGGTGACTCCAGTGACGATGTCGATCATGCGGCCTTGGCCGTCTATGCGACTCACTGTTCTGGGGGGACAGCTGTTTTCCATGCAGGAACCATTCCACAGGCTGTCGGTCATGAGGAACGACCTGTGGCTGGAGCCAATAATCCACTGCGTCGTGGGTAGAGTGGTTGGAGGTGAGTCCTGTTGCGATAAAGAAAGAATTGTTAATGTGGCGTGTCCGTCCCCTCCGGGGAACGGCTGGTCAGATGTTTCGACAGCAAGATGTGTTTCAGTGAGTGCCACACCAATGATTCTTCGAGTGACATGGGTTGTCTGGACAACTTCTCCGGTGGAGGTGTCGACCACCGCGAAGTATGTGACTGACTTGGATGAACTATTGAGTTCGAATGCTACATACTTCCCGTTGGGGCTCAAAGTCCAGGGGTTGAGAAGATTGGTGGTCTCAATGGTCGACGAACGGTCGCTTGAAGAGCTTGCGTTACTCTCTTCAGTGAGAGACGATGTGAAGTCGTTTGCCGTAATTCGTGTGGCCCATACCAGGGCCTTATCTGAGGATCTCCTTCCAAATACAGAGATCGAAGGAGGTTCAGCTCCGGTGGCCTCGTCTGTATGTTGGCTTACTCCACTAATGTAGTGTCCGTTTGCGGCGATGGAGTTATTTCGCACGGAGAGGTCGGGAGGATTTTCGGAAGAATCCATCTCCTCAGCTTTCGAGAGGTTCAGTGATGTGACAGTAAGTCCAATGTCGGAATCCAAAGAGCGATGGTAATGGCAGGTGCTGGTTGTCAGCATAATTGCGATCGCAAGCGCTAGAGCGGTGAATGCCCTGACGTCTCTACGTAGTTCCTGTTCCATGGGTGAGCGAGATTCGGCAGTGTGTGGGGATGTCATGCGTTCCTCTCTGTGACTCCGTAAAGTCGATAGACTGAGGAGCTGCTATTAGGGCCGCTAGTGTTCAGGGCGATAACGGTGATTCCTGGAGTGCTCGTGAACTTCACGTAAGGTCTCTGTTCGTCGCCTTTGACTGCGATGAATTGATGCTCTTCTTCTGAGAGACTGAGTGGACTGGTGTCAATAGTGTTGCCTCTGACTGGAATAGCAAGTTCCGGCGAGCCGTCTGAAGGGCGTAAAGTGATTGTTGCTGTAACAGATCCGTCGACTGAACGGGACGCGGTTCCTGCATACGCAGAGGCTAGGCCTGGGTAGTGTTCGGCAGGTGTGGGCGTCCTGTTCGTGGGCGTGAATACTGTGGCGACGCGTGGAGTGTGCCAAGCCGCCATGACGTCATATATGGACTTGTCGGAACCGTAGTAAGGGTATGTCGACAAAGTTTGAGATGCGGTGGAGGCGACTTCGTTAATACCTGACGCTGCGCCAAGAGGAATTCTGTCCATGTTGCTGGAATCGCCCTTAGAGGCCTGATCGATGTTGATAGCGTGTGCAGTGGGGTTCCCGTTCTCGTCGCTCTGATTGGTGAACTGGGCGACCCATCCAGAAATGATGACCGGATTTGCTCCCATGTCATCGCTGTGGCTTCGCGACCGTAAGTTATCGACGACCATCGGATCAATGAGGAGGTTGTCGATGCGGGTGCGTGTGGACGGGTTGGTGTCGGGAGCCACAGCGATGCTTGAGGTTCCTGTCCATTTTTCTTCATCTGTGTCCTCATTGTCTTGTTCGAAGGTTGAGACAATGAAGGTACTGTGGCCGGCTGCCCCCATGAACGTGGTATCAATGGAGTCGCTGTCGCTCCACAACTTCATTCCGTCCTTCAAAGAGTATGCGGTATCCCCGTCGAGAAGGGCGGAATCTGTGAGCTGTAAGGTGCCGCCGTGGCTCATGTGCCTTATGACGGGAGCGCCTGTTCGAGTGTCAAATACCAGTGTCGTCTCTGGTGGGTCGGATGCAGACAAATATTCATCAGAATTGATGCCTAGATCATCTGGGATTCTTGCCCTGAGAGCGAGGTAGTCTCTGTTGGGGCTTGTAAAGGCATATAGCGTGTTAAGGGTTGCTCCGTATGTCCATAGGGTGCTGCCGTGGGCTGGCTCTAATGCTGTGATCCCCTCGCTGTTTATCACAATAGGTCCTGCCGAACCGGCGATGACGTGTTCGACTCCCACCATATCTTTGACCCAACTCGTTTTGGTGTTGATTGTTGTTGCGATGGGTGCTGTCTTGTGAGGTGCGGCAGAGGTGCTGTGTATCAAAGGTGTCACGAAATAGTGTGCCGTTGATGTCAGCAATGAGAGTGCGAAGATTGGTGTGAGTGATATGGCAGCAAGTTTTATCTTCGTGAGCGGTTGGAGTTTTAATGATGCTTGCTTGGTTACCTTGACGCTGCTCTCGCCTGGCTGAGGACGTGCCGGGAGATACAGCTTGCGCCAGCGGGCCGGATTGCTGAGCTGCCTAGGGTGCGTGGAAAGTAGGGTTCGTACGCGATGCAGGATGACGCTCGTGCAGATGAGTGTTGTGAAGCCGAGGGTCTCTGCTGCGTGGCACAGGAAAATGGGGATGGAGATTCCTGATCGCTCGTATACTGTCATCCAGTGGTGAATATTGATGCCTGCCGTCGTGGCACCAAGTAGTGCAATGAGGCCGACTGTGATAATTGTTGCCGTCCGTCTCAACTGATTGGCGACGGCGGCGAAGGACCATAAGAGGAGCTGTAGTGCGAAAATTGCGACGGTAGCCTGTACTTCCAAGTCGGAGAAAGGTCGCACTGATTTTATGTGAAGGACGTCGATGTCGATCTTGTAGGTCGAACTCAGTAATTTTGCGATACTCGACGAGGCAAACATCGCTAACACTCCGCCCCAGCGCAGGGCGCGCAGGGTGAGGACACCGCGCGGTGGGAAGGGCTCGCCCTCGCTGTCGGTGGCAGCGGCCTCGCCGGCCTCAGTGGCTTCGCGGTCGGTGCTGGCCTCGGCTTCCCCCGTGTCCGGCTTCTTCAAGGCATCGTTGCCGGAGTCGGCTGTGTCCGGCCGGGTGCCGGGCTGATCGGAGCCGTTGTCGTTGGTGTCGGCGTCGGGCGTGGGAGGCATGAGCCTATTGTGGTGACCCATCCGTGACGATGTCTGGTGTTTGCGCCGTATTCACCCGGTTGAACGGACAAGGGAAGTAGCGATCCAGAGGGCTGGGCTACTGGTGCTGCTTCGGTTGCTCCCAGTGCCGCCCGGTTGGGGCGTCCTGGCCCGCGCCTCAGTTCTTCTTGAACTGCTCGAGGTTCTCGGTGTGGCGGTGACCGTCGTCGGCGGCGCTGAGCCAGAAGCGTGGTGTGCCTGACTCCCGGTATCCCTTGTCGTTGATGACAACCTGGCTGATGAGGAGCCCCGGACCAGTGGGGACTCGTCGCGCCACGGCGTTATCGGTGTCCTCGTTGTAGACCGTGCCCGAGTTGGTGTCGACGACCTCCCAGTGAAGTCGCCCCTCATCGGGAAGATAGGTGCACCGCCTGACCCACCCGCCGAGAAGGATCTCGCTGGAATTGGTGAAGGAGGCCAGGTGCTTGCCGTGAAGATCGACCTGCGTCACCGTGGAGGTCGTGGCGGTGTCGTGGGAGTGGGCAGGCTGTGAGGACAGCAGAAGAGAGTTCTTCCCGGAGCCTGCGAGCCACAGGCTGGTGTTAAAAGACGTCGGAGACGACGTTGTGTCCGTCAGTGAGAAGACGCTGATGCGTCCCTTGCCCGCGCCGGCGGGATAGTAGGCGTCAGCGGTCTCGACGGCGAGTGACTCGCTGGTGAGGGCCTGCCCCAGGACCAGCCCGGAGACCTCCGCCGTGCGCACCGGCTTTCCGGAGCTCGCGTCAAAAACGACAACGGTCGTCCGCTGCTCGGCGGGCATGGCAGGTGTCTGCCGAGCGTGGCGGGGGCTGTCGCTGGCGACCTCCGGTGGACGCAGTACCAGGGAGAGGTACTTCCCGTTCGGGCTCACGGTTGCATAGCCTGCGGTACGGGATCTGAGGACGTCTCCGGCCAGCTCCTGCGCCGGCTGAGCATCCGTGTCGTTCTCGTCACGTCCGTAGGCCGCAATTCTCGGCGTCAGGGACATCGCCCACCGGGGCTCCTTGTCAGAGGCCTCGTACCGTGCGATGAGTGTCGATTCCTGGTCCGCGGCATTGAATGACTGGATGACACATATATCCGCTCCCTGCGCGGGAAGGTAGGAAGGATCTTCAGATTCCGGGTCGCTTATCCAATCGAGCGCTTCGTCTTGGCATTCCTTCATCTGTTCTGCTGTGAGAGACGTTGATGACATGGGTGGCGCCGTGCTCGAGGAAGACGCACGTGAGTTGGAGCGGCAGGCGGTCACCATGAGTGAAAGCAGCAGTAGCAGCGTCAGGAGGCGTACTCCGGGACCTCGTCTCTCCTGGGCGCTCATGGAATGAGATGCTTGTGTGGTCATGTGTGCTCATCCTGGGATGCCGTAGAGCCGAAAGGTCTGTGAAGATCGAAGATATTCTGGTGAATTGTTGAGAATGGCGATAGTGACTCCTGGAGTGCTCAATACGGATATCTCTTTGCGAGATTCCCAGTGAGATGAGATGTCATCCAGCGCGAAATTATATTCGCTCGATCGTGGAGAATAGTAGATGGAACCTGGTTTGACGTCGGAGACTGCGGTAATATTCCCGTCTCCTGTTTTGATGGTGATGCGGCCGTCTCCTGTGGTTGTGATATAGCGGCCGTCTTGGGATTTCTGTGTTGCGGGTGTGCCGCTTTTAAGGCTCATTGCCGTGATCCCCACTGCCGTAACATAGTGCGGAGACTGATCGAGTGGTGCGACCGTCATGGTCGCAGGACTGAAGACCGTTCCGACTCTGCTCGAACCCTCCCACGTCGAAGAGTCTTCAAGGTTACTGAGCTCGGTGGGTTGTCCGTCCGGCGTCGTCGCCGGGAAGACGGAGATTGTGCTGGTGGAGAGCGATGCTGAGACGTTGATCCCCAGTGTTGTTCCCAGGTCGAAAGTGCGGGCGTCTGCCTCAGGTGCCTCACTGAGGGCGTCCAGGTTGACCGCGTGCGCGCGGCGAGCTTTCGCCTCCTCGTCTAGATGGCCCTGCGGGGCGCGGTCGTCGTAGACGCCGATCCACCCTCGGGCGGTGACAACATCTCCCCGTTCCTGCTCGTGAAGAGTTCCTTTGACTCTCCTGGGATGTGAGGGGTTGGTCTGAGAGATGACTCCCAGAGAGTCACGGCCGCCGTCATACCCGAGAATGAAACTGGAGTGGCCCGCTGTGCCAGCATACTCGTTGGCTACTGGGGGTAAAAAGGTATAATCCAGCTTGAAGTCTTTGAGATCCCACATCCGTGAGCCGTCACTCAGGGAGTAGGCGACGGTGCCGTCAAGAAGAGCTGAATCGCTGACCTGAAATGTGTCGTCGTAGTCTCCGGCCTTGCGGGGGTGCTCCACAACGATCTTCCCGGTGACGGCGTCGAACACTAAGGTCGTGACCGGGGACTCGCCTTCGAGTTCTGGCCATTCCGAGCTCATGGATGTGTAGGTGATGGGGTCTATGGCGACCACTGCCACGTATCGCCCGTTCGGGCTGGTGATAAGACCCTGCTTGCCCGACGCGACAGGATCGTTCTTGAGTGGCCAGATGCGGAACTCGGCGCCGGCACGGCGGTACTGCCATCGCGCCGAGCCGTCAGCGGGGTTGATTCCGGTGACCGTGTCCTTGGTGAGGAGGATGGGGCCCGCGGCGCCGCCGGCGATGTCGAGGAAGCCGTCGACATCCTTCACCCACGCCTTCCGTGCTCCGAAGGATGTGGGGTAGGTGGGGAGCTGGGCGGAATCGATCGCGGGTGCCGTGGTCTGCGTGATCGTGGGGGTATTGGCGTGCGTGCTTCTCAACGTGAAGTAGGGGGCGCCGAAGCCGGTCACAAGGCCAATTGCGGGCAGGGCTGCGATGGCAGCCGTGCTGAGACGGCGGAAGGGGTGGCCGTGAAGAGCGCGGAGCCACCTCTGCCTTAACCCAGTGCCCCGAGGGCGGCTGAACCAGAGATCCAGCTCGTCGGGGTACAACTCGCCGCTGTGCGTCTCCTCGGCGGGGAGGGTGACTGAACGGGCCGCCCAGAGTCCGATGTGCGACATCACGATCAGCCCGAACGCGGCGATGCCCATCGCGAAAGCCAGGAGTTCGCCAAGACGGACACCGAAGGTGGAGGACGTCTCCCTCCACAACTGCAGGACCGGAAGGCAGGCGTAGACGGTGCATGTTGCAACCCCGGCCACGGGCAGGAGCTTGAGGGCCGTCATGACACCCGTCCGAATCCTGTTCGCTCCGGAAGCACGGTAGTAAGGCGTGGGCCATACGGAGGCGCCCACGAGCCACAGCACCAGCAGCAGTGCGCATCGTTTCCATGACTGGGTGATCGCTATCTGCCCGACGCCTTTGATGCCACTGTTCCAGGCGAAGAACAGAACGACTGCCGCGATCAGGGCGATGACGCTGCCGGCGAGCAGGGCGCGCATGCATGCCAGCAGGCGTGGGTGATCGCTGAGCGCGGCATCGTCGTGATCCAGGGGTGCCGGAGATACCTCGGTGCCGGTGCTGGCGGTCTCCTCGGCGTCGGAGGGTGAGGGCGAGGTGGGCTGAGAAGATGTGGATTCCATGATGGTGCGTGGATCGTGGTGATGTCAGTGGACGGAGAACTGCTCGAGGTTCTCGGTGTGGGGGTGGCCGTCATCGGTCGAGCTGAGCCAGAAGGCGGGCTTGAGGTCTGTTGAGCCATTCCCGTTGGGGACCTTCTGATCGACGAGCAGTCCGGGGCCGGTCGCCACGCCTTGTTCGACGGCTGTCTTTCCGGTGATGTCGATTGTCTTCTTGATGCTGGGATTGACGAGTTGCTGCTCAACTGCCTCCCGGGAGGGACTGAGTGACTTCTGTTCGTCCTCTGATACCGCCTTTGAACGTTGCTGATAATCGCTGGCTGCTTTGGGGTTTGTGAACCTGCGGATCCAGCCGCCGGGGTAGACGGCAGCAACTCCGGAGATGCTCCCGGCCGTGGTGCCGGCGGCGTTGACGAGGGAGACGGTCATCATTGAGCAGCCGCCAATGCAGTCGTCCGGGAGAAGGTCGGGTGCGAGCACGAGGTTCTCCCGGGTGGCACCCACCAGCCACTTGTCGGTGGGGAAGGAGGAGGGCTGAGCGCTCGCGTCTGTCAGGGAGAAGGTGGTCAGGATTCCCTTCCCGGAGCCGGCCGGGAAGTAGTTCTGGGCGGTTTCGACGGCGAGGGCGCTGTTGGTGAGCGCCTGCCCCAGGACGACCCCGGAGACTGTGGCGTCCCTGACCGTCTTACCGGTCTTTGCCTCCAGGACGACGATATGCGTGCGCAGATCGGCTGCTGTTGCTCCCGTCTGCTGCTCGGCGGGAAGGAGAATCAGCGACAGGTACCGACCGTCAGGACTGATGACGGCGCTCCCCGACGAGGAACGGTCCATGGCGTTATTCATCGCACTTTGGGCGTTGTTTGCGTACTCGGTTCTCTCTTGGTCGGCGACTGCGGGCTTGATGGACACGGCCCACTGGAACTTACCAGTGGAACGTTCCCGGCTCACTACGATGGTCGTCAGTTCTTTGGCAGTGGAGCCTATCCCTCCGGCTACGTATGATGTGCTCATGGTGACGGTGCCGCTGACGGTTGACGATGGTCCGTTGTCAATATGGCTGCTTGAATCCTGCGTCTTGGACGCATCTGCTTCCTGTGCGGTGAGGGAGGAGATGACTGGATCGTCGTTACTCTCCCCAATGCTGCATGAACTGATGGTGAGCGCGAGCGTCGCGGTTGCGGCGAGTGCTGTCAGTCGCCGGAGCGTGGAGGATGTGCGGGGAGTCAGGGGATGTGCGGCTCTCATTTCTGTCCTCCGGTGATGCCGAAGATCCGATATGTGCTGCGGCAGGTCTGGTCTTGGTGATCTGAATCGACACCACAGCTGGTGTACAACGTATCGGTTGCGTTGAGAATGGCAACGACGGCACCAGGAGTCCTGACAGCCTTTGTGCGACTCTCGGGGTTGACGCCCTGAGGGGTGAGTGGCTGGGCTGGAGCATTCTTGGTGTCGGTCAGTTTCTGGGATGGCTGATATGTGGAACCGGGTGTGATGGGGATGGCGGTGCCGGGTGAGCCGTCACCGGGACGAATGACGAGTGCTGCGGAGGATGAGCCGTCTTCGGCTGGTGTCTCAACGATGCCGGTGCGTGCGCTGGCGAGGCTCCGATCCTGGGATACGGGAGTGACCGTACGGGTGACTGGGTCGAAGACTGTCGCGGCTCGTGAGTTCTCTGCGGGGTAGAGGAGGTCCGCGTCCCGACTGATGACGGGATAGGTGACGATGCTGCCTGAGACGCGTGATGCCTCTGCGTTGATCCCCGAGGTCGCTCCTAAGGGGAAGGTGGTGCTGTCGGCGCCGTTGACCTTGGCCAGTGCGTCCAGGCTGATCGTTTCAGCCACAGGGTTACCCGAGGAATCAACCTCACCGGTGTAGCGGGCTGCCCACCCGTTGATGAAGACACTGAGTAGGTAATCGGTCCGGTCTGATTCAAAAGGGGGGTCGGACAGAACATGCTGAACCTCAACCTTGGCGCTAGGGTTGTTCTGTGGGCAGACCGTGATGTTTACCGCTGACTTCATTGAGTTGGATGAGGCGTCCTTGGTGGAGCGGTCCTCAGACATCCTCAGGAGGAATGAGGAGTGCCCGGCCGGACCGGAATAGGGAGCGTCGGCGCTCTCCGGGAGAGTCCACATCTGGGAACCGTCGGTCAGTGAAATGGCGGTGTCGTCGTCGAGGACTGCGGAGTCGGTGAGCTGAAGATAGCCGCCGGAACCCTGATGCTCTACGACGATCCTGCCGGTCAGAGCATCGAAAACCAGGGTGATAGCAGCGTTTTCCCCTTGAGGAGACGCGATGAATGTGGGTAGCTGGACTCGGGCGGCTACGTACTTGCCGTCAGGGCTGGTGACCAGCTCGCCTCGGTCTGAGTTCCAGCCGGCGGGGGCGTAGGTCATGTGCTTGCGGTTGTAGCTCCACAGGACGCTGCCGTCCGTGGGGTTGAGCGCCATGATGCCATCGTCGGTGAGGAGGATGGGGCCGCCGGCGCCCGCAGCGGTGGTCAGCTCGGTGGAGGAGATCTCCTTGCTCCAGGAGGCCTTCGGCGCCAGTGACGTGGGCGGCGCCAGTGAGGAATCGGCGGGGGCCTTGGCGATGACATGGTGGACCGGATTGACCAGTGCCCATGTTCCCGCGACGGCGGAACCAAGCGTCAGTGCCGGGGCAATGACCAGAGCCGCGAGGTAGGCGCGGGTACGGCGAGGTACCCGAATACGCTCGTGGCGGGGGAATCCCTTGTTGGTTTTCTCTCCGGTCTTGCGCTGGAGAGGAGCCCAGCGGCTCGGGTCATCGGGATCGCTGTTACCGACCGCCGTGGAGCGCATGCGCAGGTAGTGCAGCAGTGGGACGACGTTGAGGAAGAGCGTGGTTGAGAGCGCTGCTCCTGCCAGGGCCAGGAGGAACAGGACGGAGAACCCGGTCTCCTGGTAGGTGTCCCACCATGCCAGGGTCAGAGATGCTGACATCGTCGCGCCCAAGGCCGCCATGACCGTGATCATGACCGTCGTCAGGATGGGGCCCTTCTTCCCCCGTAAGGTGAGGCACGGCCAGACCAGCACCCCTCCGACGATCATGCAACTTGTCAGCACTGAGACTTTGCTCGGGATGAGGCTGCTGGGATCCTTGAGTTCTCGGCGCAGCATCAGTGCGGTTGCTGCGAGCACGATGGCGCCGAGGAGTCCGGCCCAGCGCAGGGCGCGCAGTGTCAGGGTGCCGTGCGGCGGGAAGGGCTCGCTCACGCTCTTGCCCTCGGCCTCAGCCGTGTCCGGCTCCGTCGAGGCATCGTCGCCGGAGGCGGCTGTGCCCGGCTGGGTGCCGGGATCGATGCGGGGCTGATCGGTGCCGTTGTCGTCGGTGTCGGCGTCGGGCGTGGGAGGCATGAGCCTATTGTGGTGACCCATCCGTGACTATGTCAGGTGTTTGCGGGGCCATCGCGCGGTTGAACGGACAAGGGAAAGCGCCCCAGGAGGCGGTCTAGCGTTGCTTCGGTCGTTCCCAGTGCTTCCGGTCGGCGTGCCCTGGCCCGCGCCTCAGCTGTTCTCGAACTGCTCGAGGTTCTCGGTGTGGCGGTGACCGTCGTCGGCGGCGCTGAGCCAGAAGGCGGGCTTGCGCTCCATTGAGCCGTTCCCGGTGGTGACGTCCTGGTAGACGACCAGTCCGAGGCCGTTCGGCACGCTGCGTTCATCCACGAACATGTTGGTGATGTCCGTGGTCTGACCGGTGTCGATGTGGACGAGCTGTTCCTGGAGATTTCGGATTGATTCCAGAGTCGAGCCGTCTTTGGCCGGAGACGCATGCATTGTGTGGACAAGACTGGCGGCCGCTTTCGGGTCCCGGTACTGACTCACCCATCCTCCTGGATGAACAGCCGTGACTCCGGGAAGGGTGTCGATAGTGTTGCCATCGGTATCGCGCCGTGTCACGGTGTACGGGGCGCAATACGACGTGCACTCATAGGGCGGCAGGTCCGGAGCCAGAATGAGGTCCTTCCCCGAGGCGCCGATGAGCCACTGATCGGTGGAGAACGAGGATGGCTGAGCGTCGGAGCTCGTGATCGAGAACACTCGGATGGTCCCCTTGCCTGAACCGGCCGGGAAGTAGTTCTGGGCGGTCTCGACGGCGAGGGCGCTGTTGGTGAGGGCCTGCCCCAGGATGATCCCGGGGACCTCGGCGGTTCGGACAGCCTTGCCGGTCTGCGTGTCGAGGACGACGACGTGCGTGTGTCGGTCGGTCGCCGGCACTCCTCTTTGCGACTCATCGGGTGTCAGGACCAGAGACAGGTAACGGCCGTCGGGGCTGACGATCATGTCGCCATCATGTGACTGGCTCGCTGTGCGGTCGTGTTCGTATTCCGAATCCGAGATACTGTTCGGCATCTGGCGGTCGGCGGCTGATGGCGTAATGGACACCGCCCACTGGAACTGATCGGTTGAGGGATCCCGGCTGACGATCCTGGTGACGTCCGCATCCGGTTTCTTGGTGGCTGTGCCAGTGCTGTAGTTGGTGCTGATAAAGAGTTTCCCTGTTTTGGTCGTCAGTTTCCTCAGCGAAGCATCATGCAGTTCCTGCGCCGAAACACCCTGCTTGAGGTCCTCCACGGACTGGGAGGAGAGAGATGTGAGCGCCGGCTCTTGACCGTATGCGCTGATGTTGCATGAGGCTATCGAGAGGGCCAAGGAGACGGATGCGGCCACCGCCAGCATGCGGCGATACGGAGTGTGGTCACGATGCCCTGGAGTGAGTGAGATTCTCATTTGTGCTCCCCCGTGATTCCGTATATCCGATATGTGTTCGGGCATCGTTTGCTCTGGTCGTACTTCCCGTGGGTGCAGTCACTTTCGACGTCGTCGGTGGCATTGAAGATGGCGATGACGGCTCCGGGAGTTCTCATCGCTTGTGCTCGTTCGGCGGTGCCGCCTGGAGTGCTGCTCGCCAGGAGGGTCGGAGGAAGGTCGGTGGAGCCGGGAGTGATGGGGATCGTGGTTCCGGTGGAGCCGTCTCCGGGACGAACAGTGATGGCAGCCGACAGTGAGCCATCGTCTGCTGGTATGTCGACGAGCTCGACCGGCGAGCCGGTGAAGCCCGGGTACTGGGCGATAGAGGTGACAGTGAAGGTGGATGGGTCGAACACCTTCTCCGTGCGTGGCTCTGACGGGAAATCTCGCGGACCGTTGTCCAATCTGATAGGGGAGTAGGTGACGATGCTTCCGGAGCTCAAGGATGCGGCGGTGTTGATCCCTGAGGTGGCCCCCAGGGGGAAGGTCCTTGTGTCGGCGCCGTCGACCTTGGCCAGTGCGTCCAGGCTGATCGCCTCAGCCATAGGGTTACCCGACGAATCGAACTCGCCGGTGTAGCGTGCAGCCCACCCTCGAATGAAATTGACTAGGTTGGTGGGGTCATCGGGGTGATCGGGAGGATTGGCAAGCACATCATCGACCTCTACGGCAGCCGAGAGGTCCTCCTGTGGAGTGACGCGGAGGATGATCGTTGACTTGTAGGACTGGGGGGAATTTTCATGACGTCGATCCTCGCTGTACTGGCCCAGAATGAACGACGAGTGCCCAGCAGTTCCGGAGTAATCGACACGGTCACCATCGGATAGAGTCCAGAGCTTCTTCCCATCGGTCAGGGAGAAGGCGCTGTTGCCGTCGAGGACCGCGGAGTCTGTCAGCTGAAGTGGGCCGCCGGTGCTCAGATTCTTGAAGACGATCCTGCCGGTCAGAGCATCGAAAACCAAGGTGTCGCCGGTGGATTGTACGAACTTGGGTGACAGGACTCTCAGTGCGACGTACTTCCCGTTCGGGCTGGTGACCAGTGGTGCGGTGGCGTTGGTGAAGGCAAGAAAGTTGTGATCGAAGTTCGCGTGCTTACGCTCGTAGTTCCACAGGACGCTGCCGTCCGTGGGGTTGAGCGCCATGATGCCGTCGTCGGTCAGGAGGATGGGGCCGCCGGCGCCCGCAGCGGTGGTCAGCTTGGTGGAGGAGATCTCCTTGCTCCAGGAGGCCGTCGGCGCCAGCGAGGCGGGTGGAGCCAGTGAGGCGTCGGCGGGGGCCTTGGCGATGACATGGTGGACCGGGTTGACCAGTGCCCATGTTCCGGCAATGGCGGAACCGAGCGTCAGCGCCGGGGCAATGACCAGGGCAGCGAGGCAGGCGCGGGTACGGCGGGTCACCCGAATGCTCTCGTAGCGGGGGAGTCCCTCATCGGTCTTCTCTCCGGTCTTGCGCCGGAGGCGGCCCCAGTGGCTCGGGTCATCGTCATCGCCGAGACCTACCGCGGTACTGCGCAGGTGGTGCAGCAGTGGACCGGTGCTCAGGAAGATCGCGGCTGAGAGTGCTGCTCCAGCCAGGGCCAGAAGGAACAGGACGGAGAATCCGGTCTCCTGGTAGATGTCCCACCACGCCAGTGTTAGGGATGCTGAGGTCATCACGCCCAGGGCCGTCATGATCGTGGTCATGATCGTCACCAGGACGGGGCGCTTCTTGTCCCTTAAGTTGAGGAACGGCCAGGCCAGCGCCCCTCCGACGATCATGCAAGTCGTCAGTGCTGAGACCTTGCCCGGGATGAGGTTGCGGGCGTCCACCAAGCCCCGGAGCAGTGCCAGCGCGGTCACTGCGAACACGACGACGCCGAGGAGTCCGCCCCAGCGCAGGGCGCGCAGGGTGAGGGTGCCGTGCGGCGGGAAGGAGTCGCCCTCACTCCCACCTGCGGTCTCGCCCTCGCCGGCCTCAGCGATATTGCCGCCGGGACCTCTCTCGGCCTCCCCCGTGTCCGGCGCTGTCGAGGCCTCATCGCCGGAGTCGGCAGTGCCTGGATGGGTGCCCGGATCGGTGCCGGGCTGATAGGTGCCGTTGTCGTCGGCGTCGGGCGTGGTGGGCATGAATCCTATTGTGGTGACCCATCCGTGACGATGTCAGGTGTTTGCGCGGTATTCGCCCGGTTGAACGGACAAGGGAAGGAGTACTCCGGAGGGCCGGGTTACTAGCGTTGCTTCGGTCGCTCCCAATGCTTCAGGTCGGGTGCGGTGACGCCCTCAATGATGCCGAGCTTTCGCCCCCGGGTATCGACGCGGGTGAGCGTCACCGACATGTCGTCGTGCCGTCCGGTGGCCAGCGACTGAGGGGACAGGAGCAGGGCGCCGTCGTCGATCCCGGTGAGCCACTGGTCGGTGGCGAAGGATGCTGGAGCGGCGGACGTGTCGGTCAGGGAGTAGACGGTGACCGTCCCCTTCCCGTCCCCGGCCGGGTAGTAGGTCCGGGCGGTTTCTACGGCCAGAGAGTCGTTGGTCAGCACCTGCCCCAGGACGAGCCCCGAGACCTCCACGGTGCGGACCGTCTCCCCGGTGGCGGCATCGAGGACGAGGACGTGGGTGCGCTGAGCGGCGACGTCGAGCGGGTTGCGGTCGTCGTCCGAGTCGTGAATCACGGGCCTCATCTGCGGCGGACGCAGGACGAGGGAGACATAGCGGCCATCGGGGCTGACAACGGCGTAGCCGGCCGGCCGCCACGCGAGGAGATCGTGGGCAACGTCCTGGGCAGAGCTGCCGTCGTCGTCGAGCCAGTCGACGACGGCCGGCGTGATCTCACGCGCCCACAGCACCGAGCCGTCGGCGCCGCGGTACCTGGCGACGATGGAGCTGTTCGCCCCCGACCGGTCCTGCCGGTCGCGTTGCGCCTTCTCCTTCTCCGTCAGCTCTGGGGCGGAGACGTGGAGGAAGTCCTCGCCGACGGGTGTGGAGTAGTAGTCGGTGCTGGTGGGAGTCTCCGAGATGCGCTCCTTGACCTGCGAGGCGCTTAGGGCGGTGGTCTCCACCTGCTGCAGCCGCGAGGGGGTCGGGCTGCAGGCGCTTATGGCCCCCGCGAACAGGACAGCCGCAGCCAGGGCCGAGCCGACGATCCGCCGGTGACGGAGGTGAGGGCGTGTGTAGGTCATGACGAGACTCCTGAGATGCCGAAGATGCGGAAGGAATGGGACCCCTTGTCCGGGCCAGTGGCCATGATGACGAGGGTCGTTCCCGGCGTGCTCAGGGTGGTGAGCAGCGGATTCGACGACGGCGAAGGAGCCTCGATGGTCCACACGTGCCGAGTCCCGGGTGGGTAGTAGGTGGAGCCTGCGGGGACGTCCACCGTCGTTGGGGTGCGCTCCCCGCTGCTGACGCTCAGGACGCCGCCACTGCCGGACTCGGCGCGGGCGAGGCCGGCGTAGGACAGGACCCCGGCCTCCTGAGCGGAGTGGGAGACGGTTCGGGTCTGGGGGTCGAAGATCGCGGCGACGGTTGTGCCGCCCTCGAGCTCCTGGGGAGATGTCGGCATGCTGCCGGCTCCGTTACCCACGGTCCGTTGAGGCAGAGTGGTCAGCGTGCCCGTGGCGTGGGAGGCCATGGTGTTGGCTCCGGAGGTCAGGCCCAGGTCGTAGGTGGTCGTGTCGGCGCCGGCGACGCCGGCCATGGCGTCCAGGTTGACGGCCTGCGCCGCCCAACCCGTGGGGGAGGTTTTGAAGTCGATCGGTCGAGGAGTCTCAGTGAAGGCGGCCACCCACCCGCCGACGGCGAGAGGACTGCCCCGGCCGTCGGTGAGGAGTGGGGCGCTCTCACGGCGTACCGAGGGGGCGGTGTCGGGCATGAGTGTGTAGGTTCCGTACAGTCCGTCCCTGGACTCCCTCCCATCGGGGCGTCGTTGCGTGCCGCGCAGGAGGAAGGAGGAGTGACCTGCCGTGCCCGAGTAGGGCCAGGTATCAGGTGACACGGAGACGTCCTCGGCATCGATGGACCACAGTCGGGAGCCGTCGGTGAGCGAGTAGCCGGTGGCACCGTTGAGCAGGACGGAGTCGGTGAGCTGGAGGACGCCTTCCTGCATGAAGCCCTCGTAGGTGACGCGCCCGGTCACCGTATCGAGGACGACCACCAAAGGCTCGATGCTCATGCCCTCTGGCTCCTCGCCGTCGGTGGCATCGAGGGTCATCGCGAGGTGACGGCGGTCCGGGCTCGGGTAGCAGCGAATGAAGCGCGCATGCTTGCGCGGATAGGTCCACCGGGTCGAGCCGTCGGCGGGATTGAGGCCGACGACGCCGTCGCTGCTCAGGACGACCGGCCCGGCAGCACCGGCCACCACCTCCGCCATGTTGTGAATGTCCTGCGACCAGGCCGCCGTCGAGGCGAAGGACCGGGGCAGTGCCGGAAGCGCAGAGGTGTCGATACTCGCAGCGGTCGACGGCGTGACCCGGCTCGCGATCAGGTGCGGGACCGTGGCCGCTGTCCCGAGGGCGAGCGGCGGAATGACGATGAGAATGACCGCGCCGAGGACGGAGCGCCACGAGGGCCGGGGCAGCCGAATCCTCCGCAGGCGATGTAGCTGCTCTGGAAAGCGCCGTTTCCTCGGCGGCGGGAAATAGGTGGCCCGGGTGGCACGAACCAGGAGATCGGTAGCCGCCAGCAGGCCCAGGCCCAGCGCCCCCACCGCCAGCGTCAGCAGCTGGTCGATACTGACCGAGGTACTGCGCAGCTGGACGTACCACAGGCGCAGAAGGACGACGGTGAAGCCACCCGAGAACACCAGCAAGCACAGCGGTTGGAAGAGGACGGTCTTCCTGACGAGCGCTCGCGGTGAGCTGGGATAGCTCTTTAAGGTAAAACGCGCGGTCTCTCTCCACTTGAAGTAGCCGGCGATCCATATGAGCGCGGCCAGGCCGCCGACGAAGCCCCCGGCCGCCTTCATCGTGTGACCGGGATCCCTCAGCCCACTCTGGTAAGCGAGGAACAGCACGGTCATCGCCCCGACCGCCAGGAGCCAGCCGAGGCGCAGGGCCCGCAGAGCCCGCAACGTCGTGAGGACGCGTGGCGGAGGAGGGGGCGCCGATCCGTCCGGGGTTTCGGAGGCCTCTGGGGCATTCTCGGTGCCTGGCCCTGACGACTCAGCCGACTCCGGGCGCTCTGAGGACCCAGCGGGCTGAGCGGCTTCTTCGGTCTCCGCGGTCTTCGCGGACTCGGCGGGCCCAGGGGACTGGGCGTCCTGGGACTGGTTACTGTGTTGATCGGTCATCGTGTTGTCTTCCGGGCCGCTACTTGCTGGTGAACTGCTCGAGGTTCTCGGTGTGGGGGTGGCCGTCGTCGTCGGCGCTGAGCCAGAACTGCTGGGTGTTGCCGTTGCCGTCGGTGGCCTTCTGGCTGATGAGCAGCCCGGGGCCGGTGGGGACGCCGACCGATTCGGCCTTTCCTCCCGTGAGGTCGTGCGTGCTTCCCGAGTTCAGGTCGACGATCTGGGTGGGCAGGGCGTTCCAGGCGGCTCGCGTCTGGTCATCGTCCTTTCCGACAGTGCTGGGGGCGAGTGCGGCCGCAGCGGTCGGATCGCGGAAGCGTTGAAGCCACCCGCCGGGGTAGATCTGGTTGACGCCGGTGATGGTTCTGCGCACTTTGCCGTCCGTACCCATCTGGGTCACCGTGAACGGGCGGAACCGGGTGCTCCAGTCGTTGCCGGCGGTGGGGGAGTACGGGGACAGGAGGAGCGAGTCCCGGGAGGCGCCGATCAGCCAGTGGTCGCTGGAGATGGTCGATGGCTTGCCCGCAAGGTTGCTCAGCGGGTAGACGGAGATGACTCCCCGACCCTCGGCTCCCGGGTAGTAGTTCTGGGCGGTCTGGATGGCCAGGCTGTCATTGGTGAGGACCCGCCCCAGGATCAGTCCGGAGACCTCCACCGAGCCCTCGAGCTTGCCCGTCTCGGCGCTGAGGACGACGACGTAGGTGCGCTGGGCCGAGAAGTCGTTGTCCTGAGCCGTCTGGTGCGGTTGGAGAACGAGTGAGATGTGCTGCCCGTCGGGACTGACGACGCCCACGCCGGAGGACTCCTGCTTGAGAAGATGGAATGTGTTCTTTTGAGTGGTTGACCAGTCATCACTGCTGGACTCGTACTCGTGATCGAATACCGCAGGTTTGATGCGGCTGGCCCACTGCATGCCCTTGATATCCGGTTTGTACCCCGTGCTACCCGGTTTGTAGCTGGTGACGACTCCTGCGCGTTCCAACTTGGCACCGGATGCGACCTGCGAGTTGTCCACCCTGACGGTCCCATAGCGGGTAGGCAGGTCGCCAACGTCAATGACGTCGAAGTGGTTCCGCTCGGACTCCACCTGATCAGGGCTGAGTGATGAGACGGAGAGTCCCGTGGACGGTGTGGTCGCTGCCGTCTTCGGGGCCGAGGAGCCGCAGCCGGACAGTGGCAGTGAGATCAGGAGCGCTGCCACCAGGGCGCGGGTGGCGCGGCTCGCCGCCGAACCGGTGCGGTGACGGGGCATCGAGGGCATGGGGGCGGGCATAGGGTTGGGCTTCGTCGCGTGTGTCGTGTGGCGCATCATCGGGCTTCTCCTCCCACGGCGTAGATGCGAGAGGTGCCGGAATACCGCGTGCCTGTCCGAACCATAATGATGGTGGCGCCGGGAGTACTGATGGCGCTCACTAGATTCTCTTCCGGCTTCACGTCGGCGAGTGCCAGATCCTTGAGCTGAGGGTTGTAGAGCGTGTCTCCCGGCGGAGCGAATGTTGTCCCTGGCGCCAGGGGGATTGATGCGCCTGATGACCCGTCTGCGGGCTTGATGGTGATCCGTCCCTCGACGGCTTCACCCACGGCGGCCTGGGTGATGCCGACGGAGGCGGCGGCGAGTCCCGGCGTCTGTGCCGCCGTCGTCACCGCCAGGGTCCGAGGGTTGAAGACGGAGCCGACAGTGCCGGAGGCCTCCCACAGGTGAAGCTCTAAGTCCACGTCATCCTTTGGCTTCTCCTCTGGGAGGGGCGGGAAGGTCACGAGAGTCTGCGATTTCCTGGAGGCGACCGAGTTGACCTCGGAGGTCATGCCGAGATCGTAGGCCCGAGTATCTGCTCCGGGGACACCGGCCAGGCCGTCGAGGCTGACGGCTTGGACCTCCTTATCCTGTAGGCCCTTCTCGGACCATGACGGTTTGACCTGTTTCCCGCCGGGTTTGTCGACGACTGCCCAGCCGTTGATGACGACGGGGCTGTGGTCGACGTTCGACCCGCGGGTGGTCTGAGGGGATGACCGGGGGGTGAGGTCAGGAAGCTCATGCGTGGTGGTGGGATCCTTCTGGGATACGACGACGTCGTGGTCCCCCGAGGGGAGACTGAGGACGAAGGCCGAGTGACCAGCCGCGCCGAAGTAGGCGGCCTGAGCGGACTGAGAGCCTGAGGCGCCGTCAACGGTGAGCTTTCGAAGGTCCCACATGGTCGACCGGTCCTTCAGCGAGTAGGCGGTGGTGCCGTAGAGGACTGCCGAGTCGGTCATCTGGAGGGTACTGTCGCCGCGCCAGTCGAAAACCGTGGCTCCGGTGATGGTGTCCAGGACGACGGTGGCCTTTGGCGTCGAGGAGTCGAGCTCTCCGGCCGTGTTGGTCAGGGATGTGTAGATGGTCGGCTCATCGAATCTCATCGCCATGTAGCGGCCATCGGGACTGCGGATGACTTTTCCCGCTGTTGAGCCCTTGCGCTGGTAGCTCCAGCGGTTCGAGCCGTCACGGGGGTCGAGCCCGGTGGCTCCATCGGAGGTGAGAACGATGGGGCCGGCAGCGCCGGCGATCACGTCCTGTCCGCTCGCCAGGTTCTTGGTCCACGTCTCCTGCGAGGCGAAGCCGGTGGGGTACGCCGGCAGCTGGGCGGTGCTCATGGACGGGCCCGTGGCTTGTGCGATGGTCGGTCGGTGGGATGCCGTCGGGTGGCCGATGTAGGGGACGGTGAAGGACACGACGAGAGCCACGACGGGAACGAGGGCGAGCAGGGCGCGAGGACTGCGGGTCCGCAGGGTTGAACGCCATGGTTGCTCGCGCAGCTCATGGCGCAGATCGAGCAGCCGTGATGAGATCGGGGTGGATTCGTACAGCGATGTGCTGGCATAAGGCTCGAACAGAGCGCGCGAGGCCCGCAGAAGAATGTCAGTCGACAGCAGGAGGCCGAAGGCGACGATCCCCGTGGAGTAGGCCAGGGCCTCGCCGAGGTTGACCGTATAGGTGGAGAGGACGGACCTCCAGAGCCGGGCAACCGGGATGGCGGCGTACGCGGCCGAGGCCAGGACCAGGACAGCCGGCAGGAGCATGAGTGCTGTTCGGACCGCGGTCAGAATCCTGCTGCGTGTGCTGGGGGTGCCAAGTCGCGGCTCGGGCCAGAGGGCGACGCCGCACACCCACAGGAACGCGCTCAGCGCCAGCCCCTTCCAGGACAGCAGGGGGAGCTTGAGCGTCACCTTGGCGATCCCGCTGCCGCAGATGACGTAGAGGGCGGCCGCGGCCACCATGCCGAGGAGACATCCGAAACGCAGTGATCTCAGGCCCGCCACGATACGCTGATGCCGGCGTCTGCGACGGTCGAGGGCCGTATCGTCCTGGTCGGCGCTGCGGCCGGAAGCGCAGGGGGAGTCGCCGATGGGTGTCTCGACGTCGGCGGTAGGCGGCATGGCGTGAGGGTCCTTCGTTGCGGGGCGGTCGGGCGTTACTTCGTGGTGAACTGCTCGAGGTTCTCGGTGTGGGGGTGGCCATCGTCGGCGGCGCTGAGCCAGAAGACCGGCACCGACGGCGAGCTCTGCTTGTCGGGATCGGGTCTCCTCATCACGAGAAGCCCAGGCCCGGTGGGCAGCCCTGTCTCCTCGGCATGGTCGCCGTTGAGGTCGGTGGCGGCACCGGTGTCGACATCGACCACCTCTCTTGCTGCCTGCGCAGATGCTTCGCCGTCCCCGCCGTCTGGGGCGGGCTCCTTGTACCTCTCGACCCAGCCCCCGCGGTAGACCCTGTCTGCATGCGTGATGGTAGCCAGTTTGTGACCATTCGTGCTGATGCGCGTCAGGGTGAAGGGGCCGCAGGGGCTGCTGCACATTCCGGGGTAACGCGGCTGCGGTGACAGGAGCAGTGAGTCATCGCCGGCTCCCACGAGCCACTGATCGGTGGGAGTCGTGGTGGGGGAGGAGGTTCCATTAAGCGGGAAGGCGGTGATGGTGCCTTTGCCCTCCCCGGCGGGAAAGTAGGCGCGAGCGGTTTCGACGACGAGGTGATCGTTGGTGAGGGCCTGCGCCAGGATGAAACCGGAGACCTCCCGGGTGAGGACGGTCTTCCCGGTCCTGGCATCAAGAACGACGACGTAACCGCGTTGCTGTGAGGCCAGTTCCACAGTGCTCGACTGATCGGTGAGCTGTGGCTCGTCCTCCTGCTTCCGAGTCACCTGTAACGCGAGGGAGACGTAGTTCCCATGGGGGCTCACAACGAGTGCGCCAACTGTTGTGGCACTCAATCGCCCTGTCAGGTCGTGGTCTGAATAGTCCGGCCACGAGATGCTGCTGTCAGGGGCGTTGGTGAGGCTGATGTCGAGAGCCCATTGAGGTGTGTGCTCTGCGGAGTTGATGCTCGCAACCGTGAGGATGTTGTTTTTCAGGGCTGTTGAAACATGCGTCCCACCGTTGGTGGGGGTGGATGGCGTATTGAGCTCATCGATGTTCTTCAGGGTGCGTGAGGTGATCGCGAGAGGCTCGTGAGTGGCTTTTGAGCTGAGAGGGGCACAGGCACTTAAGGAAATTGTCAGGGTGACGGCGATGGCGCACAGTGCGATGAAGAACGTGTGTGGTGTGGCGCCGAAAGGGGGCGTGAACGTAAGTGCGTTGCGAGGGTGCTTGCCCATCATTTCCCTCCCGTGATGCCGTAGATCCTGACGTATCGTGATGCCCCATTTCCTGGAGGTGCGGCGTTCAGAGTGACGAGTGTGACGCCAGGGGTGTTTACTGCCGACAGGTAGGTGCCGCCGGCGTGCGCGACTGCCAAGTCGTTGAGCTGAGAGTTGGAGGAGTCGCCGGTACCTGGCGCGTAGAAAGTCGTCCCAGGGGCGATGGGAAGGGAGACGGAGTGGCCGTCGGGGGTGCGGGCGGTGATCTGACCTCCGGGTTTCCTCTCTGTTGCCGGGGAGGCGATGCCGACGGCGATACCAGAGATTCCTGCCGACTCTCGAGCGGGTTTCACTGCCTTGCTGTGCGGGTCGAAGACCTGCCCGACCGACGGCACTCCGTCCCAGAACTCTCTGAAGTCAGGAAACCTGTCGGCGGTGTTGGGTGGTGGGCTCGATGGCAGCATCGCCAGTGTTCCTGATGCATAGGACGCCAGGGCATTAACGCCCAGCGTGACGCCCAGGTCGTAGGTCTGGGTGTCGGCACCTGGCACGCCGGCCAGGCCGTCGAGGCTCGCCGCGTACGCATGGCCGGTCTCGGTCATAGTTGTGGCCTGTGACCACGCATTGTTGTCGAAGTAGGCGACCCATCCGTCGATGACCACCACCCGACCTAGATGGTTCTCGAGCAGGTTGGGAGCGGCAGTGATCTGGTCCGGGTGTGCCTGCGGGATGAGGCATAGACGGCTGTCGTTGCCGCTTTCGATGAGAAAGGACGCATGCCCGGCCGTGCCGATATAGGCACCTGGTCCGAGGCTTGGTACCTGAAGCCCGGCGCTCCGGAAGTCCCAGAGCTTGGTGTCCTTGTCCAGTGAGTAGACGGTTGTGTCATCGAGCAGGGCGCTGTCCGTGAGCTGGAACGCCCCTCCTGCGCTGACGTGCTCGTGAGTCACTTTGCCGGTGACGGAGTCGAGTACCAGGGAGACGTAAGTCTGGACGTCCTGGCGGTCCGGGCTGCCGTGATTCTGTTTCCCGCCGTTGATGATGAAACCTGGGCCGCTCAGGCGCAGGGCGATATGGCGGTGGTCGGGGCTGGTGATGAGGTAGGTGTCGCCCAAGGATTGCGTGGCACGATCCGAAACCAGTGCGGAGTACACGGCGCCATCACGCTGGTACGTCCAGCGAACGGATCCGTCTTTCGGGTTGAGCCCCATGAGGCCGGAGGTGGTCAGGACCACGGGGCCCGCGGCGCCCCCGACGACGTCGAGCATCCCGTCGACGTCCTTGCTCCAGGCGGCTTGAGAGCCGAGAGTAGAGGGGAGCGACGGCAGCTGCGAGTCGCTGATGGGTGCCGCGGTCGTGTGGTGTACGGGAATGGTCCAGCGGTAGTGCGGGACCGCCGCAATACCCGTCAGGACAACAGATGGCAGAAGGATCAGAGCGCCTGTGGTGGCAACCGCGCGCCGGCTGAGCGCCACCGGCCTGAGCGCCGGAACCCAACGGCGCCGGCCACGGCCTGGATTGTCGGGGACTGATTCACGAGGGCGACATGCTCGGATCCCACGGAGAACGGCATCGCATGTCGCCAACAATCCGGCGGCGGCCAGACCGAGGGCCACGGCCAGCAGCTCGCCGACATGAAAACCGGTGTCCAGGACCTCGCGCCACAGCAGGATGACCCGCCAGACGGCGTAGCCCGCGCAGCCCGCGATGCCTGCCGGCAGGAGGATGAGGGGGAGCTTCGGCGGCTTGGAGGTGCCGACGTTCTGCTCCGCCCACTCACTGAAGCTCTTGGTGCAGATGGCGGCGCAGGCGGCCCAGAGCCCGACGGCGATGAGAACCGGATACTGGCACTGCTTGCGCAGTGGAGTGAACAGGTGGGACAGGCCGACATCCCACAGGAAGTACAGCCCGACGGCCGTGGCCGACGCGAGCAGGAAACCGATCCGAAGCGTGCTCAGAATGCTGGTGAGGCGCTTGGACCATCCGCGACGGCGCTGACCAGAAGGGGCCTTCGCGGCGGCGCCGGTGTCAGCACCGGATGGGGACTCGGCGGTAGGCGGCATGGCGTGAGGGTCCTTCGGTGGGGGGCCGGATGGGCGTTACTTGGTGGAGAACTGCTCGAGGTTCTCGGTGTGGCGGTGGCCGTCGTCGGCGGCGCTGAGCCAGAACTGCGGGGTGGAGGTGGTCTCGCGGTTCTGGCCCTCACCGGTGGTGGTCTCCCGGGAGACGAGGAGCCCTGCAGCAGTCGGCAACGCGACCTCCTCCACCTTGAGTCCCGCCACGTCGGTGGTGACGCCGGAGTCAAGGTGGACCAGCTCAGTGGGGACGGCCCGAGGAGGGCCCGAGGCGCTGTCCTTCGGGGGCGGTGTGCCGGCGTCCCTGACGCGTTCGACCCATCCGCCCCGGTAGACGCCGGTCACGCCAGCGATTGTTCCGACGACGTCGCCGCCCTTGCTCAGGCGGGTGAGAGGCTGAGTGCCGTAACGCCCTTGGCTCATGTTGGACGGCGCCAGCAGCAGGGAGTCCTGGGTGGCCCCGACGAGCCACTTGTCGGTGGGGATCGTGGTCGCCTTGGCCGTCGGCTTGGCCAGGGAGTACGTGGTGATGGTCCCGTGCCCGTTGCCGCCGGGGTAGTAGGCCTGGGAGGTCTCCACGGCCAGGGTGTCATTGGTGAGCACCTGGCCCAGGATCAGCCCCTTGACCTCATCGGTGCGGACAGTCCTTCCGGTCTCTGTCTCGATGACGACGACGTAGGCTCGCTGGTCTGCGATGGTGAAGTCCCTCGTCCTCTTGTCGCCCGGAAGCCTGTTATCGCTCGTCGCGTTGGAGGGGAGGAGAATGAAGGAGGCGTAGTGAGTATCCGGGCTGACAACTGCATAACCACTGGTTGAGGTGAAGAGGAGGCGAACTGCTGCGCTTTGGGGAGTCATGGTCTCGCTCGTGCACACGCCAGAAATCCTGGGAGTGGTTTTCTTGGCCCAGACGATATCGCCCTGGTTGTCATGCTTCACCAGCGCTGAAGGGGCGTCTATGTCGCAGGTGATGTCGAGATGGAGGGGGCCGCTCCTGGTCGGCAGGGGAGAGACGGCTCCTGGGCGGCTGTCGTCGATCTTGATTGCCCTCGCCTCCTCGGCGCTCATGGGGCTGAGCGCTGGCTTTCCGGAGTCGTCCGGGGTGCCGTCCGTGGGGCGGCATGCAGTCAGGGAGGACAGCGTGAGGGCGAGCGCTACCAGTGCGGTGAAGCGACATCGGGGACGTTGTGAGTAACGACTGCCCCTTATGTGCCGATGTTCGGTGATTCTCATGTTGTTGCACCCTCCGTGAGGCCGAAAAGGCGATAGGTGTGGGGGTGGTCGTTGGGTTGCGCCGTGGGGTTGAGGATGATGATGTTGGCGCCTGGGGCGTGAAGCGCGGACACCTCCGAGGAATCGTCGAGCGCGATGGCGATATCCTTCATGTCGGGGTTGTATTCGTCTGATCCCGGTGGGTGGAAAATGCTCCCCGGTGAGATGGGGAAGGAGACCTCCTCTCCGTGGCCCATGGGGGCGACTCGCACTCTTGCCTCGAGGCTGTCGGGTGTGCTCGTAGGTGATACCCCAACCGCTCGGATGAGTCCTGAGGGCTGGTCCATGGGTAGGAGCTTCTGCGTTGAGGGATCGAAGACCGCTGAGACTGTACGAGGTTCCTCCCAGGAACCGAAAGAGTGTTCTGTGAGGGTTTTTTGTGCCGACGATGAGGGTGTTCCTGGAAGCGTGACGATCTTTCCTGTGGTTATTGATGCAGTGTCGTTGATGCCCGCACTTCTCCCCAGGTCATATCTTTGCTGCTGAGAGCCTTCTTCGGAGACGAGGGAGTCCAGGGTGACGGCTTGCATCTCCCAGCCCTGATGGAAGGAACCGTTGGCGTTCGTCGGGGCTCCGTCGCGATAGACCACCGTCCAGCCATCAATGCAGATGGCATTCGGATACTCTGTCGTCAGCGCTGATGGGGGAGAGGTGTGGACCTGCTCGGGATTGTCCTGTGAAACAAGGGATAGGCGGCCGTACTGTGGGTTGCGGTCGCCTTGACCGCTTTCGCTGTCGGCGTCGGCATTGACGATGAAGGTCGAGTGTCCCGCTGTTCCTGAGTATTTCATCCCCTGACTGAAGGGGGTCGAGCCATGTTCATCAAAATCCCATGTCTCGGTGTCGCTGTCAATGGTGTAGATCTTGCTCCCGTCCATGATGGCGGAGTCCGTGATCTGAAGGACGCCATCATCGGAGAGATGGTCAATGGCCACCTGTCCGGTGACGGTGTCCAAGACGATTGTGATTGCCGACTGGTCAATGTCTCGTACGTCTCCTGTCTGCTCTGGGCCGGCCAGGCGGAAGGCGACGTAACGATGGTTGGGGCTGACAGTCAGCGTCCGATGGAATCTGTTGCCTATGAAATTCGGGAGGCGATTGAAAGTCTCAAGGTACGTTGAGCCCGGGCGCTCGTAGCTCCACAGGACGCTGCCGTCTGTGGGCTTGAGGCCCATGACGCCATCGGCTGTGTGGATGACGGGGCCGGCGGCTCCCGCCACGATGTCGAGGACGTTGTCGATATCCTTGACCCAGGCGGGCTTGCCGGCCAGGGAGGTGGGGTAGGCGGGAAGGTTCTCGGCGGCTGATGGTGCAGCCGGCTTCTGGATCACCCTCTTGGGTCGGCTCAGGGGAAGGGCGGCGGCCCCGGCGAGGATGACAGAGGGCGCCAGCACCAGAGTGGCGCGTGCGAGCGTCCGACGTCGCGGGCCCTCGGGGCGTTGAACCGGCCTTCTAGGCCGCCGGAGGCGTGTCCACCATGTCCGCCGGTAGAGTTCCGGAGGCAGTACGGCGGCCCGGATCGTGCGAATGAGAATGTCGGTGATGCTCAGAAGTGCCAGTCCCACTGCGCCCACGGCGATGGCGACGAGTTCCACGGCGTTGATTCCGGTGTGGGAGAGCACGGAGGACCACGTCGACAGGCACTCCCATGTCATCCAAGCGGCGAACACTGCGATCCCACTCATCGCCAGGACGGCGACCGCCGTGCGTATGACGGTGATGCGGGAGCCGTGGGCTGGGTCGCGGAACCGCGAGGGCAGGGGGCGGAGAATAATGGTCATGAACCAGAATGCTGCGATCACGGCGGGAGGCGTGCTCCACAAGGTGAAGGTGTAAACGCCGCTCGGCCAGGCGAAGAAGAGCACGACGGCTCCGATGACACTGAGCAGCGCCCCGGTTCTCATCGCCGGCAGGACGTGCAGGAGACGTTGCGTGATACCGGCCGCCCCTCGCCCGGTCTCCCGCGCTTCGGTGTCAGAGGCCTGGCCGGTGGACGTGTCGATGGGGTCAGTCGATGCCGTGTTGTCGCGACCGGCGTCGGCGGGAGAAGTCACGGGAGGCATGGCCCCCATTGTGATGGGCAGATACGAATCGTGCGGCAGAATTCGTGAGGCAGTTCGTCCTGCGCCTCTTGGGTGCACCCATGCCGTCTCTGCCGTCGCGGTCGTACCTTGGGCCTCGCGTTCAGGGGCAAAGGGTGTGAACGCGAGACCTACCCGACGACCGCGACCGATGGAGGCTGGCCGCGAGGCAGGGACTGGGCCTGTGCAAGCGAACCAGGGCTGAGTCGACCCGGCTCAAGGCCTACTCACGCCTACCGCGAACAGGGGCATGGCCAAGGCATCCGGCTGGTTAGCCTTGTCAGCACGTGCTCTCAGCGCCATCTCTCCGCGGCGCTGCGACATCCCTCGCCACCACCGGACGAGCGGTCCCGCACGGAGCACGTGCCGAGGAGGAATTACTGATGTTTGAACGCTTTACCGACCGTGCCCGCCGCGTCGTCGTGCTCGCGCAGGACGAGGCGCGGGCTCTGAACCACAACTACATCGGCACCGAGCACCTCCTCCTCGGCCTCATTCACGAGGGCGAGGGGGTGGCCGCCAAGGCGCTGGAGTCGATGGACATCTCCCTGGACGCCGTGCGCAGCCAGGTCATCGAGATCATCGGCGAGGGGCAGTCCGCCCCCACCGGCCACATCCCTTTCACGCCGCGCGGCAAGAAGGTCTTCGAGCTCTCCATGCGCGAGGCCCTCCAACTCGGCCACAACTACATCGGCACCGAGCACCTGCTGCTCGGCCTGCTGCGCGAGGGCGAGGGCGTGGCCGCCCAGGTCCTGACCAACCTCGGCGGGGACCTGTCCAGCGTGCGCCAGACCGTCATGCAGATGCTCTCCGGCTACGAGGGCAAGGAGACCGTCAACGCCGGCGGCCCCTCCAAGGAGGGCACCCCCTCGGGCAGCGCCATCCTGGACCAGTTCGGCCGCAACCTCACCGCCGCCGCCCGCGAGGGCAAGCTGGACCCGGTCATCGGCCGCAAGAAGGAGATGGAGAGGGTCATGCAGGTCCTCTCCCGGCGCACCAAGAACAACCCCGTCCTCATCGGGGAGCCGGGCGTGGGCAAGACTGCCGTCGTCGAGGGCCTGAGCCAGGCCATCGTCCACGGCGACGTCCCCGAGACCCTGCGCGACAAGCAGCTCTACTCCCTGGACATGGGCTCGCTCGTGGCCGGATCGCGCTACCGCGGTGACTTCGAGGAGCGCCTCAAGAAGGTCCTCAAGGAGGTGCGCACCCGCGGTGACATCGTCCTGTTCATCGACGAGATCCACACCCTCGTCGGTGCCGGCGCCGCCGAGGGGGCCGTCGACGCCGCCTCCATCCTCAAGCCCATGCTGGCCCGCGGTGAGCTCCAGACCATCGGGGCCACCACCCTGGACGAGTACCGCAAGATCGAGAAGGACGCCGCCCTGGAGCGTCGCTTCCAGCCGGTGACCGTCGACCAGCCCAGCATCGAGGAGACCATTGGGATCCTCACCGGCCTGCGCGACCGCTACGAGGCCTTTCACCGCATCGTCATCACCGACGAGGCCATCGAGGCCGCCGCCAAGCTCGCCGACCGCTACATCAACGACCGTTTCCTGCCGGACAAGGCCATCGACCTGGTCGACGAGGCCGGCGCCCGCCTGCGCATCCGCCGCATGACGGCTCCGCCCGAGCTGCGCGAGATCGACGAGCAGATCGCCCAGGTCAAGCGGGAGAAGGAGTCCGCCATCGACGACCAGGACTTCGAGCGCGCCGCCTCCCTGCGCGACGACGAGCGCCGTCTGGCCGACGAGCGCGCCGCCAAGGAGAAGGCCTGGAAGTCCGGCGACCTCGACCAGGTCGCCGAGGTCGACGAGGCGCTCATCGCCGAGGTCCTGGCCATGTCCACCGGCATCCCGGTGGTCAAGCTGACCGAGGCCGAGTCCGCCAAGCTCCTCAACATGGAGGCCGAGCTCCACAAGCGCATCATCGGCCAGAACAAGGCCATCGAGGCCCTGTCGAAGTCGATCCGCCGCACCCGCGCCGGCCTGAAGGACCCCAAGCGCCCCGGTGGCTCCTTCATCTTCGCCGGTCCCACCGGCGTCGGGAAGACCGAGCTGGCCAAGGCCCTGGCGGAGTTCCTGTTCGACGACGAGGACGCCCTCATCCAGCTCGACATGTCCGAGTTCGCCGAGAAGCACACGGTCTCCCGCCTCTTCGGCGCCCCTCCCGGCTACGTCGGCTACGACGAGGGCGGCCAGCTCACCGAGAAGGTGCGGCGTCGGCCCTTCTCCGTGGTCCTGTTCGACGAGGTCGAGAAGGCCCACCCGGATATCTTCAACTCGCTGCTGCAGATCCTGGAGGACGGGCACCTCTCCGACGCCCAGGGCCGCGTGGTGGACTTCAAGAACACCGTCATCATCATGACCACCAACCTCGGCTCCAAGGACATCGGCAAGTCGGTGGCCACCGGCTTCCAGTCCACCGAGTCCGGTGCCATGGACTACGAGGAGATGAAGGCCCACGTCAACCGTGAGCTCAAGCAGCAGTTCCGGCCCGAGTTCCTCAACCGCGTCGACGACCTCATCGTCTTCCCGCAGCTGACCAAGGAGGAGGTGCGCCAGATCGTCGACCTCATGATCGTGCGGCTCGACAAGCGCCTGGCCGAGCAGCAGATGACCATCGAGCTGACCGAGGCTGCCAAGGACCTCCTGGCCGAGCGCGGATTCGACCCGGTGCTCGGCGCCCGTCCGCTGCGCCGTGCCATCCAGCGCGACATCGAGGACGCCCTGAGCGAGAAGATCCTCTTCGGGGAGATCGAGCGGGGGCAGAAGGTCGTCGTCGACGCCGAGGGCGAGTCCATCCTGGGTGAGTTCATCTTCCGTGGCGAGCCCTGGGAACAGGGTGAGGCGGAGGTCGCCGCGCTGCGCGAGGCAGAGGACGCCGCTGCCGGCGGCAGTGGAGGGGCCTCCAGCCCACTGCGCATCCCCTCGACGCCGATCAGTCGTGACGGCGGCGCCTCACCGGCCGCCGAGCCCGGACGCTGACCTCACTGGGGCTCACTGGACCTCGCCGAGTCCAACGGGGCCCGGGTGTCGCACCGGCGCCGAGTCCCCTTATCAGTTCCATACGATGGGCCGCAACCCCACTGGGGTTGCGGCCCATCGTCGTCGCTACGCGGTGGGAGCCTCAGCCTGCAAGGAGTGTTGGTGTGAATCACAGGGGATGTGGTGGGGCCGCATTGCCTCTGCTTTCATTTTTCCAGGTAGTGGCCATTATCTTGGGTGCAGCACTTTGCGGAACGTAGTTCGGACTTGTGAATATATACGGGCTCTGAGGTTTGCGATGCGGCGAAGCGGGAAACGAAAAATGAATAAAATCTGAGCGAAACAAGAGAATGTTCTGAGAGTTTGGCTTGGGTGTCTCATGTCTGTCCTCTGCCGGATACAGTGGAGTGACGATCCGTCGAAAGTCGTCCCTCGGACATGGCCGGTCGGTGTCGTCACCCCGCACTGCGCGGGGCTGTCTCAACCGTCTTCGCCCTACTCGTCCTCACTGTCCGTACCTGTCCGCCCTCATTCAGGCTGCCGTGGCGCTCCTCGACCACGACGCCTGAGTGTCCGGCTCGGATCGCCCGTGCGTGCTCACGCATTCTTGGTGCCGCTACTCCCATGACCCAACTCAGATACGAACCGCGACATTTCCACCAGCATCGTTTTCCGCGACTGCGGACCGCTAACGCTGCTGCGACCCTGGGGGTCGTCGGCGTGGTGACGGCGGTGCTGCCCTGGATCGGCTGGCCTGTGGAGGTCACCATCGGCGTTCTGGTCGTCACGGTCCTCATCGGTCTGGGGCTGATCACGGCGCCGCCCACCCGGGCGCTCAAGCGCGGTGGCATCGCTCGGGGTGCCCGCTGGCACTGGGGCGCGGCGATGCTCCTGGGAATGTCCCCGGCGATCCTGCTGGGCCTGAGCTTCCCCGTCGTCTCCCAGAAGATGGCCGCCAGCACGGTGAGCGGCAAGGGTCTGCCGGTCATCGTCCTGAGTGTGTCAGTGGCGGTGCCGTGGCTCAGCCAGATCATCGGCACCCCCGTCTACCGGCTCCTGGGTGACTCCATCGGCCGCGGTCCGCGGGCGGTGCTGGAGCGATACTGCTCCATCTGGCCGGCACTGCTCCTGTGGGCGCTCGTGCCCACGGCGCTGGAGATCCTCGTCGTGGCCGCCGTGACCGGCTGGAACCCGCACGTCCTGGGCGTCCATACCGCTCTGCTCCTCCTGCACGTCGTCTTCGTCCAGTCGCTCATCGTCGCCGACGTCGCCGGGCGACGCCGCCTGTGGTCGGTGGGCTGGCTCTGCTACGCCGTCGCACTCGTCGCCGAGCCCACCTGGTGGTACCTGCCCCCGCTGGTGGGAGCCCTCAGTCAGCTCCTGTCCATGGGGCGCTCCCTGGGCAGGATCCTGCGGCCCCGCGGGGTCGCCACCGGCATCCTCGTGCAGGACATGCTTCGGGGTGCGATCCTGGGGGGAGTGCTGTGGTCGGACAAGTTCTTCCTCTTCCTGGGCGCCGGTCGCGACTTCGACGTGGCGCTGGTCTACCTGTGCCTCCAGCCCGCCGTCGTCGCCTACTGCTACTACTTCGCGGTCACCGCGCCGCGGGTCAACACCGAGATCGCCCTGTTTCAGACGGTTCTCAAGCGTGAGGGCATGGCCAGCCTGCGCGACCGGGGGCGCACGCTGCGTCGGCTGCTGGACGCCAGCCTCATTCGTGCCTGCGTCGTCGGGGCCGCCGGTGTCATCATCGTCGTCTGCTCCATGGCGCTCATGTCCCCCGAGCAGGTTCCGCTGGTCCTCGAGGTGTGCCTCTCCTCGACCCTGTTCACGGTGCTGACGCTCCTGAGCTACGAGATCGACCACATCGGTGACTCGACCACTGCCCTGCTCCTGTCCGGCATCCACGTGGTGATCGCCGCGGCCCTGCTGCTGAAGCTGGCCGATGCCGACGCCTACCTGCCGCTGGCCGGCGTCGACCTGGTGCTGTGTGCGCTGGGGCTGCTGCTCTACCGCAAGCGGTGGGCCGCGCCCGAGTACTCCTTCTTCTGGGGAAAGGCCATGTCCTGGTGAGCTCGTCATCCTCCTTCCGCGCCCGCCTGGAGAGCCTTCCGCTGCGCTACTCGGCACCGGCCGGTGGCTACGCCCCGATGCCCAGCCCCGACGACGCGCCCGGCATCGGTGACCGGGGTCAGGAGAACGGCCCCAGGGTCAAGGTCGGCCCCGATGGCTATGGCGTCGTTGTCACCACCGGTGGGGCCAGCGCCCCGAGCGGCCCCTCAGCCGCCACCCCCTCCGCCGGATCGTCCACCATCCTGCCCGCCACGCCGCCGGCCAGTGAGTCGGCCTCCACTCCGGAGGTTCCTGCCTCGCCGATCTTCGGCGTCGTCCAGGCCCCGGCCCCCGCCGGCTACGGCGTGGTCCAGCCGCGTCCCAAGAGCCCGGAGCCATCCTCCTCGGGGAGCCCCGACGTCCTGGACTCCCCGATCTTCGGTGCCGTGAGCTCGGCTGCGTCGGCCGCCTCCGCGTTATCGCCGGTGGAGCCGACCGCACCCCGCTCCGCCGCCTCGCCGGCCCCCGATGCCACCGGCGCCGCCGCCCCGGTACAGTCCGCACCCCCGGTACACGGCAAGCCCTCGGCCCCCGCCGAGTCGATCCCGCAGGAGCCGGACCGACCGGAGCCCCAGCAGCCCCTACACCCTGCGCGGCCCCCCGCCCCCACGGCCATCGCCTGGGAGTCCGTGGCCTCGGCCGCCTCTCACGCCGCCGCGATCCCCCTGTCCCAGCAGGTCGCCGAGGAGGAGACTGACGACGAGGAGGCCCCCGCCGGTGCGGCCGAGCTGCTTCAGCTCTCCGAGGAGCCGGAGCCTGAGGCCGGTGCCCGGGCCCTGCCCGACGGCGTCCCCGAGGACGGCGTGTACGCCGACGTCGACGTCGCCATCGTCATGGAGTCCACCTACCCCTACCTCAAGGGCGGGGTCTCCGCGGTGGTCCACGACATCATCACCGGCAACCCGGACCTCACCTTCGGGATCATCCACATCACCTGGGACTCCCACTCGCCGCTCAAGGACCTCTACGGCATGCCGGACAATGTCGCCTGGGTGAGGGTCCTCTACCTGTCCATGGAGGAGCACCAGGAGGACTTCCTGCGCGCCCGCCCGCGCGACCTGCGCATGAACCGCCGCCAGCGCCGCGAGCTGTCCCGGCGCATCCTGGGCGCCATGCTCTCCCTGGCCCAGGACGGCCAGACCGAGCCGCTGTGGGACATCATCAGCGAGGGCCTGAGCGCCTCACGCCGCTACCCGGTCTGGGCGATCCTGGGCACGCGCGAGTTCATGGAGGCCTACCACGACATGATGCCGGACCTGGGGATGTCGATGACCGACGTCTTCTGGTGCCTGCGCGACTTCTTCTCCCTGGCCTACGCGGTCCTGGCCGAGCCGGTCCCGCGCGCCCAGGTCTACCACGCCCACACCACCGGCTACGCCATGCTGCTCGGCGTCAACGCCGCCCGCGAGCACGGTACCAAGGTGCTGCTGACCGAGCACAACCTCTACGTGCGCGACACCGTCAACACCCTCCTGGAACGCAGGCTGGACCTCAACATCAGGCTCACCGACTACCGCACCTTCGACGTCACCGGCCGCGAGCGCATGTGGATGGCCTGGTGGCTGGAGATGGGGCGCCTGTGCTACCCCTACGCCTACGCCTCCACCTACCTCTACCCGCGGGCCATCACCGAGGCCAATGAGCTCGGCGGCGACGCCGGGCGCGCCATCGTCATCCCCAACGGCATCGTCACCTCGGAGTTCGACGCCTCCTACGTCGCGCGCCTGGCCGCCATCGAGGAGATCAAGAAGGAGGGCGCGGACAAGCACCTGTGGAAGCTGGTGTACATCGCCCGCGTCGTGCCCATCAAGGGCCTGCTGGACATGATCGACTCGGTGCGCCTCATGGTGGACCGGGGCCTGAACATCCACCTGGACGTGTGCGGGCCCACCGAGCACATGCCCTCCTACTTCGAGCAGTGCCTCACCCGCATCGTCGAGCAGGGCCTGGAGAGCGTCATCACCATTCGCGGGACCGTCAAGGTCCGCGAGCTCCTGCCCGAGTTCGACCTGTTCGTCCTGCCCAGCTACAACGAGGGCCTGCCGGTCGTCTCCCTGGAGACCATGGGCGCCGGCATCCCCACGGTGAGTACCGACGTCGGCGCCGTGCGCTCCGTCGTCGAGGACATGATCGTCACCGACGACGGGCAGACCTGGGACCCCTGCGGCATCATCATCGAGCCCGGCGACCCCACCGTCATGGCGGACAAGGTCCAGGAGGTCATCTCCGACGTCGATCTCTACGAGCGTCTGAGCCTCAACGCCCGCGGCCGAGTGGAGGCGGCCTACGACCTGGTCAAGGTCAACGCCTCCTACAACAAGATCTACCGTCAGGGCGGCGCCGGTGAGCAGGCCGGTGCCCGCGCCGACCGAGGAGGAGCATGAGGAGCAGCACTGGCGGCGTCGGAGCCTGGATCCGTTACGGAAACCCGCTCGAGCCCGGGGAGCTGGACTTCGCGATCGCCCACTACCGGGCCGCGATCCTCCAGCCCTGGGAGACCGAGGCAGCAGCCCGCCTCAAGGAGGCGCGACCGGACATGACGGTCCTGGCCTACCGGTGCCTGTCCTCCACGCGAGACTTCGAGCCGGACTCCATGCGCGCCTCCGGGCTGTCCTACCGCGAGGCCCGACGCCGCGGCTGGCTCGCCAGGCGTGACAACGGCGACCTGGTCGAGTGGAACACCTACCCCGGCCACTTCCAGGCCCGCGTGTGGGACCCCGACTACCGCGCCCGCTGGGTGGAGGAGGTCTGCCAGGCCACCGCCGAGACCGCCTTCGACGGCATCATGGCGGACAACGACGTCTTCGACGACTACTACGACCTGAACCTCCCGCTGGAGACCGTCGCCGACACCGCCGCCCTGCGCGCCGAGCTGAACACCTTCGTGGACCAGGTCGGGGCCGGCCTCAACGCCGTCGGCAAGATCCTCATCCCCAACGTCGCCGAGGCCCGCCGGGAACCCGGCCGCTGGGACCGCCACTCCGCCTGGGGCGGCGGCTTCGACGAGTGCTGGCTGGGCTGGGGGGACAACCACCTCTTCGATGAGGCCACGGCCCTGGCCCAGATCCACGAGCTGCGAGGGCCGGGCCTGTCCATCGTGCGCACGCCCGACGGCGGGGGCGGCGGCTCCATGGCCGGCGCCCGCACGTCCCCCGGCCTCTACGGGCTGGCGGCCTTCTGGGTCTTCGGCGGAGGGGAGGGCGCCTACACGGCCACCGGCCATGACGACTACTCGCGCACCCCCTGGTTCCCCGCCCTCGACGCCGACCTGGGTCGGCCGCTCGGCGGGCCCCGGCGCAGTGGGGGCGCCTGGGTGCGCGAGTTCGAGGGCGGCCTGGCCGCCGTCGTGCTCAGCGGGGAGGGAGGCGGCACCGTGCGTCTCCCGGCGGGCCTCAGGTCACCGGGGCCCACCGGGGACCCGGACGGTGAGGCGCTGGCTCTGGAGGTGCGCCTCAGCGCGCATCGTGGGATGATTGCCCTGCGTGCCTGAGTCATGACCCGGTCCGGCTCGTGCGAGATCCGATAATGGGACTAAAGACCTGTCAAACGTTAGTCATGTTGGGTGGATCATTGACCTGCTTGACTTCCTGAGATCCCCGCCGTCCCGTACAGCGTTCTCTCGGGCAGGAAGTGCGGCGTCCGTCTCGGGCGGCGTCCACAGAGTTCCACAGGGCCCAGGACAAGGATGACCTATGGCACAGACTTCCCAGAATAGCGCGGCGGACATCGCGCACAAGCCCATGATGAGCACTGCTCAGATCCTGCTGATGAACGTCGGATTCTTCGGCATCCAGTACTCCTTCGGCATGCAGCAGAACGCCATGTCGCCCATTTACCAGTTCCTCGGGGCTTCCGCTGACGAGATCCCCATCCTCAATCTGGCCGGACCCGTCACCGGCCTGCTCGTCCAGCCGCTCATCGGGGCGCTCTCGGACCGGACCTGGAGCGAGAAGTGGGGACGCCGTAAGCCCTTCTTCCTGATCGGGGCCGTCGGCTGCTCCGTGTTCCTGTTCCTCATGCCCTTCGTCACCGCCGTGTGGATGGCGGTGCTGTGCCTGTGGCTGCTGGACGCCTCGAACAACACGGCCATGGAGCCCTACCGGGCCTTCATCGGCGACCGCCTGCCGTCCAAGCAGCTCGCCAAGGGCTTCCTCGCCCAGTCCCTGTTCATCGGCGCCGGCTCGGCCCTGGCCGCCGGGACCCTCGTCGTTCTGGAGAAGACCCTGGCGGGCGCCACCGCCGCCGGCATCCCCTACTGGGTCTTCGGCGCCTTCATGGTGGGCTCGGTGTGCTCCATCGGCTCGGTGCTCATCTCGGTGCTCTCCACCAAGGAGCTGCCGCCCACGCCGGAGGGCTTGGTCGAGCTCGAGCGCAAGAAGCGGGAGGAGGGCCCTTTCGGCTTCGTCAAGGACATCGGCGTCGCCATCGTCGAGATGCCCCGCGGCCTGAAGAAGATGGCCCTGGTCTACCTCTTCCAGTGGTACGCCATGAACGTCTTCTGGCAGTACCTGGGCCTCATGTGCGCCGTCACCTACTTCGGCGTGAACCTGTCCGACCCGGGGTACGCCAAGACCGAGGCCTTCAACAACGCCTCCGGCTTCGCCACCGGGCTCATGGTCGCCTACTACGTCTCCTGCACGGTCGTCGCCCTCTTCCTGGCGCGACTGTCCAACCGCATCGGCCCCAAGCACGTCCACACCGCGGCGCTGTGCCTCGCCGCCGTCTGCCTGGTCCTGCTCACCCGCATCGGCAGCCCCGGCCACACCGCGGTCCTCTACCTGCCCATGATCGGCATTGGTGTGGCCTGGGCTTCTATTACGGGCGTACCCTACATCATGGCCATTGAGATGATCCGCAAGGAGCGCCGAGGCGTCTACATGGGCGTTATCAATATGATGATCGTCATCCCCCAGTTCATCCAGACCCTCACCTTCGGTCCCATTTACAAGCACCTGCTCGGCGATCACCCGGTCAACGCCATGCTCTTCGTCGCAGTCTTCCTCGTCATCGCCGGTCTGCTCATCGAGTGGATCGACACCGTCAAGGACGCGGACCCGCGGGTGCGCGCCGCCGCCGTGTCCGCCACTGAGACTGCCGTGGCCTGATCGGGTGCCCCACGAAAGGATGTCATCCGTGACCTATACCACCATTGTCGCCGGAGTCGGCGATGTCGAGGCGAACACCCACGTCATCGATCGCGCCTGCGAGATGGCTCGCCTGTGCGACGCCGCTCTTCTCCTCGTCGCCGGCTTCGACCCCGTCTCGGCGCGGGACAAGGCTCGCATCAACGAGTTTGCCCCCGTCGCCGATGTGCGGGTCGGGCTCACCGAGGACCAGGCCTACGCCGTCGTCGAGAAGGCGCGTGATACCGCCGTTGAGCGCGGCGTCGCCCTCGCCCAGGGCGTCGTCGTCGAGGGCACGGCGGTCGATGCCGTCACCCTCGTCACCTTGGAGACCGAGGCGGACCTCGTCATCGTCGGATCCAAAGGCGTCGATTCGCTGTTCGGCCGCATCTTCGGAGCCGTCTCCGTCCAGGTGCTCCGCAAGTCGAAGTGCGACGTCCTCGTCGTCGTTCCCTAGTCGCCGGATAGACGTCGGACGCAGGCGTCGGATCCTGCGCGATCGGACCGGCGGCGGATGCCCGCCACGCGGAAGTGTGGCGGGCATCCGCCGCTATGTTTTGAGGTTCTTCGTGTGTGAGGGCGTGGTCGGGGTGAGCGGGTGCCGGTGGTTCGGCGTCTCGGGGTCCTGCGCGGGCCGGGCCTGTCCATCGTGCGCACCCCCGACGGCGGGGGAGGCGGCTCCATGGCCGGCGCCCGCCGCTCCCCGGGCCTCTACGGACTGGCGGCCTTCTGGGTCTTCGGGGCGGGGGAGGGCGCCTACGCTGCCACCGGTCACGACGACTACTCCCGCACTGCCTGGTTCTCCGCCCTCGACGCCGACCTGGGGCGCCCGCTGGGACGGCCCCGGAGGACCTCAGGAGCCTGGGTGCGCGAGTTCGAGGGCGGCCTGGCCGCCGTCGTGCTCAGCGGGGAGGAGAAGGCGACGCTGGAGCTGCCCGCCGGCCTGGTCCTGCCCGGCCCCACCGGGGCGCCCGACGGCGAGCCCCTGTCCACCCGCATCACCCTGCCGGGACACACCGGCCTGTTGGCGCTGCGCCCTTAAGCCCTCGGGCCGGCCGGCGCAGCCCTGTTCGCGGCTGGATGAGTCACCTGCAACATGGGACCGAAGTCACATAGAGTGCTTCGCGTGCGCCTGCGCGTGCACGGAGTCCCTAGTTCCACAAGAACCGAAAGAGGCAAGGATGCCCAAGTACGTGTACCGCTTCAGCGAGGGTGACAAGGACCAGAAGGACCTCCTGGGAGGCAAGGGAGCGAACCTGGCGGAGATGACCCGGCTGGATCTCCCCGTTCCCCCCGGCTTCACCATCACCACCGACGCCTGCCGCGCCTACCTGGCCGGCGGCGAGGTCCCCGAGGAGCTCTCAGTCCAGGTCACTGCCGCCCTGCGCGGCGTGGAGGAGGAGCTGGGACGCGAGCTCGGCGCCGCCGAGAACCCCTTGCTCGTCTCGGTGCGAAGCGGAGCCAAGTTCTCCATGCCCGGCATGATGGAGACCGTCCTCAACATCGGCCTCAACGACGTCTCCGTCAAGGGCCTGGCCGCCGCCAGCTCCGATGAGCGCTTCGCCTGGGACTCCTACCGCCGCCTCATCCAGATGTTCGGCAAGACCGTCCTGGACATCGACGGCGACCACTTCTCCGACGCCCTGGATGCCAAGAAGGCCGCACGGGGCGTCTCCATGGACTATGAGCTCCCCGTGGACGCCCTCCAGGAGCTGGTGGAGGAGTACAAGGCCATCGTCAAGGAGCACGCGGGCATCGACTTCCCGCAGGATCCCCGCTCCCAGCTGGACATGGCCACGGAGGCCGTCTTCCGCTCCTGGAACACGGAGCGCGCCCACATCTACCGCCGCCGCGAGAAGATCCCCCACGACCTGGGCACCGCGGTCAACGTGTGCACCATGGTGTTCGGCAACATGGGGGAGACCTCCGGCACCGGCGTCTGTTTCACCCGCGACCCCTCCACCGGGCGCACTGGCGTCTACGGCGACTACCTCGTCAACGCCCAGGGCGAGGACGTCGTCGCCGGCATCCGCAACACCCTGTCCCTGGCCGACCTCGAGCGCCTGGATAAGGCCTCCTACGACGAGCTGCGCGCCATCATGCGCCGCCTGGAGACCCACTACCGCGACCTGTGCGACATCGAGTTCACCATCGAGCGCGGCAAGCTGTGGATGCTCCAGACCCGCGTGGGCAAGCGCACGGCCGCAGCCGCCTTCCGCGTGGCCACCCAGCTCGTCGACGAGAAGCTCATCACCATGGACGAGGCCCTCACGCGGGTCTCCGGTGAGCAGCTCACCCAGCTGATGTTCCCCCAGTTCGACGACGACTCCAGCCGTGACCCGCTCACCCGTGCCATGCCCGCCTCCCCGGGCGCCGCCGTGGGCTACATCGCCTTCGACAACGACGAGGCCGTCTCCCGCGCCGAGAAGGGCGACTCCGTCATCCTCGTGCGCCGCGAGACCAACCCCGACGACCTGCCCGGCATGGTCGCGGCCGCCGGCGTGCTCACGGCCCGCGGCGGCAAGACCAGCCACGCCGCCGTCGTCGCCCGTGGAATGGGCAAGACCTGCGTGTGCGGCGCCGAGGCCCTCGAGGTCGACGCCGCCGCCAAGACCCTTCGCGTCGCGGGGCGCGAGGAGGTCCTCACCAGTGAGGACATCATCGCCATCGACGGCACCACCGGCGAGGTCTTCCTCGGCGAGGTGGGCGTCGTCGACTCCCCGGTCATGACCTACCTGCGCCGCGGCCTGACCGAGGCGCTCGACGCGGCCGGCGACGACGACACCCGCGAGCTCGTCACTGCCGTGGACCGCCTCATGCGCCACGCCGATGGGGTCCGCCGCCTCGAGGTGCGCGCCAACGCCGACACCCCCGATGACGCCCGCCACGCCATTCACCGCGGCGCCCAGGGCGTGGGCCTGTGCCGTACCGAGCACATGTTCCTGGGTGAGCGCAAGCAGTTCGTCCAGAACCTCATCCTGGCCTCTTCCGACGCCGAGCGCGAGGCCGCCCTGGCCGCCCTCCTGCCGCTGCAGAAGGGCGACTTCATCACGATGTTCGAGACGATGAACGGCAAGCCCATGACGGTGCGCCTCATCGACCCGCCGCTGCACGAGTTCCTGCCGGACCTGACCGAGCTGAGCGTCAAGGTGGCCCTGGACCGCGAGCGCGGCGAGCTGGACCCGGCCGACGAGGAGCTCCTGGCCGTGGTGCGCAAGAACCACGAGTCCAACCCGATGCTCGGCCTGCGCGGGGTCCGCCTGCTGCTGACCATGCCGGGCCTCATCGAGCTCCAGGTGCGCGCCATCGCCGAGGCCGCTGTCGAACGCCTCAAGGCCGGCGGCGACCCGCACCCCGAGATCATGATCCCGCTCGTCGGGTCGGTGCGTGAGCTCCAGCTGGCGCGCGAGCGCGTGGAGCACGTGCTGCAGGAGGTCTCCCAGGCCTCCGGCTACGCGCTCGAATTCCCGGTGGGCTGCATGATCGAGCTGCCGCGCGCGGCCGTCACCGCCGCCCACGTCGCCGAGGAGGCCGACTTCTTCTCCTTCGGCACCAACGACCTGACCCAGACCACCTGGGGCTTCTCGCGCGACGACGTCGAGGGATCCTTCGTGGGCCGCTACATCGACGACGGCATCTTCGGGGTCTCGCCCTTCGAGACCATCGACGCCGACGGCGTGGGCGGCATGGTGCGCCTGGGCGTCGAGGGCGGTCGCTCCACCAAGCCGACGATGAAGATGGGCGTGTGCGGCGAGCACGGCGGCGACCCCGAGTCCATCGGCTTCTTCCACCGTGCGGGCCTGGACTACGTCTCCTGCTCGCCCTTCCGTGTGCCGGTGGCCCGCCTGGAGGCCGGGCGCGCGGCCGTCGAGGACAAGGCCGACTAGACCCGAGTAGGCCCAGGACGCACTGATCGGGCTGCACCGCCCAGGGGCCGGCCGACTCAACCCGAGGGGGATGAGCCGGCCGGCCCCGGCGTCTGCAGTGCATGGGCCGAGGGCCGGGCGGGGACCTGGGTGTGGAGCCGGCGGTCAGTCGCGGTTCATGAGCACGTGGGCGAAACGCGCCGTCTGGGAGGGCTTGAGGTCGGGCAGGTAGGCCCGGGCGATGGCGATCCCCACCGTGGGCAGGTCCACCAGGTCGGGAACCGCCAGGTACATGGGCACCGCGCGCGGCTTGAACTTGCGCTTGTAGGCGTGCAGGGAGCCGAAGCCGTAGGCCGGCTCCAGCACGGAGGCCAGCAGGTTCAGGAGCGGGTCGAAGGGTGAGGAGGCGCCGCCGTCGGCCGGGGCGGAGCGGGTCAGCGGCGCCCCGGACAGGGACAGGATCTCCAGGCCCTCGGCCTGGGCGTCCTGAGCGGCGCGCCCGATGAGGTACTCCATGACGGGGCGGAAACCGTCCTCACGGCGTCGCATGAAGTCCAGGGTCAGGCCGATGACGCGCCCGTCGCGGTAGACCGGTAGCCAGGAGGTGACGCCCTGGACGGTGCCGTCGGCGTCGACGGCCAGCAGCAGGCGCGTCTCAGCGTCGTCGAGCTCGGCCAGGCCGCCCAGGGTGAAACCCATCTCCGGCAGCGGCTTGTCACTGGCCCAGGCCTGGGAGATGGCCCGGATCTGGTCCCGCCGACCGGCCGGGCAGTCGCGGAAGGTGGTCCATACCGCCTCGATGCCCTCCTTCTTGGCGTGGTTGAGGGCGGTGCGCACGTCCTGGTAGGCCTTGCCGCGGAAGGCCAGGTCCGGCAGGTCCAGGACGGCCTCCTCGGCCACCTGCAGGATCGTCCAGCCCATGGCCCGGGCGGCCTCCATCGCCGGGGCGTGCACCGAGTAGAGGGCCGGGATGAGTCCGGCGTCGGTGGCGAAGTCGGCGAAGTCGCGCACCGCCTGGTCCACATCGGCGTCATTGGCGGCGGGATCCCCGACCGTCAGGGCGACGTCGCGGTTGGGCCGGTAGGAGAAGCCGGCTGTGCCCGCCTCGTTGACCCAGGCCTCGTTGCCCTCCCAGGTGAGCATCCACCCCAGGGTCCCGGCGCCTCGGCTGCGCACCAGGTCGATGAGCTCCTCACGGTCGGAGACCCGGGTGCGGGCGGGAGCGGACTGGGCCAGCCACACCCACAGGATCGTCAGGAGCCACACCAGGACCGGCACCCAGGCGGTGAGCAGGTAGGCCAAGGGGGTCATGGGCTCGACGATCAGGCCCATGATGCCGCCGGTGCTGATGGGCAGCAGGTAGGACACGTAGGTCTCCAGCAGGGCGGACCAGGTCGCGTAGGGGGAGAAGTCCTGGGACATGAGCAGGCCCCCGACGACGGTCAGGACCGCCCCACCGACGAGGGTCAGGACCCAGGCGACGACGGCGCGGCGGATGACGCCGGGGCACGACCCCAGGGTGAAGCGGCTTCTTTTCCACACGACGAGACTGATGACCACGATGTTGAGCAGCAGGGGCACCAGCAGGTGCCCCGAACGCAGCCAGCTGTGCAGGAGCCGGGCCGTGGTGGTGGGAGCGGACTCGGGCAGCTGCTCACCGATCTTCTCCACCAGGGCGAACAGGGCCGCGCAGGCCCCCAGGAACATCTGGAGGGCGATGGTGCCGTGGGCCGCTGAGCGGCGTCCACGGCGCAGTCCGTCGGCCAGGACCAGCTGCAGGAGCGCCGGCATGCACATCAGGAGCTGCTCGACGGGGTAGATGACGGCGTCCTCGGGAAGGATGGCGGGGGTCAGGCCGTAGCGGGCATCGGCCAGGGGGCCGGCGGCGTTGCTCACCACCGCCAGGGCGCAGCTCACGGCCCAGCAGGCCACCAGGAAGGCCACGAGCTCGCGCTCCACGCGCCGGGGCAGCTCCTGGGAGGGGGCCGACTGCTGCCCACGTTCCAGGACGACGCCCATGATGAGGCCGATGATGCCGGCTCCCAGGCGGGCCAGAGCTCCCACGGTTCCGGTCACGGCGGCCGAGACGATGAGGACGGCGAACATCGCCAGGCGCGTGCGCCGCCGCCAGGACGGGCGCATGACGCTGGTGGAGGCCGCCACCAGGCCGGCGGTGGGCAGGCTGATGCCCTGGATCGGGGCGTGAATGAGGTAGGGCGACCAGGCGTCCCACACGCGGCCGATGAGGGGGTAGAGCGCCTGGGCCAGGACGATCCCCCCTGCGGAGGAGACGGCGGCGGTGGCCAGCCACCGTCGCGTGCCCAGGAGCCGCTCCAGCAGCACGCCGATGGACAGCAGCATGAGGCTGCCGGTCACTGGCAGCAGGTGGCCGGGGACGGCCCAGGCGGTCAGCAGGGTCCACACCCGTTGGGGCTGGTGGATGTAGGCGGACAGGGCGATCTGTCCCTGGGGTCCCCAGGGCAGGAGGACGATGCCGATGATGAGGGTCAGTGCGGCGCAGGTGGTCGCGGCCGGTGCCGGGGCCAGCCAGGTGCGTGTGGCCCGCCAGGCTCGACGTGCGTAGGCGCTCAGATGCGAGGGCTGCGGCGCGGGAGCCGGCGACGAGGATGACGGTGATGGGGTGGAGGAGGACGCCGGGGAGGGCACGATCTCGGGTGCGTCCGGTGGAGTCGTGGTGGACGAGACCGACGGCATGAACGCTCCTCAGACGGTAGGTGATGGGAGGCTGGTGATGCGAGAGGGGGTGGGAGGGCTCCCCGGCGGGAGCCGGTCAGCCGACATTCTTATCCACTTGCCCGGGCGTCCTCATCCACCTCGAGGTGGAGGCAACCATGAGACCGGTCTCTCCAAGCATCGGGACAACTCGAGGAGATAACCTTGATCTGGCCGTTTTCCCGCAGTTTTCTCACTGTACACGGGCCGATGTGTTGGGGCGACGGCCCACTCTTCGTTGCCATCATGAGATAGTCTGCCGTGTGCCGGCGGTCGTGACAGGATGGCTGGGCACTGTGTTCGTGGGTGACTCTACTGTGAGCCGCCCATGCGCGTGTCCATCTGTGCTGGGGGCCATCGCGGAGCAGGACGATGAGGAAAGGCGGCCGCATCCATGGCCATGTACGAGCTCGACGGTAACCACCTCCTGCCCGTGCGCCTGGGTCGCTCCGCTGACGCCATCACCCTGTCCCGCAGCCTGGTCGCCATTCAGCGACAGATCGTCGACGTCCTGCGCCGTCCGCTCTTCCCCCTGTCGTGGGAGGAGCTCGACGCCGGAGCGAGCCTGACCGCCCTGGACGCCACCGGGCAGGTCGTCGTCGTCGAGGTCCTGGAGAGCGTCGACTCCGCGGGGCTGCTGGCCGCCATGTCGCGTCTGACCCAGGCTGCCACCGCTGGTCGCCGCGAGATCGCCAGCAGGTACGCGGGCGGGCTGGGGGCCTTCAGCGAGGACTGGAACGAGTTCCGCGAGGCGATGCCCGCCCAGGTCGAGGCCGGACCGCGGCTGACGATCCTGAGTGCCTCCCTGGAGCCCGACGTCGTCGGAGGGCTGGGAGTGCTGGCCTCCTCCGGGCTGGAGATCCACGAGGTGGATGTGCGCATCGTGGACGAGTCCCGCATCGTCGTCGTGGTGGAGAAGATCTCCGGGATGGACGTGGCCGCCGGGGGGCCGCTGCTCGTGGCCCGTGCGCCCCGCCCGGCCCTGGCCGGTTCCGCCGGTCCGGCAGGCACCGCCCCCGCCGCCGGCTCGAGCGGCTCGCGTGCCATCGATGCCGCTGAGCAGGCCGAGCACATGAGCCCGGTCACCGGCCCCATCGAGATCGTCATGTCCCCCGAGCCGGCGCACGCGCCCGACGGCGAGGGCGCCGGTGACGACGGCGCCGCCATTCCGGCCGGAGCCTTCGCCGCGACAGGTGCCGCCGATGCGCTCTCCGAGCTGTTCGAGCCAGTGGCCGTGACCGCCGAGCAGCCCCAGGTGCATGCGCTGTCCTCTCAGGGTGGGGCCGGGGCCCGGCCCGAGGACCCGGGCGAGGCGGGCGGCACTCCGCCTGCCGGGGAGGCGCACCCCGAACCGGGTGAGGGCGTCGCCGACGGCCCCGCCGGCGACCCCCACATCGTCGTTGCCGCGGAGAACCCGGCCACGGGTGCCGACGACGACACCGCGGCCGGTGCCTCCCGCGTCGCCGAGGCCGACCATGAGGCCGCGGAGAGCTACTCTGAGCCAGGCCCGGAGGCCTCCGTCGGCGCTTCTCAGACTCCTGCCGCATCCGGCCCTGCTGACGGTCCCGGCGACTCCGACCACGACACCGGCGACCACGACGTCGCCAGCAGTGCCGGTAGCGCCGGCCATGTCGGACGGGACCTGGCCGGCATTCTCGGTGGGGACACCATGACGGTTCCCGCCGCCCTCGCTCCGGGTGGCGAGCCCGCTCGCGCCGCCGGCCATGGCCGTCACTCCGGCTCCTCCGATGACACCAGTGGCACCGGCGCCGAGGAGCGGGCAGTCGCCGCCCTGGCCGGAGGCGTCGACATCCTCGGCGGGAGAGGCCTGTCCGGGGGGAGCAGTTCAGTGGCGTCGGCCGGCTCAGTGCCTTCCGACGCTCCGCTCGCCGCCGCGGCACCCGGTGGCGCAGCCACCCCTCATACCTTGGCAGGCGACTCCGGGGCGACTGATGCCCAGGGCGAGGGCGACCCCCGTACCCGTATGGGACGGCGCTCGCGGGTGGCTCAGCCCCCGTCTGCGCAGGACGCGGCCTCGGTACCGCCCACCTCGCACGCCGCGACCTCGCCCGCAGAGGAGCCAGGAGCCTCCGAGACCGCCGGGGGCTCTGTCCGGGCCGCGGAGGCCTGGTCCACCGTGGCCCCCAACAAGACCCGCACGGAGGCGCCCACCGGCTCGGTGCCGCTCGTGTCCTGGGAACCACTGCGCGGGTCGGCCGACGCGCTCGACCCGGTGGCCGAGGCACTGGGCGGGGACCCCTCGAAGTCCCTCCTGGTCCAGGAGACCGCTGAGCTGGCGGCCGTGGCGGCCTCGCTCGGCAAGCCGACCCAGCTCATCTGGCAGCGGCTGCGCCGAGGCATCTACCACGAGGCGACCCTGTCGGTGGAGGGAGTCATCACCCTGTCCGACGGTCGCTCCTTCACCGACCCGACATCAGCCGCCAACGCTGCCCAGAACGTCACCGACGCCGACGGCTGGCGCGTGTGGCGCGTAGGGGTGCACGGCGCCCACCTGGGTGACCTGCGCGACAACCTGGCCGACAGCGGCCTCTGAACACCCTGGCCCGGGCAGCTGGCCGGGCGGGGCTCAGCGCAGCACGTAGGCGGCCATCCAGCGGCGCAGGGCGGAGAAGACCTGCTCGCGCACGGGCGGCTCGGACAGGGTGAGGTCGTGGACCCCGCCGGGGAAGCGGGCGATGGTCACCAGCTTGCCGAGCATGACGGCGCGGCGGGCGGTGGCGTCGGCGTCGATGATCGTGTCCGCGCTGCGCGACTCCGGAGTCCACGTCACCCCGAGGCGGGTGGAGGCCGAGCCCATGGACAGCACCGGGCAGCGGATGTCCAGGCCCTGGGCGACGCGGTTGTGGCCCTCCATGACGGCCTGGAGCCAGCCCACGCGCACGGGCGCGGAGGGCTTGATCGACCAGGCGGGGTTGATGTCCCAACCGGTCACGTAGGGGTCCTCGGCCCAGGCGGGATCGGGCAGCTCGCCGTCACGCTCGGGGAGCCAGCCGTCGGTGATGGAGAAGACGCGAGCCGGGTCGACCCAGCCGTCGAGGATCGACATGCGCGGGTCACGCAGCGCCAGGGTGCGCAGAACCGGGTCGCCGACGGTGCGCACGAGCTCGGATCCCTGGAGCGAGAGCCAGGCGGAGTTGAGGACCAGGGCGCGCAGGGCCCCCGGGTGGCGGTCGGCCCACAGGGAGGCGACGAGCCCGCCCGTGGAGTGACCGGACAGGACGAGCTCGGTCTCCCAGCCCTGCTCGGCGCGGATGGCGGACAGGGCCAGCCCCAGGTCCTCGTCGTACTCGGCCAGCGAGGTGCACCAGCCCAGCATCTGGCCCTCGCGCCAGGAGCGGCCGTAGCGGCGCAGGTCCAGTGCGTAGAAGGCGCCGCCCAGGCGGGAGATCTCGCGGGCCAGGTGGGTCTGGAAGAAGTAGTCGTTCCAGCCGTGCAGGTAGAGGTAGATGAAGGAGGGGGAGGAGGGGGTGCTCGGCAGGGCGCCGGGGTCGAGGGCCGGCAGGTGGCGCACCAGGGTGGCGACGGCGCCGTCGTCCTCGTCGTCGGGCAGCAGCTCCAGGGTGCGGGCCTCGAAACCCGGGCCCAGGAAGTCCGGTCCCCAGGCGCCCACCGGAGCGTGCTCGGTCGTTGCGTTCACGCCCCCATGATGGCACCGCTCGCCGTGAGGGGGCGCCGCGACGCCTCCCAGGCTCACCAACCAAAACTTCACAAACAACCCGGAGCCGCGTTGTTTCTGAAGTTTTGGTCGAAGTGAGGGGCGGGCGACGCAAGATGCGGGCGACGTGAGGTCCCGTTGCCGCCGAGGAGACCGGTGTCAGCCGGCGTGCTGGCCGATGAAGCGGCGGATCGCCTCCTCGAGCTGGCGGCCGTGGCCGGTGATGAGGTGACCGCCGGTGGGGAAGATCGACGTCGTCAGGTCCGGGTAGCGGTGCATGGAGGACTGCACGTGCCCCGCCGGGGGAGCGAAGGGCGCTACTCGGTCGTTCCGGGCGTGCAGGAGCAGGACGGGTGGCTTGAGCTCCTCGATCGGATAGTCCTCGAAGTGCACCGCCATGTCCCGGTTGGTGATTGAGGCGTCGATGTCCGCCCCTGTCCTGCGTTCGGACAGAGGGAGCATGCCGTGGATGGTCCGGGGATCCATGCCCAGGACGGGACTGAAGAATGGCGAGAGCAGCCACATGATCCAGTCATGGTTCATGATTGCCGGCGGCCCCATGCGCCCGGGCGGTGTCGCGGGCCGGGACGGCCAGGGCGCGGCCGAGCTCAAGAGAATGAGCCCCGAGACGCGCTCGGGGTGGTCCAGGGCGAAGCGGATGGCAGGGGTGCCGCCGGCCGACGCTCCCAGGACGAAGACTCGTTCGATCCCCAGACGGTCGAGCAATGCGGCGAAGACGGCGGCCTGGGCGGCCGGCGAGCCGTCGCCTCGCACGGCGCTGCCGGGGTAGCCGAAGCGCGACGGCGCGATGACCCGGCAGTGCTCGACCAGGCTCCCGACGCTGTCAAGCGCCTGGTCGTATCCGCCGTACAGCCCGTGAACCGACAGAATCGTCTCGCAGCCGGAGCCGGGGTCGAAGCCGGAGCCTCCTCCCGAGGGCTGCGGTCCACAGTCGACGTAGGCGACCTCGCCGTGACTGAGGGCCATCCTTCGCACCGGATGGGCGAGTAGTCGCGCGCGGGCTGCGGTGCGGGCTCGGCTGAGGCTGAGGGCCCACGCCGCGCTGTAGATGGCGATCCCGGCGCCGAGGAGCCCCGCGGCGGGCAGTGCGCGTCTCATGGCAGACCCCCTCAGGCCTCCGGCGGCGTGTGTGCACTCGTTGCGTTCACGCCCCCATGATGGCACCGTCCGCTGGGAGGGCGTCACGACCGAACTCTCACTCACCAACCAAAACTTCAGAAACGACCCGGAGCCGCGTCGTTTCTGAAGTTTCTGTCGAAGTGAGGTGGGTGGGGTGCAGCTGCGGCGGCATCGATGGTGGGAGGGCTCCTCGGTGGGCCGTTGGCGAGGCGGGCCTCGGCCTCGATCCTGACGACCGCCTTCGGCATCCTCCTCCTGGGCGTCTGCGCCATGACTGCATACAACCTCCTGGCTGCCTGAGCCAGAGGCGGGAGCTTCTCCCACCGAGCCTGCAGTGACCGCGGATACGGCGCTGCGGCTCGGCACTTACTTCGGGGTATCTGCGCAGTTCTGACTGAACCTGCAGACCCAGTATGACCTTGACGTGGCGGAGGACCGTCTTTCGATGCAGATCGATGCCATCACTCCGCTGCGGTTGGCCTGAGGCTCGACATGCCGTACAAGTTGGTCAGCTGGCCGAGATGCGTGGCAGCATCGTTGGCATGAGCAACGAGTCGGTACCTCAGCAGACCAGCACCTACGATGTCGTCGTGATCGGTGGCGGGCCGGCGGGGGAGAACGTCGCCCAGTACGCCATCAAGGGCACCGACCTGACCGCGGTCCTCGTTGAGGGCGAGCTCCTGGGCGGCGAGTGCTCCTACTACGCCTGCATGCCCAGCAAGGCGTTCCTCGTGCCTATCGAGGTCGCGGCGGCGTCCGCCAACCTCAGCGGCCTGCGCCCGGCCGAACTGTCCGTGCTCGATCTGCTCAAGCGTCGTGACGAGTGGGTTTCCCGCTACAACGACGCTGGTCAGGTGCGCTGGGCCGAGGGTGCCGGCCTCGACGTCGTTCGCGGATGGGCTCGCCTCGACGGCGAACGGCGCGTCGCCGTGAGAACCGCTGAGGGGGAGCGGGTCCTTCGCGCCCGCCGCGCCGTCGTTCTCGCCACTGGCGCGCAGCCCGTCATGCCTGCTGCGTTCCAAGGCCTTGAGGCCTGGGACTCGCGTGACGCCACCGGCGTGCAGGAGATCCCGCGGCATCTCATCGTCGTCGGTGGCGGGGTCGTCGCCTGCGAGGCCGCCACGTGGATGTCCGCCCTGGGCTGCGATGTCACCATGCTGGTGCGTGGTCCCCGCCTCCTGTCGGCTGCGGAGTCCTTCGCCTCCCGACTCATCGAGGAGGCTCTCACTGCCCGCGGTGTCACCGTCATGACGGATGCTCGGGTGACTGCCGCCGAGCGATCCCAGGCCAGTGACACCGGGCTCGGTCGTATCCATGGCGGCCCTGTCACGGTCACCTGCGCCGGTCGAACCATCGAGGCCGATGAGATTCTGGTCGCCACCGGCCGTCGCCCGTTCCTGACCGGCATAGGGCTGGAGACCGTCGGCCTGGAGCCCGACGACGTCCTGGCCGGTCGCCTGCCCGACTGGCTCTACGCCGTCGGCGACGCCAGTGGTGAGGCCCAGTTGACCCACATAGGTAAGTACCGAGCACGCGTTGTAGGGGAGAGGATCGCCGCCCATGCGGCGGGCTGCGAGTCCGAACCAGTGCCGGAGAGCATCCCGGTCCCGCAAGTCGTCTTCACCGATCCCCAGCTCGCCTCCAGCGGCCTGACCGAGCAGAGGGCCCGGGCCCTCGACCACGACGTCGTCACCGCCCAGGTCGGTTACACCTCGGCTGCTGGAGCTGCCCTCCTGCGCGACGATGCCCACGGTGAGGCCAAGCTCGTCGTCGACCGGCAGACGGGGGCCGTGCTGGGAGCCACCTTCGTGGGCCCTGGTGCGGGTGAGCTCATCCACGCCGCCACCATCGCTATCACTGCGGGCGTCCCCGTCCATCGGCTGCGTCACGCCGTGCCCGCCTACCCCACCGCCAGTGAGATATGGCTGCGCCTCATCGAATCCCTCCCGAGCGAGTTGCTCCACCCGAAGAGGTGATATGCGGCGGCGCCACGTGGCGTCCATGGGAAGCGGATGAGAGGTCTTCAGCGATATCAGCCTGGAGCAGCCTCGCCTTCCGTGACGAGGCCTGAGAGACTTGGCGCATGCGAATCGCCATCGGTGCCCCGGGCAATGGAGCCCTCCTGAAGGAGGCCATCGAAGAGCGGTTGGTCGAGGATGAGCGCGTGAGCGACGTCGTCGACCTGTCCGCACCGGACATCACCTACCCGGAGGTCTCCTTCCGGGTCGCCAGAGCGGTCGCCGAGGGGCGGGCCGACCGCGGTGTTCTCATCTGCGGCACCGGCGTGGGAACCGCCATCGCCGCCAACAAGGTCCCGGGGGTGCGTGCGGCGACCGCGCACGACCTGCTCACCGTGCGCGGCTCGGTGGAGAACTACGACGCCCAGATCCTGTGCATGGGGCAGAACGTCATCGCGGCCCCCGCCGCCTGGGCGCTCATCGACATCTGGCTCGACCTGCGCCACGACCCCACCAGCAGCTACGGCCCCAAGGTCGGCGAGATCGCCGCCTACGAGGCCGCCACGTGGATGTCCGCCCTGGGCTGCGATGTCACCATGCTGGTGCGTGGTCCCCGCCTCCTGTCGGCTGCGGAGTCCTTCGCCTCCCGACTCATCGAGTCCTTCACCAGCGAGGCCTCCTATGAAGGAGAATGAATGTGATTGTCAGTATCGACATCGGTGGTGCCGTCTCCTAGGATGAGACCATGATCGGCGCAGGGGTTCAGGAGACTCTCTTCTTCCCGCTTCTGGGGCGGGCTCGTGCTGCGCGAAGCTGGCCGAGCTGCTTTCAGGACTCCTGGTCCGAGCGCCTGGTCTCGATGGTCTCCGCCTTCCGCCCTGGCGTCGAGGACATGGATATGGGCGAGATGCCCGCCGCCATCTACGCCTTGCGCCACCTTGCCGCCGTGACGGAGATCCGGCGCTACCTGGACACCCACCCCGAAGCCGCCGTCGTCGATCTCGGCTGCGGACTGGATCGTCTCGTTGACGAGGTCGACAACGGTCGGGCGCTGATCTACAACCTGGACTTCCCCGACGTTCTCGAGTCCCGACGCACCTGGGTCGAGCCCCATGAGCGAGAGCGGGAGCTCCCCTTCTCCTTAACCGATCATCGCTGGATGGATGAAGTCGACGCCAGCGGCGGACTGATTGCCGTGGCCTCCGGGGTCTTCTACTTCCTGGAGACCAGCTCAGTTCGAGACCTCGTCAACGCGATGTCCCACCGCTTTCCCGGCGGCCGTCTGGTCTACGACTCCGAGTCCCCGGAGATGGTCGCGATGAGCGAGCAGGCCGTCCGGGATCGAGGAATCGACGCGGCCCCCATGCCCTTCCGGGTCGTCGACCCCTGCGCCGCACACACCTGGAGTCCCCGCGTCTCCCAGATCAGGGTGAACTTCGACCTGTCCTCCTACGCCGCCGATCCCTCAGCCCTTCCTGCACAGGTACTCGAGGGCTGCGCTCAGATGAGGCAGGGTCGGGCTCTCTATGAGGTCATCGCCGATTTTGCCGTCTCAGGGGAACCCTGCTGACTCATTGACCGGGGCATACTCGCCTTCCGTGACGAGGCCTGAGAGACTTGGCGCATGCGAATCGCCATCGGTGCCCCGGGCAATGGAGCCCTCCTGAAGGAGGCCATCGAAGAGCGGTTGGTCGAGGATGAGCGCGTGAGCGACGTCGTCGACCTGTCCGCACCGGACATCACCTACCCGGAGGTCTCCTTCCGGGTCGCCAGAGCGGTCGCCGAGGGGCGGGCCGACCGCGGTGTTCTCATCTGCGGCACCGGCGTGGGAACCGCCATCGCCGCCAACAAGGTCCCGGGGGTGCGTGCGGCGACCGCGCACGACCTGCTCACCGTGCGCGGCTCGGTGGAGAACTACGACGCCCAGATCCTGTGCATGGGGCAGAACGTCATCGCGGCCCCCGCCGCCTGGGCGCTCATCGACATCTGGCTCGACCTGCGCCACGACCCCACCAGCAGCTACGGCCCCAAGGTCGGCGAGATCGCCGCCTACGAGGCGCGCCTCCACTCCTGAAGGCGGCCCCGCGTGAGCCGCTTAACGCGGCGCGGGCCGTGCGGGAACTGCACGCGCCGGCGCGGAAACTCTGGTGTCGAAGCGTGTGCTGGCCAGACGGCGCTCGGCCCAGGTGATGGTGTCCAGCACTGCGCGGGCCGTGTACGCGCGGCGCTCTGCGCCGATCGACTCCGTCGTGAGGATCCCAGCAGCCCGGAGCGTCTCAAGGCCTCGCGTCGCCGCAGTGCGCGAGACCCCGTAGATCTGCGACGCCGTGGAGATGGTCAGGACTGGAGTGGCGGGCAGTCCCTCAAGAATGCGTGATGTCGCCGAATCACTGCGCGGGCGGCGACCGGTGCTCTCCCGGCTGGCCCATGCCTCAAGCGCGGTTGCCCAGTCGGAGCGCACGTCGTCGAGCTCGGAGGAGATCTGCTCCGCCTGGTCGCAGGCCAGCATAACCGCTTCAAGGAAGAAGGTGATCCACGCCTGTTGACCGGGGGAGGTTTCAGTCTTATCAGCGGCGTCCTCTCCCCGATAAGCGGAGAGCGCCTCGACATACCGATGACTCAGCGTCGACAGGACCAGGCTCGTCGGCAACACCATGCCGGGAAGCAGCCCCCGGCGAGTCAGTACCGTGTGGATGAGTGCCCGGCCCACGCGGCCGTTACCGTCCGTGAACGGGTGAATCGTCTCGAACTGTGCGTGGACGAGTGCCGCCTGAATGAGTGGAGCATGCGTGGCTCCGTTGAGGTACCGCAACAGGTCCTCGACCAGACCAGGAACCAGGTCCGGTGGAGGTGGCACGAAGTCCGCCTCAATGGGGTGATACGAGGATCCTCCCAGCCAGTTCTGAACCGTTCGGATTCCATGATGCTCCGGTGAGTCGGGTAGGAGACTGCGATGCAGAGCCAGTAGCCGCTCAACGTCCACCGGCGCCGTGTCATTCATCTCCTCCACGGCTGCGCGAACAAGTGTCACATTGTTGGCGACGGTGCGTGCCTGAGCGCTGAGCCCCTTGACCTCCTCATACTGGCCGAGCTCTGCCAGCGCGACCTTGTGAGCCGACGGTGCGATCCCCTCGATCCGCGATGAGGCGATCGCCTCGCTGCGTAGGAGAAACCTCGAGACGGCGGTCATGGCGGCAGAGATGGTGAGCGTGCGCACTCGTTGCTCGGCCTGGGCCGCCAGTGCCTCGATGTCAGGACTGAGTCTCAGGCTGGAGCCGCTGAGTGGGTTCGGCACGTAAGCCCGGTACTCGCCTGAGCGGCGGTCACGACGGCTCAGTCCGCTGCTGTGCGGGTTATCCCAGTGACCAATGATCCACTGCCCCACCTATCCTCCTTAACGTGTCATGTCTGAGTTTTTGGTGACACCTTAAGTCTTAAGGTGTCACGAATGGCTTGCTTGTGCAACGTTGGTGGCCGGTTTGCGGTCGCTGGTGGGGTGGGTCGCACAAGGCGCTGCCTTCGTGAGGAACCTCGCGCATACCTGCATTGAGTGCAAAGCTGCACTGGGTGCAGGATGAGTGCGTGACCGGAACCGACTTGCGCGCCACCCAGGCGCAACGCACCCGCGCCGCCATCCGCGCCGCCGCGCTCACCCTGACCCGGGAGCGCGGTTACGCCGCGATGACAGTCGATGATGTCGCCGCCCTCGCCGGAGTCTCCCGGCGCACCGTCTTCAACCACTTCTCCTCCAAGGCCGACCTCCTCGTCGTCGGCCTGGAGCCCCCGGCGCCCTCGGTCGTCGAGGCCTTCGTCAACGGCTCCGGAAGCCTCCTGGAGGACCTTGGCGTCCTGCTGGCCTCCGGTGCCGAGTCCGTCGAGTCCGAGCGCGGCTGGCTCCTGTCCTTCCCGGAGATCGTGCGGGACAACCCGGAGGTGGAGCGTGCCGTTCACGAGCGGCTGCGAATCGTCGCCCAGTCCTTGGCGGAGGCCGCCGCTCGCCGGCTGGGGGGCGAGCCCGACGACCCGCGCCCCCGTGCCGTCGTCGCCCTGGCCATGGCCATCCAGCGCAGCTCTCTGGACCTGTGGTGCGGACGCTCCCACCCCTGGGAGGAACGCCGTGAGGCGGCAGTGCGCCCGGAGGTCCCCGAAGCCTCCAGGACTCCCGGGGTCTCCGAGGCCTCAGGCCAGTGCTCCCAGGCCCGATTGGTCGACGCCGTCCGCGCGATGGCCGAGGCGATCTCCGAGGTCGTCGCCCCACCCCGATCCCAGGCATCAGCCTCCACAGCTCCCGGTGACTCGACGCCGTCGGGCTCGCCGGGATAGTCGCGCATGCGGCTCTCCAAATCCTTCTCACCGGCTCACTGAAGCGATCTTCCATTCCTCGCCCTCAATCGACAAGGCCACACTCATGACTCAACGCACCTCGACGCCGGCCTCCGCCGGCTCAGCCCTCCACGAACCGGGGGCGGACTTCCACCCCGACCGCCGCTTCTGGGCGGTCTACGCCTCGCTCCTGGTGGTCATGTTCCTGTCCGCCATGGACCAGACGATTGTCGGCACGGCCCTGCCCACCATCGTGGGCGACCTCGGCGGCGCCGCCCACATGGCCTGGATCCTGACCGCCTACACCCTGGCCATCACCGTGGCCATGCCGGTCTACGGCAAGCTCGGCGACCTCGTGGGCCGCAAGAACCTCTTCCTGGTGGCCATCGCCCTGTTCCTGATCGGCTCGGCCCTGTGCGGCACCGCCGACTCCATGACCCAGCTCATCATCTACCGCTTCATCCAGGGGCTGGGCGGCGGCGGCCTCATGATCTCCTCCCAGGCGATCACCGGCGACCTCATTCCGCCGCGCGTGCGCGGCACCTACATGGCCCCCATGGGAGCCATGTTCGGCGTCGCCTCCATCCTGGGGCCCATCATCGGCGGCTGGCTCACCGACTCCGTCTCCTGGCGCTGGACCTTCTGGATCAACCTACCGCTGGGCGTCCTCGCCTTCATCGCCATCGCTCTGGTACTGCGCCTGCCCAGCAGCCGCCTGACCAGCCCCATCGACTGGTGGGGGCTCGGATTCATGAACGCCGGTGCGGTCGCCATCGTCCTCATGGCCACCTGGGGCGGCAACCAGTACGCGTGGACCAGCCCGGTCATCATCGGCCTGGGCGTCGTCGGACTGGTCTGCTGGGGGCTGTTCGGCTTCGTTGAGACGCGCGCCGTCGACCCCATCCTGCCCTGGACGATCCTCACCAGCCGCACCTTCATCGTCTCCACGCTCGTCGGCATGCTCGCGATGGGAGGCATGATCGGTGTGCTGAGCTACCTGCCCACCTACCTCCAGATGGTCTACGGCTACTCGGCCACCACCTCCGGCCTGCTCCTGGTGCCGATCACCATCGGGATGCTCCTGTCCTCGATCCTCTCCGGCGTGCTCGTCTCGCGCACCGAACGCTACAAGATCTACCCGGTCCTGGGGCCCCTGGTCGCCGCCGGCGCCTCCTTCTGGCTCTCCCGCCTGTCGACGACGTCGCCCGTCTGGCAGATCTCCGCGGCCACCTTCCTCATGGGGGCGGGCATCGGGCTGTTCTTCCAGCTCCTGGTCACCGTGGTGCAGAACGCTCTGCCGGCCAAGCACCTGGGCACGGCCACCAGTGGCAACAACTTCTTCCGCGAGGTCGGTGTCTCCCTGGGAGCCTCGCTCATCGGCGCGGCCTTCTCCTCCGGTCTGACCTCCAACCTCACGGATCGGATCGGGGCGCTGGCCCGCAGTGCGGACCCGACCGTCCTGGGAGCGCTGACCCAGTTCAAGGACGCCGACACCTCCTCGCTCACTCCCGCCCTGGTCAACAAGCTGCCTGCCGCCCTGCACGACGCCGTGGCCGGCTCCTACGCCGACGCCCTCCTGCCGATCTTCGGGTGGATGATCCCGCTGTTCGTCGCGACCTCCGTCGTCGCCGTCTTCCTGCCCGAGGTGCCCCTGTCCCAGAAGACCGCGATGGAGCAGGTCGCCGAGGCCGAGGGTGCGGCTGAGACTGAGGTCAGCGAACCCACGGCACCGCAGGAGCCGAACTCATCCCATGAGCCGGCGGCGCCGTAGTCGGCGGCCGACGCAGAATGATGAGGCCATAGACGGGGGCCAGCATGGGCACGAAGGCGAAGAGGAAGTAGTCCTTGAGAAGAACCAGGGACAGTGTCATGGCGAGCGCGTAGGACAAACCGGCGCCCACGCCCGCCAGGACTCGCAGGATCCTCCGCCTGGGGAGCCACGTGAATACTGCCCAGGCGAACGCCGCACCACCGCACAGAACTGAGACCTCTGAGAGTGCGAACGCCTTACCCAGCGATGGCCACCACGCCCTCACTGCCAAAGCGAGCATGGACGCCCAGGCCAGGGTCGCCGATCCCCACGTGCTCACGGCCGAGGAGGGGAACCTCCCCGAGGCCCACAGCGCGAGCGCAGTCAGCACGAGGATGAAGGTGAGGCACGCGCTCGCGGAACCAGCCGCCCGGTCCGGGATCGCCCAGGCGATGGCACCCACTCCGAGCACGACGGCGCTCGCCGCCAGGAGCCGTATCCACGTGATTCTGCGCCCTGATAGCGGGTGTGCCGCTCTGGGGCGCGAGCGGGGCGTGGTCGGTGGAGCCGCAGAGTACGGGGCGGGTGCGGGCTTGGTGGTGGCGCCGACGATGATCAGTCCGATCGCGGCGGGGAAGCTGGCCTCCGTCAGCAACAGGGGCAGTCCCCAGAGCAGGGGATAGGTCAGTACCCCGATGAGGAACCCGGCGACGCCACGCAGTCCGGGCTCCATCCTCCGACAGGCGGACAGGCCGTCGAAGAGGGAGCCCACGGCCGCGGCTCCCGAGCCCCAGGCGGTGATGACGAGGACCAATAAGGTCCGGTACATCCAGTGGTTCTGGCTGCCCGAACTGTCAGTGGTCGTGTCGACCATGCTCAGTGCGGCAATGGCGGCGGCGGCCATCAGGGCAAGCGTCAGGAAGAGCGCGGCATATGCGGCGTGCTGTGGACTCACGGCGGCCCGCTCACGCAGAAGGCTGATGACACCGACCATCAGGAACCACACGGCCACACCCTGCAGTGCTCCCATGATGAAGAACGGGGAGTCCGCCTGTCGTCCCGGTAGGTAGTCGGCGGCGAGTATGACGGCCACCGAGCCGATGCAGGTCGCAACCGCCAGCACGCCGCACCACAGAGCCGTTCTGCGGCCGAGTCGGGCCCCGACGCGGTGGCTCATGGGGAGTGCTTCGTCATCGAGAGCATCCTGAGGATAGGAGGCAGGAAGGCTGCCGGGTGTCCGGTTCTCCTCCGGAGGGGTCAGTGGCCCCGGATACTCCCGAACGTCCGTGTGAAGGGAGGGGGTTGTTATCCGTGACGCTGATGATGCCGCCGATCGCGCGGCTCGTTGCTGGTCTCCCTGCTGCCGGAGAACAGTGCGGTACAGGATGAGGAGAACGACGGAGGCGCCGAAGGTCGAGACGGGAACCATCCCCGCCATGGGGAATGCCACTACTGCGGGAATCCCCGTCAAGGTGGCGAGCGCGGCACGCGGCACTGCGCGCATCCGGGTCCTGATGCTCAGCGCGCCGTCGATGATGACCGCCACGGTGAGAGCTCCCATGATGCCGTGGGTCGCCATCAGAGGCTTGCTGAGGCGCCCCAGGAGCGGGACGGCGGCATGGGCGTCGGCGGCCTCGAAGGCGATCACCCACGCGATGTTCGAGACCGTGCCCACCGCACACGTCAGTGCCGCCACCACGGCGCCGATGAAGACGTGAGGCGCAGGCAGCAGTCCGCGCTCGCGCGCCAGTCCGAGATAGCCGGCCACGACGACGCCCCCGGGAAGGGTTGTCGCGGCCGGGTAGGCCCAGCTGAAGATCGTGTCCTTGCCCTGGCCCTCTGCCATGATCGCGATGAGGAAGAGCGCGAGACTCACCAGGCTCAGGAGGAGTCCGGTCGCCGCGCACCACAGGGCGGCCCGCATGCCCAGTCTGGTTCCCGTCCCGTGGAGGAAGGCCGACCACCGCTGTGCGACGGTGGGGCGGCTGCGTCTCGCCGCCTCGGCCTCGTCGAGCATGATGCCCAGCAGGGCCTCGCCGTGATGCGCCCGCCAGCTCCTCGGATACCACCGCAGGAGACGTCGGTAGTACTGCTCTTCCACCATCTCAGGCCACCCCCCAACGCGCGGTGTGCGGCCGGGGGCGCGCGGCGCTCAGGCTAGCCCGAGCGGCTCTCACGGAACGCTCCAGTGCCCGCGTCTCAGCGGTCAGCAGGTCGATGCCGGTCTCGGTGATGCGGTAGTAGCGCCGGGCTCTGCCGTCAACGACCTCCTGGCCGTCGGAGCGGATGAGGTCCTTGCTCTCCAGGCGCTCGAGGGTCGCGTACAGAGTGGTGGGCTTCAGGCGGGCTGCGCCGTCGGACAGCAGCGCCGTCTCCCGCAGGATCTGGTAGCCGTGCCGGCGCCCGTTGGCGAGTGAGGTGAGAATCCAGAAGGCTGATGAGGACAGTGACATGACACCATTATATTACCAAGTTGGTAATATGTCAGGGGAGGGTTAGTGGGGCGGAGGGGTCTGTGTCCTTCCTCGCCGAGGCCACAGGTCCCATGTGCTCGTGTCGGCTGAGTCGGTTCCCTGTCAGGGGGGGCTCAGTAGGTGAGAGGATGGCCTGGTGATGGAACGGATCTTCAAGCGACCGCCTCCGGCAGTGCTGCTGGCGATGGCGGGGCTGGCGCAGCACACCATGACTCGTGGTCGGTCAGTGACGCCGTCATCGATGGCGGCGGCCGCTCCCGTTGCTGGGGGCTCACTGTGTCTGCTCGCCGGAAGTGCGGGCAACTTTCTTCGGCACCGCACCACGGTCGACCCGGTCAGGGTCGAGCGTGCGCAGCACCTCGTCGTGGACGGCCCCAACCGGCTGACGCGCAACCCCATGTACCTGGGCCTGACGGGAGTGCTGCTCTCGCACGCGATCGCGCGCAGGAGCCCGTCCGCGGTGATCCCTCTGGTCGGTTTCGCCTGGCTCATCGACCGCTACCAGATTCCGGCCGAGGAGGCGGCCCTGGAGGCGAGGTTCGGGCAGGACTACCTCGACTACCAGGAGGCTGTTCCCCGCTGGCTGGGTATTCCGGGCGTGTCGACGCGGCCCCGCTCATGAGCCGACGACGCCCGGCGTCTGCGGTGCGGTGATGCGGCTCGCGCGGGCGACCGGAATGATTCGTCGGCACCTGTAGTTGAAAGCTGCATGAAAGCATGCGGGTTCCTCAGCTTCGGACACTACGGACACGGTCGCGGCCCTGGCGACCCCGACGCCGGCCAGGCGCTCAAGGACGCCGTGGAGATCGCCGTCGGCGCTGACGAGATCGGCGTCAACGGCGCCTACTGGCGCGTCCACCACTACGCCCGCCAGGCCGCGGCTCCCATCCCGCTGCTCTCCGCGGCCGGTGCCCGCACCAAGCGCATTGAGGTCGGCACCGGCGTCATCGACATGCGCTAGCGCATGTCTGAGTTATGGCGTTGGACGGAACACCTATTGCTTGCGGGCACGCGCAGCCCGCAGTCCGTTGGCGATGACGACGACTTCGGCGACCTCGTGCACGAGGACGACCGCTGCCAGGCCGAGCACGCCGGTGATCGCCAGCGGCAGCAGCACAGTGATGATCGCCAAGGACAGCACGATGTTCTGGTTGATGATCCTGCCGCCGCGGCGGGCGTGGCGCAGAGCCTGCGGGATGAGGCCGAGGTCGTGGCCGGTGAAGGCGACGTCGGCGGACTCGATCGCGGCGTCGGAGCCGGTCGCGCCCATCGCGATGCCCACGGTCGCCCCGGCCAGGGCGGGCGCGTCGTTGATGCCGTCGCCGATCATCGCGGTCGGCGACGTCTCCGAGAACCCGGCGACGATGCGAGCCTTGTCCTCGGGACGCAGCTCGGCGTGCACGTCGCCGATCCCGGCCAGCTTCGCCAGCGCAGCAGCGGTGCGGGAGTTGTCGCCGGTGAGCATGCTCACCTCGACGCCCTGGTCGCGCAGGCTCCGCACGACCTCGGGGACCTCGGGGCGCAGCTCGTCGCGGACGCCGATCGCCCCGGCCAGGAAGCCGTCGACGGTGACGAGCACGCAGGTCTGCCCCTCGGCCTCCAGGTCCTCGACCCGGGCCTTGAGCGGACCGGCGTCGATCCAGCGCGGACTGCCCACCGCCACCCTGCGGCCGTCGACCAGGCCACCGATGCCGTGCCCGGCCTCCTCGGCCACGTCCTGCGCGGCGGGGGTTCCCCGGCCCGCGGCGGCGATGGCGGCGGCGAGTGGGTGCGTCGAGTGCTGCTCCACGGCGGCAGCCCAAGCAAGCACCTGCGCATCGTCGAACCCATGGGCGGCGACGATGGCGGTTACCTCGGGCCGGTTGCGGGTCAGAGTGCCGGTCTTGTCCACGGCCAGGTGCCGGATGCCGCCGAGGCGCTCGAAGGCGGCCCCGCTCTTGATGACGACGCCGAACTTGGTCGCCGCGCCGATCGCGGAGACCACGGTGACGGGCACCGCGATCGCCAGCGCGCAGGGGCTGGCCGCGACGAGGACGACCAGGGCGCGGGTGATCCAGGTCTCCGGGTCGCCGAGCAGGGACCCGAGCACGCCGACGAGGACGGCGAGGACCATCACGCCGGGCACCAGCGGGCGGGCGATCCGGTCAGCGATCCGGGCTCGGTCGCCCTTCTCGGCCTGGGCCTGCTCTACCAGCTCCACGATCGTGGTCAGCGAGTTGTCGGTGCCCGCGGCGGTCGCCTCGACCTCCAGCACGCCGGCGCTGTTGATCGCGCCCGCCGACACCGCTTCTCCGGGCGCGACCTCGACCGGGATCGATTCACCGGTGATCGCCGAAGTGTCCAGGCTCGACCGGCCCGAGCGGACCAGCCCATCGGTCGCGACCCGCTCGCCAGGGCGGACCAGCAGCACGTCGCCGACGGCGATCTCCCTGGCCGGGACCGAGGCGGAGGTCCCGTCGCGCAGCACGGTCGCGGTCTCCGGCACGAGCTTCAGCAGCGCGCGCAGCCCGCCGCGGGCGCGGTCCATCGCCTTGTCCTCCAGGGCCTCGGCGATCGAGTAGAGGAACGCCAGCGCGGCCGCCTCCTCGACGTAGCCGAGGATCACCGCGCCCACGGCGCTGATCGTCATCAGCAGCGCGATCCCGAGCTTGCGCTTCACAACGAGATTCCGGATCGCACCGGGCACGAACGTGTACGCGCCCAGCAGCAGGCCCGCCCAGAACGCGACCAGCGCCGCGATGTGCAGCCCCGACCACTCCAGCGCCAGGCCGGTGCCGAACGCGACGCCGGAGAGGATCGGCACGACCAGGCCGGGATCACGCCACCACGGGCGCTCTGCCTCCTCTGCCTCGTCCGCGGGGCTGGTCGTCGGCTCGTCGCAGCCGCAGGCGGCGCTCACGAGGCGTCCCCCGAACTGCTCGCGGCGCAGCAGCCCGGCACCGAGCAGGCCGGGTCGATGCACGGCGCGCTCTCGTCTACGGCGAGGGTCACATCGACCAGTGCCGTCAGCGCCGCGGCCAGGTGCGGGTCGGCGATCTCGTAGCGAGTCTGGCGGCCCTCGGGCTCGGCGACCACGATCCCGCAGTCGCGCAGGCAGGTCAGGTGGTTGGACACGTTCGAGCGGGTCAGCCCCAGCTCGCGCGAGAGCACCGCGGGGTGGCTCGGGCTGTCGAGCAGGGACATCAGGATGCGGGAGCGCGTCGGGTCGGCCATGGCCCGGCCGAGCCGGTTCATGACGTCAAGACGCGAAGCAATGGTCAGCATGCACTGAACTATACAGCAACCGCTGACCTAATGTCCAGTTGTCGCGGCTGCCGCACGCGCTGCGCGCGCTTGCCCTCGTGAGGCGTGATCACCTCTTGCGCCAGCGGGGCCACTTCGGCATCCCGCGGCCCTTCCAGGTCTCCACGAGACCCGCAACCCAGCGGACGGACGCGAAGAGCCCGTAGCCGGCCCCGGCGAGGCCAGCGCCGACCACGAGCCACCGGCCGATGCCGAGCCACACGCTCCCGTCCACGTCCAGCGCCCACTGAACACCCGTGATGAGCCCGGCGATGCCCATCCAGAGACCGGCGACGACCACGGCCACCGGCAGGAGAACGAGGCACATCGCGGCGGCGGCGGACCAGAGCTGTCGCGCCTCCAGCTTCGCCGTCGCGGCGATGATCCGCTCCGCCCGCGCGTTCGAGGCGTCGAGGCTCGCGGTCATCGTGGCCGAAGCCTCCCCGGCGACCTGCTCGACAGCCTTCTCGACCCGTTCCTCGGTGCGCTTCTCGATCCGCTGGACCGCGCCGCCGACCTGGCTCACGAGCTTCTGGTTCGCTGTGACCTGCGCCTTCAGACCCTCAATCGCCGAGGCCGTAGCCGCGCGATTCTTCTGCGCCTCCGCGACCAAGCTCCGCGACGCGGCGTTCAAGCTCTCGCCGTTGAGACTCTGCGCGAACTCGCCGAGCGTGCTCGCGATCTCGTTCTGCCTGCTCTCGATACTCGCGATCCTCGCGGACACGTCGCTGGAGGGCGAGGAGGTCGACGCCGGGGCCGTGATCCGCTCCAGCCGCCTCGTCGTCTCCTCGTCCATGACCTTCACGAACCCCGCGAGCTTCTTCTGCTGTTCGGTCAGCGTGGCGATCCTCGTGTTCTGCGCCTCGACGGCGGCGAGGATCGAGGTCAACAGCTCCATCGTCTCCGGACTGCCGAGCTGCTGCTGCGACTGCTCGGGCTCGTTCTGCTGCTTCAGCCTGTCGAGCGCTGCGCTCATGTTCCTTCTCCTTCTGCTGCTGGTGGTAGTCGAAGAACGCCTGCGCGCCCTCCGGGGTGAAGTCCGCCGAGAGGGCGCTCGCGCGCTTGCGGCGCTCGGCGCGGCCGGACTCGCCGCGGCGATCCTCGATGTAGAGCGTCCAGGTCTCTTGCCCGGCGCGCTTGCCCTTCTTGCTGACGGGGCTGTGCAACCGCATCCGCGGCACCCGCTCCCCGTCATCGCCGAGCCGCTGGTTCTGCTCCTCGATCACCGAGACCAGACCGGCCTTGTCCACCGCCCGGGGATCGGCCAGCGCCGCGCTCATCCGGTCGCCCATCTCGCGGTCGAGCGATCCCTCGGCGAAGTCCTCGCGGCGCAGCTCCCAGTCCTTCGGTGCGTGCTCCAGCCGCTTCACGACCGAGAGCCCGTGTTCTCGCATCAGCTGGTCGTTCGCCGACTGGACGCCCCGCTGATTCCCGGCCTTGCGGTCGTGGAACGTGCGATAGTCCGAGAGCGCCTTCCCCGTCCGGTTGTTGTGGTTGATGACCAAGATGTGGTTGTGCGGCTTCTTGCCCCGCCCATCCACATGACTGACTACGAGGCAGTCGGAATCCGGGTGCATCTTCTTCGCGAGCTGATAACCGAGATCGTTCACCCGCTGCACGTCCTCCGGACTCTTCGGGTCGAACTCCTCGTCGCTGAACGACTGGCGGTAATGCACCGCCTCGACCTCGCGCGTCGTGTTCTGCGTGAGCGACCGAGCGCGCGCCGAGAACGCGCCGGGGCCTCCCGGCACATCGCACGTGATCGCGATGCCCCGCTCGTCCTCCTTGCCACGGATATAGCGCTCCGTGTCGGCGGCGCTGGCGCTCGGGCTGTAGTGCGTGGTGCTCATGAGGCCGCCCGATCCCCGAGCAGGGCGCGGACCTCGCGCAGCAACTCGATCAGCTCGGGCACCTCCGCCGACAGCGCCACTGACTCACCAGCCCGCGCCCGGCGGTCGAGGTCGTTGACGTTGATCGCCAGCGGGCGAATCTGCGCGGCCAGCTCGCGAGCATCCGCCGACGCCTGCACCCGCGCCTCGACCCCGAGCAGGTGCGCGGCCACGGCGGCGTCCAACTCCTCGCTCCGAGAGGCGTGGAGGGCATCCCGGACGACGGTCCGCACCCACGTGCTCGGAGCCAGCCCGAGCCGCTTCGCACGAGTGCGAAGCGCCGCGAGCGTCTCCTCTCCGAAGTCGGTATCGAGCTTCGCGCGGCCCCCACGACGACGCTTCGCGCCGCCGTGACTCTGACGCACAGCCTCCGCATCAGCCCGACCGGTGTTCACCTGGGAGTCGGTCTGCTGCTCCACCTGTACGCCAGAGTGGCAAGCAGTAGCCGTGTCGGACATTTCGCTGGCGCTCATGTCCTCCCCGGCTGCTTGCGAGGGGCCTCCGGCCCCCTCGACCCCCTGGAAGAGCGCATCGCGTTCGGTGCTCATGCGGCACCTCCGATCAGCGCCAGCGGCACGTCAGGGCTCCGCACCGCGAGCCCGCCCAGCAGCTCAGCAACCGCGCCCTCAGCGTCATGTTCCGCCGAGGTCTCCGGACCGTAGGTCAGCTCCCGCGACCCGACGTTCTGGTGATACGCGTTGCCGTACATGCCGGGCGTGTGTGCGGCGGTCGGGATGCTGCACTGGTGCCACTCGTAGGGCTCGATCTTCCCAATGTGCTGCACGAGGTAACGATTGATGTCGTCGGCACGATAGACCTTCACGACCGAGGCCAAGCGGCGGATGAACTGGTCCAACGCCTCGTCCACGTTGCCCTTCTGGCGGGCGTAGTAGAAGAACTCGACAGGCTCGATCGTCGCCGTGATGACGATAAGGCGCGGGGCCACCTCGCCCTTGTTCTTGTACCGAGCCTTCGCAGGCGAGGCGTTGTACGGATCAAGCAGCAGCAGCCAGTCGTTCGCATCCATCGCCGAGGCCCGCAGATCGTCCAGCAGCAGCACCTCCTCGCCTCGCCAGTCATCAAGCGGGTTCCCCGTCGCGGCCCGGTAGACCTGCCACCGCTCGCCGTGCGCGTTCGCCGCGTTGATCGCCTCGGTGATGAAGTCCGTGGCGAACCGGGTCTTGCCGATCCCGGCATCCCCATGGACGAACACCACGTGCGTCGAGAACTCACCGGCGCGGAGCTTCGCCGCCGCCCGGTATGCGCGGCGCTGGCCGTAGGCCGACAGCGCGTCGTCGATCTCCCGCTGATGCCGCGAGTAGATGTCGAACAGCTCGTCCGTGAGCATGATCTGATCCCGCGTGAACTCGCCCTGGAGCACGCGCTCGCGCATGTCCTCGAAGTTCTCGGCGACGACCTTCTTCTTCACGTGCGCGCGCCCCTTGAGCCAGGTCTCCCGACGCTGGGCGTCGATCCCGAGGTAGTCAGGCCCACGCACCGTAGCGACCTCCGAAGGCGCGTATTGGTGCTTGTCCGCGTACTTCACGTGCGTCAGATACGACAGCATGTTGTCGTAGGCGTACCGCCCGCGGCCCGGCTTCTCGACGTACTGGGGCTCGACGCCGATGCCGAACGCGAGCCGATCCAGCGGTGCGCTCTTCGCACGGCTGGCGAACTTGATGACCGCGTGCAGGTGATCGGGCTTCGGCTCGATCACCAGAGCCTTCTCCGTGTCGCTCCAGACCTCGCGCTCGTCCTTGTCATGCACGATGCCGTAGGCCTCGACGACCTCGCAGCCGGTGGCCTCGAGCCGCTGCACCACGTAGGCGAGGATCGCCTCGGCTCCCTGCTGGAGCAGCGCGGCCCCGTTCGGGTCCTCGGCAGCCCAGGTCCAGTAAGACGGATCGAGGTACTGCGTGAGCCCGATGCTCGTCGGGTTGTTCTCCTGCTTAGCCACGGCGACCACCCCCGCCGCGGACAGCGCGGAGGGCCTCAGAGAGAGTGCGGCGCCTAAATGACCCCCTATTGACCCCCAAATAAGACCCAAAATGATCCCACGAGGCCACGCGACGGAGCGCGGGCGGAACCGACCGCTGACCAGGCACGTTGTTGCAGGACGCGGCAATCGACAAGCCCTTGCCGCGCCCGTAGGAACGAATGAGGCTCCCGAAACTCTTAGAGTGCGAAGCACGGCTGCGGACCGTCATCACGACGACGGGCAGCCCGCCTTCGGCGGGTGCCAGGCCAGGCCCTCCGGGCGGGGTCAGGTCGGCGGGAGCGGTGCTGAGGTTGCGTGCGTCGGCGCGCATCAGCGACCACCGCCCCGGCCGTAGCGCTTGATGACAGCCTGGTGCGTGACGCCGAGGGCGTCGCCGATCTTCGCCCAGGTCACCCCATCGGCGCGGGCGTCGGCGACGGCGATCTCGACGGACTCCTCCAGCACGGAGCGGAGCACGCCGAGGTCGTAGAGACGTGCCTCGGACTCGGCGAGGGAGGGGTCGCCCTGTCGCCAGCGGAAGCCGTTCACGTGGTCGAAGGCGGCGGAGTTGGCGCTCATCAGTGACCACCGCCCATCACGGCGGCGACCGCGGCGCGCTGTCGCGGGGTCAGGGGCGTGCGAGCCAGGCGTTCACCGGCCAGACGACCAGCAGCACGAGCGGCGGCGATGACGGGATCGAGGCCGTCTGCCTGCGGAGAAGGAGTGGAGCCCTGATCGAGGCCAGGGCGGTCGAGCGCGGATGCGCGGGGAACGTCGATAACGACAGACATCGGAAGTCCTCAGACATGAGTATCTTCCGGTTCCCCGCCACGGTAATTGGGCTGTTTGACCGGCTACTCATCCGGGAGCAGAACCCCGCGCTTCTAAGTCGCGGCCCCGGTGGGATCTTCTTGTCTGCAACCATTCTCCCACGAGTCGACTCACCATTGCAATGACGAGTCGACTCATGAGTCAGTCGCGACGCGGCTCTATCCGAATCAGGTCGGGGTCGAATTTCACGTGACCGGGCGTGATGGGCTCGATGGTCACCGTCACCAGCTCGTCCACGAGCATCCGGCGGCGGTCCACGTCCAACACCTTCCACTTCGCCTCGACCACCTCGCGGCGCTCCGCGGTGCCGACCGGCTCCTCGACGTCCGCGAGCAGCTTCGCCGCCGCCGACACCGAACGGTCGAGCAGCTCCGCGTCGATCTCGTCGATACGGGCCTTCACGTCGTTGATCGCTGCCGTTATCTCCAGGACCGGCTGATGGATGTCGCGCAGCAGCGGGCTCAGCTCCTTCACCCGATCGACCAGGGCGTTCCGCTCCGTCAGCAGCTCCTCGCGATCCGGCCCATCGTCCTCCTGTGGCATCACGAGGTCGTGCACGTCCACCGAGGACAGACGCGTGAGCACCGCCTCGGTGACCATCGCATCGACGGGCTCGCGCTGGCGGGTGAGATGGAACTGCTCGCCGCAGCGGTACGTCGGCTGCTTGCGGCTGTTCGTCCCCGAGACGAGCGTCGCGCCGCACTTCCCGCACAGCCCGATCGTGGACAGGAGATACTTCGGCTGGTTCCCCTGCCTCGCCGACCTCCGCACGTTGTCCTCCAGCTTCGCCACCGCGGCCCGCCACGTCTGCTCGCCGACGATGGGCGGGAACGCCTCGCCCTGAACCGGGTACAGCTCGCCCGACGCGTAGTGCTTGATGTAGCCACAGTAAAGCGGGTTCGCGAGCAGGTAGCGCACAGCATCGACGGAGAACTCCGACCCACGCGCGGTGAAGTGACCGGCGCTGTTCAGGTCCTCGCGGATTCGCCGGATCGACAGGGACGGCTCGCCGAGGAACGCATCGAAGGCCGCCGTACGGCGGCGGCCTCCTCCTCGATCAACTCGCCGTCCCTCGTCCAGCCGAACGCCTTCCAGGCGGACGTGGGGATGCCCTCGGCGCGTCGGCGCTCGTTCGACCTGATTTGTCGCTCGGCCTTGCGTCGTGCCTCGAACCGGGCGAGAGCGGAGAGCATCGTCGCCCGGAACTCCCCGTCCGCGCTGATCCCGCTGGCCGGCTTCGTCTGGCTCATCGACCGCCACCAGATCCCGGCTGAGGAGAAGGCCCTGGAGGAGAGGTTCGGGCAGGACTACCTCGACTACAAGGAGGCCGTTCCCCGCTGGCTGGGTACGCCGTGGTGCACCCAGGGGTGCTGCCGATCCCTCTGCCGGCGCTGAGAGCGTGCGGCGCCTGAGGGCGGGGTGACCCGAATCGCGCGGTCGGACGGAATGATCCGACGGTGCGTGTAGTTGAAGGTTGCATGAAAGCATTCGGGTTCCTCAGCTTCGGACACTATGGACACGGTCGCGGCCCTGGCGACCCCGACGCCCGCCAGGCGCTCAAGGAGGCCGTCGAGATCGCCGTCGGCGCTGACGAGATCGGCGTCAACGGCGCCTACTGGCGCGTCCACCACTACGCCCGCCAGGCCGCCGCGCCCATCCCGCTGCTCTCCGCGGCCGGCGCCCGTACCCAGCGCATCGAGGTCGGCACCGGCGTCATCGACATGCGCTACGAGAACCCGCTCTACCTGGCCGAGGAGGTCGCCGCCCTCGACCTGCTCACCGACCAGCGCATCGCCATCGGCATCTCCCGCGGCTCGCCGGAGCAGGCCCGCCGCGGCTGGGAGACCTTCGGATACACCGGCGGCGTCGACCCGCGCGGAGCCGACGTCGCCCGCGCCCACACCGCCCAGTTCCTCGACGCCGTCCGGGGCGTCCCGCAGGCGGACCTCGACACCAGCGGCGGCATGGCACCCGGTGCGAGCTCCCGCCTGCGCATCGAACCGCACGCCCCCGGCGTGGACCGCCGCCTGTGGTGGGGCGCCGGCTCGCGGGAAACCGCAGAGTGGACCGCCCGCCAGGGCCTGAACCTCATGAGCTCAACCCTCCTGACCGAGGCCACTGGGGAGGGCTTCTCCCACCTTCAGGCCGAGCAGATCCGCCGCTACCGCGAGGCGTGGAAGGAGGCCGGCCACGACTGGACCCCGCGCGTGAGCGTCTCGCGCTCCATCTTCCCGATCGTCTCCGAGGTCGACCGGAAGTTCTTCGCGCTGCGCGGCGAGGACTCCCACGACCAGATCGGCATCATCGACGGCCTGCAGTCGACCTTCGGGCGCACCTATGCCGCCGAGCCCGACGTCCTCATCGAGCAGCTCGCCCAGGACGAGGCGCTCCATGCCGCCGACACCCTCATGCTCACCATCCCCAGCCAGCTCGGCGTCGACTTCAACCTCCACATCCTGCAGGCCTTCGCCGAGCACGTCGCCCCGGCACTGGGCTGGCAGCCCAACACCGCCGGACCGGTGACGGGCCACTCCCTGGAGGCGTAGACCTCCGGCACCGGTCGCCGTCCCGTCCGGTCGCGATACGGTTCCGTCATGGAGGACGCAGGCGATCAGGCCCCGGTGGTCGCGTGGATGGAGCACCACCAGGTGGTCCTGTACCTGGGGGCGCTCGCGGCCGGCGCCGGCCTGGGGCTGACTGCTCCTGCAGCCGGCCGCCTTCTTGAGGCGGCGATCTCCCCGGTGCTGGTCACGTTGCTGTACGCGACCTTTCTCGGCGTCCCCTTCCATCGCCTGCGGGCCGCCTTCGCCGACGCCCGGTTCATGACGGCGCTTCTGGTCATCAACTTCCTGGTGGTGCCGGCGGTGGTCCTGCCTCTGTCCCGACTGGTCGCCGATGAGCCGGGGCTCCTGGTCGGCACCCTCCTGGTACTCCTGGCGCCCTGCGTCGACTACGTCATGGTCTTCACCCGTCTGGGCGGCGGCGCATGGTCGCGCATCCTGGCGGCATCTCCGGCTCTCATGCTCCTCCAGGCCCTCGTCCTGCCACTGTGGCTGGCCGTTGCCGCCGGCTCACCTGGGGCCCAGGGCGGTGGTATCAGCTGGCGACCCTTCGCGCAGGCCTTCATCCTCATGATCGCACTGCCTATGGGGCTGTCGATCCTCACACGGCGCGCCGCACCCCGGGTCCGGTCCGCCGCCCGGCTCGCTTCAGCGACGACGGCGCTCATGGTTCCGCTCATGATGGCGACCCTGGTGCTCGTCGTCGCCTCCCAGGTTCCCCACGTCGCCTCCCGGCCCGACGTCGTCGCCCGGGTGGTTCCCCTCTTCGTAACTTTCGCTCTGGTGATGCCGGTTGTGGGAGACATCGCCGGGCGCATGGCCCGCCAGGGACGTCAGGCGCGCCTGGCGCTCGCCTTCTCCGGGACCACCCGTAACTCGCTGGTGGTTCTGCCGTTGGCTCTGGCGCTGCCCGATTCCATGGGGATGGCACCGATTGCGGTGGTGACTCAGACCCTGGTGGAGCTCGTGGTCATGGCAGTCGGTGTCCGTCTGCTTCCCCGCCTTATTCGATAGAGCGGGGACAGAGGGGTTGTGGAGACGAAACCGCCGCAATGATGTCGATAAATGACGTGGCCTGTGGGTCTCGGACTTCTCCGAGCCCCACAGGCCCCTGTCGTTGAGGGCGGTATCGCCTCTGGATCCCATATTCCAGAGGGGACTCAACCCTCCTTCGCCAGAGCGGCTCACGCCGAGCTCCCTATCAACCCGGGCGGCCTCGAAATCCGATCGGTCATCGGGCTCCCCAACCCTCGCGACCAGTTCCGTCCGGCGGCGGTCACTATGTAACCCACTGCTCCTGTGGGAGCACTTCAATGTACCTGAGAGTCGCCTGGAAACTCGTTCGGGAGGTTTCTTCCGTTTCCCTTTGGGTGGGTACTTTGCTTTTCCGAGGGGGTTAATGACGTTAATCTCTATGTATTTTAAATGCATAGGCGGGCCCTCTGCTTTGAATCCTCTCAGGTCTCGTTCCGGAAATGCGGTGTATCGTTCACCCGTCCAACCGTCAATCAAAGGGTGGAAGGTGGTGTCTTCCGGCTCCGGATGCTGGATGACGCCGTCCCTCGATTTCTCCAAGGAGTAGTTGCCTATGCCGCAGGTCACCGGAGCTGTTCACGAGGTGGGGGTTGACCAGCTCTTCTTCTCCACCACAGACGCGCGTGGCGTCATCCGCCACTCGAACAACATCTTCATTGAGCTCTCTCGCTACCGACGTGACGAGCTCTCCGGCGCCGCGCACAACATCATCCGCCACCCGGAGATGCCCGGTGGCGCCTTCAAGGCCATGTGGGACACCCTCAAAGCCGGCAGCCCCTTCGCCGCCTACGTGCGCAACCTCGCCGCCGACGGCAGTGAGTACGACGTCTTCGCCACCGTCACCCCACTGTCCGACGGCGGCTACCTCTCGGTGCGCACCCGTCCGGTGTGCTCCGACCTGTTCGACACCGCCTGCGCCATCTACAGCGACGCTCGCGCCGTTGAGGATGAGGCCATCCACGCTGGGGCCAACCGTCGGGCGGCGGCGGAGGAGGGCCTCGGCCGCATCGCCGAGCTGCTGGCCGGGGCGGGCCTGTCCTCCTACGAGGAGTTCCAGAATGCAGCCCTGCCGGCGGAGGTGGCGCGTCGTGAGGAGCTCTCCGATGGGATACCGGAGCGTCCCGGCGCCACCGGGGACCTGCACGTCATGCTCGAGGCGGTGACGACCGTCGCCGCCGGGCTCGACTCGTGGATGTCCGGTCAGCAGCAGCTCGCCGAGCTCTCCGCCTCCCTCAAGGCTGCGGGGAAGGGGCTGACCCGAACCCTGGAGGACCCTCGTCTGAGCGCCGAGCGCATCGCCGCCCTGGACCGCTCCGACCCTCGGGTCAAGCCCCTGGCGGATCTGCTGGACCTGTGGGCCCAGATGCAGAGCCTGGTCAGCCCCCTCGTGGCACGGCTCGTCGACACCCTGGCCCAGCTCGACTCCAATGGCGCCCGGACCCGCTTCCGCATCGCCCTGGCCCGTCTGCATGCCACCATCACCTCGCTGTTCACCGTTGAGCTCATCGACGGTGTCGGAGACCCGCAGTACTCTGCGGAGGCCATCCCGGACCTCATCGAGTCGCTCCGTGACGGCATCGCCGAGATGGAGCGTCAGGCTCAGGCCCACAGCACGCTCGCGGCCCAGGCGGTCGCCTACATCGGCGAGGCCAGCCGCATGATGACGATTCCGAACCAGCTCCTCATGCTGTGGACCGGTTCTCCCGCGTCGAGCGACCCGGTGCTGCCCGCCACCGCCGCAGAGCTCTCCGGTGCTGCCTCCGGCGTGGTCGAGTCTGTGAGACGTCGCTTGGCCGAGCTCGATGATCTTGCCGTCCGTTGCCAGGCCATTCATGTCGCCGACAACTCCGCGGACCTGCGGGACTCCCTGGATTCCTTCATGGCGGCGGCCAGCGCCTTTGCCCCGCGCTGAACCTGTCCGGCGCCGGTTGGTGAACGCAGCTGTTCGCCAACCGGCGCCGTCGTGATCCCGGGGGGGGGCGCCTCGACCCCAGTGGGTCTCACCCCTGGCCGGGCCCGTCATCTCGCCACTGCGGAGCAGGGGCGTTGGAGGCGACCGTGTCGGAATCTCCCATGGGCTCGCCCTGCGGCTCGACTGATGGGGAGTAACCGTAAGGTCCGGGCTGGTGCTGCCCGGGCGAGCCGGTCGTGCTGGGGCGCGCTCGGAAGGTGGCCTGCCCAAGAGTCTCAGTCCCCGCCGGAACGGGAACGGGGGAGGCCCAGCGCAGCTCATTGCGAGGGATCTCGTAGCTCACACCCGGGTAGCGACCGAACTGCTCCTCGCCGGGCACGCTCGAGGAGGTGGAGTCCAGCACGGAGCGCATCTGCTCCGGCGTCGGCCAGGAGTCGGACCACCCGCTGCCGCTGGGAGCCGACGGCGGGAACCAGGCGGTGGACTCCGGCGGGCGGAACATGAGCCGTCCCGGCCGGCTGCGGTCGCGCAGGGCGTGAGCGCGCCACGTGTTGATCGGGTGACTGGAGAGCCAGTTGCTCAGGTGGAGCCAGAAACCCTTCTCGCGGGTGGCGCGATCAGCCAGGGCGTGGGTGTTGACCTCGGCCCCCAGGTACTTGCCGCCTGAGAGGACTCCCATGGCTCCGGGGACGCCCTCAGGGGCGTATGCGTAGCCGTGGTTGTCCGCCGTGTACTCCTGGGCCCGCGAGAACGCCTGCCCCAGGAGGGGGACGTAGGCGACCAGCCGGGAGAAGATGAGACGGATGTAGGAGACGTGACCGGCCGCGAGGTGACCGACCTCGTGGCCGATGATGAAGCGCAGCGCCTCGGGGTCGCGGGCCTGCCCGCCGATCTCGAACAGGTCGGAGTAGACGGCCACGAAGCGTCGGAAGCCGTGGCCGGAGGCGAAGGCGTTGATCTGACCATTGCCCAGCACCACGTAGGCGTCCGGGACTCGGCGCAGCCCGAACTCCTGGGCGGCCTCGACGACCATCCGGTACCCCTCCGGGAACTGGGTGGGAGACATCTGCACCGAGCTCGCCCGCAGCTGGGCGTACATGATGGCGCGGATGATCCACACCAGGAGAGGGAGGAGGGGGATGATCAGGATCACCTGTGACAGGGTCCCGCCCTCCATGAGCTGTTTGCGGATCGTGGCGCCCACGCCGGTCGGCTTGGGCACGGAGGCCAGCCAGATGATGACACCGACCCAGCCGATGTACCCCAGGATCGTGGTGATGACGGCGGCGATGAGCAGCGGGATCTCCGCGGGGTGGCGCAGCCAGCGGGTTCCGAGGATGCCATGAACGGTTGCGCCGTTGAACGTCCGTGGGCGAGATGGCGGCACGGCCGACGGTGCCGGGCCAGGAGAACCGGGGACAGCGGACGGAACAGGTGGTTGCATAGTGGCAACTTAAACGACTCGCCGCGAGAATCCTCTCCTGCCGCAGGAGGATCTTCGCACGTCGCTTATCCGCCATGTGGTGGGGAATAGTAAGGGTCGGTCTTTCCTCCGGACCCTCCCATGGCTCCGACGGTCCCCAGGAGGCGGGGCACGGACGGGGCCTGACGCGGTCGATCACGACCCCGTAGGCTCCTACCCGTGCCGCACTCCGCATCGCCGTTCTTACCGTCATCGCCTCTGCCCTCCCTGTCCGGAAACCTGGACCACACCGTGCCCTGGGGCATGCAGATCGCCGTGCGCTACGACAAGGTCCACCCGCCCCGGCGGATCGACGTCGCCGAGGCCGCCGCCCGCGCCGTCGTCTCCCTCCTGGCCTCGCCCGCCTCCGCCCCCGGCGGACCGTGGAACCCGGCCGTCGACTACTGGCGCGACGGGCGCATCCGCAAGCTCGTGCGCCGAGCCCGGGGCAAGCGCTGGGATGAGGTCCAGGACATCGACGGCGTCACCGTCACCCAGGACGGTCCTGCCGGCTGGGGGCGGGCTGCCGCGCGCGCCTTCGTTCCCGGACCGGTGCGCCCCCTGCCCGGAGCCCTGGCCAAGACCCAGGTGGAGGGCACCCACTTCCCGGCCGGTGACGAGCTGCCCCCACCGCCCGCCGAGATCACCGCGCGCATCGCCAAGGACCCGGGAGCGGCCGAGGAGATCGCGCTCACGGCGGCGTCGGCATCCATCGGGGCTCTCGTGACGATCGAGGTCACGCCTCTGCATGAGATGACCTCGGGCAAGCTGGCCGCCCAGTGCGCCCACGCCGCCCAGCTGGCCTGGGAGAGCAGCGCTATGCCGTCCTCCTTGAGGCGGGCCTGGGCCGACGACGGCTACCGGGTACGCGTCGTCGTGCCCAGCCGGGAGCAGTGGGAGACCGTCACGCGGCCCGTCAGCGTCACCGATGCAGGCTTCACCGAGCTCGAGGGCCCCACCGAGACGACTCGCGCCTTCTGGTGAGTGCCGAGCTCCTCGCCGGTCTCGCCTCCGACCGGGGTGCTCAGGCGTCGGCCGGGGAGGCCGAGGGCTCGTGCGTCTGCTCGGGCTCCGGCACCCCGCGGAACACCCACAGCCGGATGAACACGTAGAGGTAGATGCCCTCGCAGCAGGCCGAGATGACGCGCGCCAGCTCGGCGTTGACCCCGAACCAGTGCAGCAGCGAGGACAGGCCCAGGATGAAGATGACGTACTGGCTGATGACTCCGGCCATGTAGCCCGCCCCCTGCTTGACGACGTGCCCGTGCGCCTGGAAGTTCAGCCACCGGTTGAGCAGGAAGGAGTAGACGGCAGCGATGGCGTAGCCGATCGTGACCGCCACCGGGTAGAACCAGTGGAAGTGGTTGTAGAACACCCACAGGCAGGTCATGTCCAGGGAGAAGGCCGAGCCGTTGATGATCGCGTAGCCGATGAAGGTCACCGGCATCCGGCTGCGCACGAAGCCCGGCAGGATGGAGTGGATCGCGGTGATGAGGCGCAGGAAGACCTCCGGGGCACGGCGGGCCGTGGAGGCGGAGGACTCGACGGTGGACTCGACGGTGGACGCAGCGGCTTCAGTGGTGGTGGCCTCGGGGGCCTGCTCGTCCGTCACGGTTCCTGCCATGAGGTGTCCTTCCGTGTGATCGCTCCTGTCAGGGGGAGTCTTCCCCGCGTGCGCCGGATGGGCAAGTTCCGAAAGGAGGAACGGTGGCCCGCCGGCTCATCCTTGCGACGGACTGGCGGCCAGCGTCAAGGCCTGGGCGACCTCACGGCGCAGGAGCTCGCCGCCGGCGTCGACCGGGTGGTGGATAGTGCGCAAGCCCACCTCGCGGGCCGCGGCGATGTTGGTGGCGCTGTCATCGACGAACAGGGCCTGGTCCGCCTCCACCCCTGCGAGCTCCAGCAGCCGGTGGAAGTAGGCGGCTTCCGGCTTGGCCACCCCCAGCGTGCAGGAGTAGCCGTCGATGTCGCACAGGCCGTCATAGCCCAGCTGCTCGCGCATCCAGGCCCGACGCTCCCACTGCTGATTGGTGGCCAGGACCGTTGTGTAACCGGCCTCGCGCAGATCCCCAACCAGCTGCCAGGCCAGAGGGTCGGGTGTGGCCCGGTGCCACATCTCCAGCAGGTCCGATGCGCGCAGCTCCAGCCCCAGATCCTTCACCACCCGCTCCAGCAGCTCGGTGAGGGTCTCCCGGCCTGCCAGGGCGTCGGCCTCACCATCGACCATGGCCTGGGCGAAGGCCGGGCCGCCGCCGCGGGTCAGCGCCTCGCCCCACGGGGTGCCGATGAGCTGCAGAACGCCGTCGGCATCGAGCAGGACGGCGCGCACGGGAGAGGACGAGGCGGGCGGGATGACCGGCTGAGAGATGCTCACGCCCCGATTCTGCCCTACCTCGTGGTGGGTTCCGGCCGGAAGGTCGGTCGGGGAGCGAGGTGCACCGGTGGAAGACTGGGTCCATGACTGATGCCGCCAGCACACCCGCCAGCGTCCCGCCCGGCCGCCGTTCCGGCGCTCTCGCCGCCGACGCCGTCACCGGCGAGACCCTGTGGGACGACGACGCCTACACCGATTCGCTCATCGACTTCGTCACCGCCTCGCCCAGCTCCTACCACGCCGCCACCGAGGTCGCCCGCCGCCTGGACGCGGCCGGCTTCACCCGCGCCGATGAGACCGTCTCCTGGGAGGGCGGCCTCCCGCGCCGCGGCTACGTCATCCGTGACGGCGCCATCGCCGCCTGGGCGCTGCCCGAGGCACTCCCCGCGGGGGCGGGCATGCGCATCGTCGGAGCCCACACCGACTCCCCGGCCCTCAAGCTCAAGCCCTCGGCCGCCGTCGTCCGCTCCGGGTGGCAGCTCATCAACGCCGAGGTCTACGGCGGTCCCCTGCTCGCCTCCTTCCTCGACCGCGAGCTGGGCCTGGCCGGGCGCCTGACCAGCCGCGACGGTGCCGTCCACCTCGTGCGCACCGGCCCCATCGCCCGTGTCTGCCAGATCGCCCCGCACCTGGACCGCGCAGTCAACGACACCCTCCACCTGGACCGCCAGACCCACCTGCTGCCCCTGTGGTCGCTGGCCGGACCCGACGCCGCCCCCGACGCGGTCGAGGCCCACCTGTGCGAGATCGCCGGTATCGATGCGGCCGAGCTCGCCGGCCACGACGTCCTGACCTACCCCACCCAGGCGCCGGCCCGGTTCGGCCGGGACGGAGAGTTCCTGGCCTCCTCCCGCCTGGACAACCTCTCCTCCGTCCACGCCGGACTGGCCGCACTCGAGACGCTCGCGGTCGTCGGGGCCGAACCCATCGAACCCGTCATCCTGGTCGCCTTCGACCACGAGGAGGTCGGCTCGGACACCCGCTCCGGGGCGGGTGGGCCCTTCCTCGAGACCCTGCTGCGGCGCCTGGCCGCGGCCCTGGGGATCAAGGGCGACGCCGTCGATGCCCTCCTGGCCCGCTCGACCTGCGTGAGCGCCGACGCCGGGCACAGCGTCCACCCCGCCTACGCCCACCTGCACGACCCGGTTGTCCAGCCGCTCATCAACCACGGCCCCCTGCTCAAGATCAACGCCCAGCAGCGCTACGCCACCGACGCCGTGGGAGCCGCGATCTGGGCGCGGGCCTGTGCCGCCGCGGGCGTGCCCAGCCAGGAGTTCGTCTCCAACAACGCTGTGCCCTGCGGGTCCACCATCGGCCCTATCACCGCCACCCGCCTCGGTATCACCACGGTCGACGTGGGCGTGCCCCTGCTGAGCATGCACTCGGCCCGCGAGATGTGCGGCGTCAAGGACGGTCCCTGGCTCGCCCAGGCCCTGCACGCCTACTGGCAGGGGGCCTGAGCATGGCGGGGGAGCGAGCGGGTCACAGGGCCCAACAGGACTCGCCGATCCGCGCCGCGGGCGTGCACGGCGCCGCCCCCTGCCCCTGCGGCAGCGGAGGAACCTACGCCCAGTGCTGCGAGCCGTTCCACGACGGTGCCCCGGCGCCCACGGCCCAGGCCCTCATGCGCTCGCGCTACACGGCCTTCGTCGTCGGCGACGAGGACTACCTCTTCCGCACCTGGCACCCGCGCACCCGCCCGGAGGGGCCCTACTGCCACCCCGGGACCCGGTGGACGGGACTGACCATTCACGAGACCGTCGACGGCGGGGCGGACGACGAGGCCGGCATCGTGGAGTTCACCGCCACCTACCGCACCGGCGACGGGCGCGGGGGAGTGGTGGACGACGCCCTGCGCGAGCGCTCCCGCTTCACCCGCCGCGCCGGCCGCTGGCTCTACCTCGACGCCGTCGGGTAGTCCACCGCGTACGGCGATCGAAGCCCGGTTCGGTCCCGATTCGGTCGACTCAGCCGGCGTCGGCCACGACGATCTTCCCCACTGTGCGCCCGCTCTCGATGAGGCGGTGAGCTTCCCGTATCTGGGCAGCATTGCGAGGCGTGAGCGTCTGGGACGCAGTGCCACGGATTCTTCCACTGTCGATGAGCTCGGCGACGGTGGAGAGGATGCGGTGCTGGGTGATGAGGTCGTAGCCGTGCCTGGGCCGGGCGAACATGAACTCCCAGTGCCAGGAGATGGCCTTGTCCTTGAGCGCGTACAGGTCCAGGTCTCGCTCGTCGTCGATGGCGACGATCTCCCCGAAAGGACGAACCACTGTGGTCAGCAGCGGCACGCGCCCTCGGCTCTGCGGGGTGAAGACATAGTCGACGCCATCCGGTGCGATGGCGAGGATCTGCTGGGCAAGGTCCTCGGCGAAGTGGTCCACCACTGCGTCGGCACCCAGCGACCGGACCCAGTCGCGGGACTCCTCACGTGAGGCGGTGGCGATGACGGAGACATCGGTGAGGGCCTTGGTCAGCTGGATCACCATGGATCCCACCCCTCCTGCGGCTCCCAGCACGAGGATCGTGCCTGTGGAGTCCCTGCTCAAGTGGAGCTTGTCGAAAAGCGCCTCCCACGCGGTGAGGGAGGTCAGGGGCAGCGCCGCGGCACTCGCGTAGTCCAACGAGCTCGGCTTCGGTCCGACGATGCGTTCGTCCACGAGCTGCAGCCGTCCGTAGGAGCCGGGACGCTCCAGTGCTCCGGCGTAGTAGACGTCATCGCCCGGTTGGAAGAGAGTGGTCTGCTCACCGACCGCGATGACCGTTCCCGCTGCATCCCATCCCAGGATGCGTTCCTCGCCGCCGGCGTGGTTGAGGGCGGCGCGCACTTTGACGTCAACGGGGTTGACGGACAGTGCCTTAACCTCCACGAGGATGTCGTGGCCAGTGGGGGCCGCCGGGGCGGGGACGGTGGCATCGATCAGGGCATCCGGGGCGTCCACCGAGCCTCCGGATCGAGTGACGACAGCGGTCATGGTACTTCGGGTGTCAGGGCTGCTTGAGGGCATCGATAGCTCCTTGCTCTTTTTGCTCATCGGCTTGTACCAGGTTCGACGGAGGTGCACCGTCAACGGGCACAGACCGTAGTAGGAAGAAAGTGGTTACCCGCAATGACCTCTACTATCAAGAAGATAGTGGAGTGCCGGTGCGCCGGCCGTGATGGCGTCCGGATGCCCAGGGACTCGTGGGTGCGCCGTAGGCCCCGCTGCACCCTCAAAGTCCGAGGTCGAGGACTGAGGCGCGTTCCCGCCGAACTGCGCGCATTGGCGACTCCCCGGGTCATAGCCCCGGGACCGCCTTCACGCCGCAACACGACCTAGGGGATCGACCTCACGTGAGTCAGCGCATGCGCGTATCGGGACTCGGCCCATTCCCGAAGTGCGAATACCGGTTCGACGGCGCTCCGGCCGACCTCCGTCAGGGAGTACTCCACGTGAAGAGGAACCTCCGGGATCACCTCTCGGTGCACGAGCCCGTGGTCCTCCAGCCGGCGCAGCGTGGCGGTCAGTACCTTCGGCGAGATGCCTTGAAGGCGCCGTTGCAGCGCCCCGAAGCGCAACGGCCCCTCGGCCAGTGCGCCGATGGCCAGAGCGGACCACTTGTTGGCCACGACGTCAAGAAGATCGCGGCACGGGCACTGGGAGGAGTACACGTCCCCGCGGTGCCTTTGCGCGCTGGGTGCCGTCGAATGGCTGCTGCCCAAGGATCTACCTCCAGAGGATGGATACGTCGCATGCGACTGAGGACTTCCCAGGAGATAGTAATGGCTGAGGGTGGCCGGGCTCTGCTCAGCGCCAGGTGCCGCGCCAGTACTGGATGGGCCAGGGGGCCTCGTCCCAGGAGCGCGCCCCCAGGTCGGCCGCCCAGCGCAGCGGCAGGTAGGGGTCGCGCAGGGCGGCCCGGCCCACGGCGATCGCGTCGGCCTGCCCGGCGATGAGCGCCTGCTCGGCCTGGGCCGCCTCCTCGATGAGGCCCACGCCCACCACCGGGACGTCGCTGCCGGCGACCGCCTGCTTGACCTGCTCGGCCAGCGGCAGCTGGTAGCCGGGCCCCACCGGGATCTCGGCCGGGACGTTACCGCCGCTGGAGATGTGCAGGACGTCGACACCGGCCTTCACCAGCTCGTGGCTGAATGCGGCGGTCTCCTCACCAGTGACGCCGCCCCCGGCCCAGTCCGAGGCCGACAGCCGGATATCGAGCAGCGTGTCCGGCCCGATGGCCTCGCGCACGGCCCGCACCACCTCGAGCGGGAAGCGCTGACGGTTCTCAACGCTTCCGCCGTAGGAGTCGGTGCGCTGGTTGGACAGGGCAGAGCGGAACTCGTGGATGAGGTAGCCGTGGGCGCCGTGGATCTCGATGACGTCGTACCCGGCCTCGACGGCGCGGCGCGCGGCCGCTGCAAAGGCCTCCACGATCCGGTGGATACCGGCCTCGTCCAGCTCGGCGGGAACCGCGTGCTCCGGAAAGGGGATCGCGCTGGGGGCCAGCAGCTCCCAGCCCTCCAGGGTGCCGGTGCGCGCACCCTCCACCTTGGGTCGCCACGGCCGGGTCCCCGACTTGCGCCCGCCGTGCCCGATCTGAATACCGGCCAGGGCCCCGCCGGCGTGAATCGCCTCCACCAGGCGGCGCTGGCCGGCGACCTGCTCGTCGGACCACAGCCCCAGGTCGTTGGGGGACAGACGCCCCTCAGGGGTGACCGCCGTGGCCTCCACAACGATCGTGCCGAAGCCGCCCACCGCGCGGCTGGCGTAGTGGACCACGTGCCAGTCGGTGACGACGCCGTCCCGCGCCTCGACCGAGTACATGCACATCGGCGGCAGCCACAGGCGGTTGCGGGCAGTCAGCCCGCGCATGGTCATCGGCTCAAGGATGCGCAGCGCGCTGGAGGTAGTCATGACCTCACGCTACTCTCCCGACCGCTCGGCCGACATGGGGCGGGAATCACCCGTGCGATGGCGCCATGGAACCCATAGGCTCCCGGGCGTGAGCCCGCGTCCCGTCCCCGTCTCCGACCACAGTCACCGGCCCGCTCCCGTCACCCACGGCCCCGACGACGTCGCCCTCGTCTTCGAGAGCGGCGGTATGCGCGGGGCCTACACGGCTGGCCTCGTGCGTGTCATGCTGGAGGCCGGGCTCTCCTTCCCCTGGGTCGGTGGCATCTCCGCCGGCTGCACCAACACCTGCAACTTCGTCTCCCGGGACACCTGGCGCACCCGCGAGGCCTACCTGGGGCTGACCACCGACCCCAAGGCCGGCGGCTGGGGCAGCTTCGTGACCGGAAAGGGCTACTTCAACTCCGAGCACATCTACCTGCACACCTCCGCCCCCGACGAGTCCATCCCCTTCGACTGGGAGACCTTCGCCGCCTCACCGGCCACGGTGCGTCTGGGCGCCTTCCGCTGCGACACCGGTGAGGAGGTCTACTGGGGCCTGGAGGACATGCCCACCATGGCGGACCTGCTGGTGCGGGCGCGCGCGTCGTCGTCGATGCCGGTGCTCATGCCCATGGTCGAGGTCGACGGCCTCCCCTACGTGGACGGCGCCGTCGGGCCCACCGGCGGGTTCGCCGTCGACGCCGCCCGCGCCGACGGGTACGACAAGATGCTCGTGGTCATGACCCGCCCCGAGGGCTACCGCAAACCGTTCACGCGACGCCACGAGATCGAGATCCTCCAGCGGCTCTACGCCCGCTACCCGGCCCTGGTCCAGGCCGTCATCGACCGCCCCGAGAACTACAACCGTACCGTCGACGAGCTGGAGCGGCTGCGCAGCCAGGGGAGCGTCTACCTCTTCCGGCCCGAGCGCATGCCCGTCGCCAACGGCGAGCTGCGCTACGACCGCATCGTCACCGCCTTCGAGGCCGGCCTGGCCCAGGCCCGCCGCGAGCTTCCCGCCATCGAGGCCTTCCTGGCGAGCTGAGCTCAGTGCGGCAGGGCGACGCCGTAACAGGCGATGTCCTGGCCCTCGTCGAAGCCGAAGGTGATGACCGGGGGCACTGGACTCCCGCCGTCGAGGGACCCGGCCAGCAGGTCCAGGACATGGCGCTCGTGCGGCGGAACCGCCTCGGGCAGGTCTGTCAGGGAGAACCAGCGCAGGCCCGCGTTCTTGTCCGGCTCACGCACGGCCGGCGTGCCCGTCCAGGTCCGCAGCGTGAAGAACAGGTCGATGCGCTGCTCCAGAGCCGCCCCGCCCAGGTCATTGGTGCGGTGCATCGCCGTCAGCGCCGTCAGGTCCTCCGCCTCGGCACGGATCCCCAGCTCCTCGTCGGTCTCCCGCAGAGCCGTCTCCAGCGCGCTCTCGGCGGCCTCGACGTGACCCGAGGCGCCGCAGGCCCAGTGCCCGTCCATGTAGCCCGTGTTCTGCCGCAGCTGGAGGAGCACCTGGGGCGCGGTGCTCACCGGCTCGGCGTCCCGGTCGGAGGCGCCCGGATGAGGACGCAGCAGGTAGACGTAGACGGCGGGAACGAGGGTGAAGGAGTGGACGGCCATGGCAGCCACCGTAAACCAGGAGCCCGAACCGGAGCGGGTGGGCGGGGATCTATCGGGAGAACTGTCGGGATACGAGCGACTGGGACTCATGAAACCATCAGGAATATAGGTGATGCTCCGGTGCAGTCAGTCATCAGTGGCGGATCAGTGGCCGTCTGTGGCGGCTCCGCAGCGTTCCCGTCCTGGGGCGTCTGAGAATCGCCTCGGCGGTCATGCTGCCGGCTCGGCATCGGGCAACTAGGCTTCTACCTGGGGCGACGGGAGATCTCGGACCCTGCCCGTGACCCCGACGTCACTGCCGATCGTCAGCCGTCGACACGATCAATGATGACCGATGCCGACCTGAGCGTGACCAACGCTCCGTTGACGACGATTGATGATGCTGTCTGAGGAGGACCGATGCAGACCAGCCTTACTCGGCTCACGGCCGATGACGGAACGCGTCTGGTCGTGCACATCTGGCTGCCCGAGTGGCTCATCGACGGCTCCCTCCTGGTGGCCGACGCTCCTGAGGCCGGCGCCCCGGTGCGCCCCGTGGCGGCGCCGCGCCCGCAGGTGCCCGGCGCCGCCCGCCCCCGGGGCATCATCGTCATCGCCCACGGCATGGCCGAGCACGCCTCGCGATACGCCCGCTTCGCCGCCTCAGCGGTGGAGGAGGGCTATGCGGTCCTGGCCGAGGACCACCGAGGCCACGGCGCGACCGCAGCCCCCGGTGCCTTCGGCTTCGTCGCCGAGCGGGGTGGTTGGGAGAGGGTCGTCGCCGACATGGGCGCCGTCCTGGATGCGGCTCGGCGGGCCTGGCCCGGTGTCCCCGTCTTCCTCATGGGCCACTCCTGGGGCTCCTTCCTGGCCCGCGACCTGGCCGCGCGCCGCGGAGGTGAGCTGGCCGGTCTCATCCTGCTGGGGACCGGTGCGGGGAACGGCGCGCTGACCCGGCCCGCCACCGCGATCTGCGCCGGGGAGTCCCGACTGCGCGGACCTCGCCATGCCTCCGGCCTGCTCAATGCGCTCGCATTCGGCCCCTACCAGCGACACTTCGCCCCCAACCGCACCAAGGCCGACTGGATCAGCCGGGACGTCCACGAGGTTGACCGCTACGTCGCCGACCCCTGGTGCGGATTCGTGTGCACCTCCAGCTTCTTCCGCGACCTCGTCGCCGGGCAGAGAGCCGTCAACACGGCCTCCCACGCCGCCGCGGTGCCCGCAGGGCTGCCCGTGCTCCTGGCCTCCGGTGACAGGGACCCGGCCGGCGCCATGGGGCGAGGCGTCCAGCGGGCCGCGACCCTCTACCGCAGCGCCGGCGTGCGAGAGGTCTCCGTCATCCTCTACCCGGGCGGGCGCCACGAGCTGCTCAACGAGACCAACCGGGACCAGGTCACCGGCGACATCCTCACCTGGATCGACGGGCACCTGTGAGAACTGTGAAAACCACCTATCTTGTGCGGTCGGGAGGGGGAGTGACCCTGCATTCTTTGTAGGTTTCCTCCAAATGATGGTGTGGTGCTTCGGCATGATCCGGTCGTTCGCGACGCCGCGTCTGCCCGTAGTGTTGAGGCATGATCACCAAACCCTCCACCCCGGCCGCCGGCTCCGCGGCCCGCTCAGAATCCGTTACCAGCGCCGCCAACCCCGCTCTTGTCCGCGTTCGTGAGGTCGGGCTGATCCTGGCCGGCACCGTCGCCCTGATCCTCATCGGTCAGATCGCGATCCCCCTGCCCTTCACCCCTGTGCCGATCTCCATGGGCACCTTCGCCGCTCTGGGCGTCGGCGCCGTCCTCGGTTCGCGCCGCGGCGCCCTGTCCGCGATGCTCCTCGGCGTCCTGGCCGCCGTCGGCGCCCCGGTCCTGGCCGGCTGGAACGGTGGCGTGGGCGTCACCTTCGGCTACGTCATCGGCTACACCCTCATCGCCGCCATCGCCGGACGCGCCGCCACCGTGTGGTCGCGCCACTCCGGCTCCACGACCGCTCGGGTCGCCACTGGCGTCGCCCTCATGCTGCTGGCCTCGGCCTCGGTCTACGTCCCGGGCCTGATCTGGCTGAAGGTCGCCACCGGCGCCAGCTGGGGCACTACCCTGACCCTGGGTCTGGTGCCCTTCATCGTGGGGGACATCCTCAAGTCAGTGGTCGCCACCGGTCTGCTGCCCGTGCGCAGCCGGATTCGCTGACCATCCCCGAACGGCACGAGTCCGACCCTCCGTGTGCCCCGCCGCGCTCTGTGCTCGGCGGGGCACACGGGCCTCAAGGCCCGCTTCCAGGTGGTCGGTGAGGGTTAGAGTGCCCGTATGAGTCAGCCCGAAAGGCGGGCCGTACCCGTCCTGTCCGTCATGGACATGGTCCCCGTCAGCGCCGGATGCAGCCGCACCGACGCCCTCACCGAGATGATCGCCCTCGCTCGAGCCGCCGACGCCGCCGGCTATGAGCGCTACTGGTTGGCCGAGCACCACGGCTCCGCCACCTACCTCTCCTCAGCGACCATCGTCCTCATGGGGCAGGTCCTGGCCGCTACCGAGCGTCTGGGCGTCGCCTCCGGCGGGATCATGCTGCCCAACCACGCCCCGCTCGTCGTCGCCGAGCAGATCGGGACCCTGGCCACCCTCTACCCGGGCCGGGTCGACCTGGGACTGGGGCGGGCCCCTGGCACCGACCGGCGCACCGCCGCCGCGCTGCGCCGAGGGGCCTCCGATCCGGGCCGCTTCGCCGAGGAGATCCTCGAGATCCTCACCTACCTCGGTGACGAGCCCGTACCGGAACAGGTCCCCGGATCCCTCCTCCTGGGCGCCCCCGGTGTTCTCGACGACGCCGTCCAGGTCTCCGAGCCCGACGGCCCCCGAGTACGGGCCATCCCGGGGGAGGGCACCCACCCGAACGTCTGGGTGCTCGGCTCCTCAGTCAACGGGGCCCGCGTCGCGGGACGGCTCGGACTGCCCTTCGCCGTGGCCTCGCACTTCGCCCCGGTCCAGGCCGAGGCGGCCATCGCCACCTACCGCTCCGTCCTCGAGTCCCGGACGGAAGGCGCCCCAGGCCTCCAAGGCGCTCCGGACGCTCCGCGGGTCGCGGCCGCCGTCAATGTCATGGTGGCTCCCAGCCATGAGGAGGCCCGCCTGCTGTTCAGTACCGCCATGGCTGCCGCCGCCCGCATCGTCGGCAATCGGCCCGGCCCGCTCGATCCGCCCAGTGAGGACCCGCAGGCCTGGCGCGCCTACGCGCCCGGCAGGGAGGACGCCGTCGAGGCGGCCATGTCCCTGTCCTTCGTCGGAACGGCCGACGACGTCGCCGCCCGTCTGCGTGAGCAGGCCGCCCGGTGGGACCTCGACGAGGTCCTCGTGGTCACCCACGCCCACGACCCGGCCCTGCGGCGCCGCTCCTACGAGCTGCTCGCCCAGGCCTGGAACGCATGAACGCGCCAGTTTCTGACCGTTTGACACGTGTTTCACGTGTCGGCCCTGTTTCCTTATCTGATTGAGGGGGATTCCCGCGACGCGGCGGTGGATTCGAGGCCACCGCCGCGTTTTATTTCTCCTCCACTATTAACCATTTGGGCATTTCCTGAATGCTGGAAATGTATCCATCGAGTTTCACGCGGCGGGTATTGTGACCCCATTCATTTGTTCGTACACGGTGTCACCTCCAACGCCGCCAGGTGCGCCTGCTGCGGGCCAGTGGTCCTTGCACCGGTGGGTTGTCCGAAGGAGGAGAACGCATGCTCCCGTACCTGGCGCGCCGGATCGCGAACTACGCGGTCCTGCTATTCATCGCCACGTCGTTGGCCTATCTGTTGGCCTCGGCCTCTCTGGATCCCTCGGCCCTGTGGAACCGTCAGGACCCCTCTCTCAACTGGGACGCCATTCACGCCAACCTCGTCAAGTACAACATCAGCCACGACCTGCCCGTGTGGGACCGCTACGTCACCTGGCTGCGCAACGTCGTCCTCCACTGGGACTGGGGACGCACCCCCAAGGGCGAGCTCATCAACACCCTCATCGGCACCAAGATCCTCGTCTCAGTGCGGCTGGTGTTCCTGGGTGCCGCCATCGGCATGGTCGGGGGAGTGGCACTGGGGGCCTGGACCGCCACGCGCCAGTACCGCTTCTCCGATCGCGCGATCTCCCTGATCTCCATGATCATCATCTCCACCCCCGCCATGGTCATCGCGATCCTCCTGCAGGTCCTGGCCGTGCAGATCAACCGCTCCTCCGGCTACCAGATCCTCGAGTTCACCGGTGAGGGGGAGGGGACCCTCGGTCGCCTCCAGCACCTTCTGCTTCCCACCTTGTCGATGTCGCTGGGCGGAATCGCCTCCTACTCCCGCTTCCAGCGCAACCTCATGCTCGACACCCTGGGGGCCGACTACGTGCGCACCGCCCGAGCCAAGGGCCTCATCAAGCGCAAGGCGCTGACCCGCCACGCGCTGCGCACCGCGCTCATCCCCATGGCCACCTACTTCGCCTTCGCCCTGGCCACCCTGTTCACCGGCGCCGCCATCACCGAGCGGGTCTACGGCTGGCACGGCATGGGCGAGTACTCCATCAGTGCGATCTCCGGCATGGACATCAACGGGGTGACGGCCGTCGTCGCCTTCTCCGGGCTGTGCACCCTCACCGGTGCGCTCCTGTCCGATGTCTTCGTGGCGATCGTCGACCCGAGAGTGAGGGTGAGCTGACCCATGACGCGCAACGCTGAACCCAACGGGATGGCCTCCATCGGCAAGCAGATGACGGTGGGCGGCTACGCCGCCGTCGAGCAGGGCGGGGAGGCCCAGCTGAGCCCCGAGGACCTGGGCGACATCACCAAGCAGACCCCCAGGGACTCCCGGCGCCTGACCCGCAGGCAGATCATCACCCGGCGCTTCTGGCGCAACAAGGGGGCGGTGGTCGGCGCGGTCGGCTTCCTGCTCATGGTGCTCTTCGCACTCTTCGGCGGCGCCGCGACCCACTGGACCTTCACCGACGTCGACTCCGCCGCCTTCCTCCAGGCCCCCAGCGCTGATCACTGGTTCGGCACCACCCAGGGAGGCCGCGACGTCTACGCGATGGTGGTGGAGGGCACCCGCAAGTCCATGATGATCGGCGTCTTCGTCGCCCTGCTCCAGACCGGCGTCGCCGCCGTCATCGGATCCTCGGCCGCCTACTTCGGCGGCTGGTGGGAGAAGATCGCCCTGTGGGCCACCGACCTGCTCCTCGTGGTCCCCTCCTTCCTCATCATCGCGATCCTCTCCCAGCGGGCCGGAGCCGCCAAGGGCTCCATCGTGCTGTTCATCATCCTCCTGGCCGGCTTCGGCTGGATGCTCACGGCCCGCGTGGTGCGCTCCCTGACCCTGAGCGTGAAGAACCTGGAGTACGTCAACGCCGCCCGCTTCATGAACGTGCCCAGTCCCGTCATCATCGCCCGGCACATCCTGCCCAACATCGCCTCCCTGCTCATCGTCGACGCCACCATCAACGTGGCCTACGCCGTCATCAGCGAGACGACGCTGTCCTACTTCGGTTTCGGGGTCCAGTCGCCCAACACCTCCCTGGGCACCCTCATCGCCGAGGGGCAGCGCTCGGCGACCACCTACCCCTGGATCTTCCTGGCCCCGGCAGCCGTGCTCTTCCTCATGCTCCTGTGCGTCAACGTCATGGGTGACGGTCTGCGCGATGCCATCGACCCCTCGTCCAAGTCCGGAGGCAAGGCATGAGTCCCACGAGCAGCCCCAGCACGTCCACCGAGGTCACGAAGAGCGCTGCGGCCGTGCCCGTCGTCGACGTCAGAAGCGCCGACGACGCGCTCCCGGACCCCTCCAGCGCCGCCCCGCTGCTGGAGGTCGCCGACCTGCACGTCTCCTTCCCCTCTGAGGACGGGCGCGTCAACGCCGTGCGCGGAGTCGACCTGTCCGTCGCCCGCGGTGAAGTGCTGGCCCTGGTCGGCGAGTCCGGTTCGGGCAAGTCCGTCACCTCCACGGCTGTCATGGGACTGCTCGACGAGTCCGCCGAGGTCACCGGGTCGGTGCGCCTCCACGGCACCGAGCTGCTGGGGCGGCCCGACGGCTACATGTCCCGCATTCGCGGTTCCCAGATCGCCATGGTCTTCCAGGACCCGCTCAGCGCCCTGACCCCCGTATACACGGTGGGCGCCCAGATCGTCGAGGCCCTGAGGATCCACCATCCCGAGATGAGCGAGGCGGCCGCACACAAGCGCGCCGTCGAGCTGCTCGACCTGGTGGGCATCCCCAACCCGCAGGTGCGTGCCAAGGCCTACCCCCACGAGTTCTCCGGCGGGATGCGCCAGCGGGCCGTCATCGCCATCGCGATCGCCAACGACCCCGATCTCATCATCGCCGACGAGCCCACCACGGCCCTCGACGTCACCATCCAGGCCCAGATCCTCGACGTGCTGCGCACCGCCCAGAAGGAGACCGGTGCCGGCGTCATCATGATCACCCACGACCTGGGGGTCGTGGCCGGCATGGCGGACCGGGTGGCCGTCATGTACGCCGGGCGCATCGTGGAGACCGGCGACGTCGACGACATCTTCTACCGCTCGCGCATGCCCTACACGATCGGCCTGCTCGGCTCCCTGCCCCGTCTGGACGCGCGTAAGGACTCGGCTCTGGCCACCCTGGAGGGCAACCCGCCCTCCCTGCTGGAGCTGCCCCGAGGATGCCCCTTCATCCCCCGTTGCCCCATGGCCCAGGCCGAGTGCGCACGGGAGGAGCCGGCGCTCACCCTCGTGGAGCGCGACGGGACCGACGGCGAGGAGCCCCGCTCCGGCGCACAGTACTCGGCCTGCCACCGTCGCGGCGAGATCGAACGGGACCATCTCGACTACTCCCACATCTACCCCGTCCCGGCTCTCAAGACCCCCGAGACCATGAGCCTGCCGCATGCCGAGCGCCCCGAGGTTCTGCGCGTCACCGACCTCGTCAAGGAGTTCCCCCTCATGAAGGGAGCCGTCTTCAAGAGACGCGTGGGCACCGTCCACGCCGTCGACGGCGTCTCCTTCGACGTCCGCCGGGGCGAGACCCTGGCCCTGGTCGGCGAGTCCGGCTGCGGCAAGACCACCACCCTCTTGGAGGTCCTCTCCCTCCGGGCGCCCCAGGAGGGCAGGATCGTGGTCCTGGGCAAGGACACGGCCGACCTGGGGCGGGCCCAGCGCCGCCAGGTGCGCCGCGACCTGCAGATCGTCTTCCAGGACCCCATGGCCTCCCTGGACCCGCGCCTGCCGATCTTCGACATCATCGCCGAACCGCTGCGGGCCAACGGCTGGAAGAAAACGGACATCGGACCGCGCATCGAGGAGCTCATGGAGCTCGTCGGGCTCGAGCCCAGTCACGCCAACCGCTACCCGCGCAACTTCTCCGGCGGGCAGCGTCAGCGCATCGGCATCGCCCGTGCTCTGGCGCTCGAACCCAGTCTCCTGGTCCTCGATGAGCCGGTCTCCGCCCTGGACGTGTCCATCCAGGCCGGCGTCATCAACCTGCTCGATGAGCTGCGCGCCACCATGGGGCTCAGCTATCTCTTCGTGGCCCACGACCTGTCAGTGGTGCGCCACATCGCCGACCGTGTCGCCGTCATGTACCTGGGGCGGATCGTGGAGATCGGAGACGTCGACACCATCTTCGAGGCCCCGGCCCACCCCTACACCCAGGCCCTGCTCTCGGCGATCCCCATCCCGGACCCGGCCAAGGAACGCGGCCGCAGCCGCATCGTCCTGGAGGGCGACATGCCCAGCCCCGCCAACCCGCCCTCGGGTTGCCGCTTCCGCACCCGCTGCCCGAAGTTCGCCTCAGGACTCACCGACGACGAGCGCTCGGCCTGCCTGGGAGCCATGCCGGACTTCCTCTCCCAGGGCGAGGACCACGAGGTCGCCTGCTACTACCCCGAGCGCACCGCGGTCTTCTGACGTCCCCCGCCCCCGAGTCCACCCATCGCACTGTCCACCGATCCTGCCCACCACCGCGCGCCGACGACGGCGCCCATAGTGAACGGAGATTCCCATGAAGCTCAACCGTCGCATGTTCCTCGCCACGACGGCCTCCGCGGCCGTCCTGACCTCCCTGGCCGCCTGCGCCAAGAACGGCTCCGGCTCCTCGGGCTCCACCGCCGGTGTGCCCACCGCCGCCCCCGACGAGCTCCAGGACGGGGGCACGCTGCGCTTCGGCATCGGCTCGGCGCCGGCGAACTGGAACGCCGTGACCGTGGACGGCAACATCGTCGACATGTGGCTGATCATGAAGTTCGTCTCCCCCTTCACCGTCGACTGGGCCGCGGACGGCAAGGCGACACCGAACCCCGACTTCCTCACCAAGCTCGAGGCTGCGGAGGTCGGCGGCAAGACCGTGGTCACCGTGGCCATCAACGAGAAGGCCACCTGGGGCAATGGGCGCAAGTGGGACTCCGAGGACATCAAGGTGTTCTTCGACCATGTCAAGGACCCCAGCTATTCCTGGGCCACCGTCGAGGGACTCGACAAGGTCGAGAAGGTCGAGATCGTGGACAAGCAGACCGCCAAGGTCACCTTCAACTCGGTCTACCCCGACTGGTCCTACCCTTTGGCCGGCATCACCCCCAGGGAGCTCATGGCCGACGCCAAGACCTTCAACGAGTCGATGGCCGGCGCCACCAAGTTCAACAACGACTACTTCGCCGGCCCCTTCAAGATCAAGAGCTACGACGAGTCCAAGCAGGTCATCACCCTGGAGCGCAACGACAAGTGGTGGGGCGCCACCTCCAAGCTTGAGACCGTCACCCTGCACGTCCTGGATGACTCGGCCTTGGGACAGGCCTTCGCCAACAAGGAGATCGACGTCCTGGACTACATCTTCTCCGCCGACGTCTACCAGCAGGCCAGTGGCCGCGACGACGCCGAGGTCCGCCAGAACACCGGCCTGCAGTGGCGTCACATCATGTTCAACGCCTCCTCCGGTCCTCTGGCGGACAAGGCCGTGCGCCAGGCCATCACTCGGGCCTGCAACCGTGAGGCCATCGCGGCCTCCGACCTGGCGGGTCTGCCCGTGGACGCCAAGAAGGTTCTCCTGGGCAACCGCTTCTTCCTGCCCGTCCAGGAGGGCTACCAGGACAACTCCACCGGCTGGGGCCACGACGTCGAGGCCGCCAAGAAGCTGCTCGACGGTGCCGGCTGGGTGGCCGGCTCCGACGGCGTGCGCGCCAAGGACGGCAAGAAGCTCGAGCTGGTGATCACCATCCCCTCCAACGCCCCGGTGGCCACCAACGAGGCCAACCTCCTCCAGAAGCAGCTGAACGAGGTCGGCATCAAGCTCAGTGTCTCCACGGTCGAGATCGACAAGTACTTCCCGGAGTACATCAACAAGAAGAATTACGCACTGACGGTCTTCACCGGCGAGAAGACCCAGTACCCCCTGGCCAACACGGGTCAGTACTACGCCTCGACCAGCCAGTCGAATTACACCGGACTGTCCGTCCCCGAGGTCGACCAGTACGTCGCCAAGATCGGCTCGACCCCCGACGGCGCCGAGCGCAACAAGCTCGCCAACGAGCTCGACAAGGTCCTGTGGGAGAACGTCTTCAACATCCCGATCTACCAGCGCATGCAGCTGACCGCCGTGCCCAAGACGCTGCGCAACTTCGGCGCCCAGGGACTGGCCTCCTTCCGGCCCGAGCGCATTGGCTACGTCAAGAGCTGAGCCGGTGCCCGCAACCGGACCGGATGACGACGGCGGGGAGCCGGTGCGGCATGATGCGCCCGTGCAAGAAGTCGTGCCCACCACCGTGTCCACCACTGTGCCCCTTGTCATGCCGACCGTCGTCATCCGGTCCCTGCCGGCCCGCCTGGGCACCGCCCTCATCGGTCTGGCTGCAGTGGGGATGTCCCTGACGATCGGCCTGGCCGACGGCGCCGCCCACGGGCTGCGCACCATGGTCTGGGCGGGAGCACTCACCTTCCTCACCTGGCTGCTGTGGTGGGCCCCGCAGATCACCCTGACCCCGCAGGCCCTCACCATCCGCAACGCCTGGCGCACCCACGTGCTGGGCTGGGATGCGTTCGAGCTGTGCCGCACCCGCTGGGGGCTGTCGGTCGTCACCCGTGACGACGTCGAGGTGCGCGCCTCGGCCGCTCCCCGCCGCGGCGGCATGGCCGAGTCCTTCCGGCGCCGACAGGAGCTGCGCGAGCAGCAGGAGCGGCGCGACGGCCTGCGAGACCCCGAGCCGGCCCCGGCGGTGCGCCCGGAGTACCTCACGGGGGAGGGGACTCACCGCACCAACCTCGACACCGGTGATGCCGGGTCCCTCATCGAGGCCTACGCCGAGCAGATGCGCAGCCTTCCTGCTCAGGCCGCGGACGATGCGGCGCCCGGCGCGGCCGCCGGCGTGAGCAGCAGCCTCAACCGCCCGGTCGTCGGCGCCGCAGGTCTGCTCGCCGTCGCGCTCGCGGCCGTGACCGTGCTCCTATGACCCGCCCCATCAGCGCCTTGGTGTACTTGGTGAACGGCGGCGAGACGGACGAACACGTACTGGCTGCGTGGCGGGAAGGGTAGCCGAATGAAGCTGATGGCGGAGGAGTACGTCGTTGAGTTTCTTGTGTCGCGAGGCCTGTATGTCCTGGCGAATTCGGCGGTTCCCGCATTGCTGGCGATAGCTGTGGCGTCGGAGGGCTACAGCGCCTCCGGCGTCGGGCTGGTCCTCGGCGTGGGCGCGCTGCCGGGTATCTTGGGTGCGTTGCTGGCTCCGCAGATGCTGGTTCACGTCAGCCCCAAGACCATGTTCGGCGGTGCGGCAGCCGCATGGGTCGTCATCTGTGGCGGTATCGCGATGCTGAGTCATGCCGGCTCGGTTGGGCTCGGCGTGTACGTCACTGTGTCATTCGCCTTGGAGTTCGTCGCATCGATCATGTACCCAACGATGGGGTCCTATGTCGCAGACCTCGTGCGGTCGGATCTGTTGGATCGGATGAATTCCGCCAGGGCTGTTGTCGCTGGTCTGTGCGCGGTCGCCGGCCCTGGACTTATTGCGGTGGTGCAGTCATGGCGAGGTGTCGCTGACGCTTGGTGGCTGGTCTCCCTGCTGATGCTCGCATGTCTGCTGTCGCAGATCCGCCTGCCGAAAGGGCGCAGAACGGGGGGTGCGGATCGCATCACCGCCCTGAACCGGGGCCTGCGGGTCGCTGCACGCTCCCGAGGGGTCCTCGTTGTGCTGGTCAGCTCCGGTGTGTGGCACTTTACTGTGTGGGGAAGTTATATGACGATATACCCCGTGGTGCTGCGCGATGATTATCGAGCGTTATGGTTCATCGGTGTCAGCGAGTCCTTGTTTGCGGTCGGTGGAATCATTGGGTCCTTACTTCGTGTGCCATCCCGCTTGTCTCGCCCGGTGCTGTGCCTGGTTGCGCTCCTCAGTTTCGTGCCGGTGCCGGTCGGTGTGGTGCTCGGTGCGCCTCTTTGGCTTGTCGCGGTGTTGGTATTTGTTTCAAGTGCTGTGATTGCGTCGACGGCGGTGGCTTGGGAGACGTTTCTTCAGTCTCGAGTTGAGCGTGACGCACTGCCCTCTGTCTTCGCCTTGGACTACCTCGCCGGGGACGGTATTGCGCCGCTCGGCTACGTGGCTGTTCCCGCCCTTGCCATGTGGCTGGGTCAGGGGACGGGTGTGCTGACGACCGCTGGGGTATGCGTACTGGTGCTGCTCGGGTGTCTGTGGGTGTCCGCCGTTTCCCCGGAGGCGGAGCAAGTCGAGCCTTCTGTGGAGTGACCGGCGGGTCGTGGCTCGCAGTCCCGCCCGGCGGTTGATGGTGCCAGCCCCTGAATGGTCGAGGTGAGAGGCGGCACAGGCCGGGTGTTGGCCCCGCCATGGCAGGTCTCGACCGGCGTCCTCTAGTCTTTCCCTGTTTCATGCCCTGTGGCCGGTGCCGTGAGAGGTGCCTGGCCCGCGGCGTCCCCCACCGGAAGAAGTGCCCCATGAGCGTGCGCCAAGACCTGCGTAACGTCGCCATCGTCGCCCACGTCGACCACGGCAAGACCACTCTTGTCGACGCCATGCTCTGGGAGGCGGGCGCCTTCGGGGCCCGGGCCACCGAGGAGACCACCGGCGAGCGCGTCATGGACTCCGGTGAGCTGGAGCGCGAGAAGGGCATCACGATCCTCGCCAAGAACACGGCGGTCCACTACTCGGGCCCCTCAGCCGTGGACGCCGGCTGCCCCGAGGGCATCGTCATCAACGTCATCGACACCCCCGGTCACGCCGACTTCGGCGGTGAGGTCGAGCGCGGGCTGTCCATGGTCGACGGCGTCGTCCTCCTCGTCGACGCCTCCGAGGGGCCCCTGCCCCAGACCCGCTTCGTGCTGCGCAAGGCCCTGGCCGCGAACCTGCCGGTCATCCTCGTGGTCAACAAGGTGGACCGTCCCGACTCCCGGCTCGACGAGGTCGTCGCAGAGTCCACCGACCTGCTGCTGTCCCTGGCCAGCGACCTGGCCGACGAGCACCCCGACATCGACCTCGACGCCGTCCTGGACGTTCCCGTCATCTACGCCTCCGCCAAGGCCCGTCGCGCCGACACCGAGGTCCCGGCCGACGGCGAGCTGCCGGCCAGCGAGAACCTCGAGCCGCTCTTCCGCACCATCATCGAGCGGATCCCCGGCCCCTCCTACGAGGAAGGCGCCCCCCTGCAGGCTCACGTCACCAACCTGGACGCCTCCCCCTTCCTGGGGCGCCTGGCGCTGCTGCGCATCCACAACGGCACCCTGCGCAAGGGGCAGACGGTGGCCTGGGCCCGCCACGACGGCTCACTGGCCTCCGCCCGCGTCTCCGAGCTCCTCGTCACCGAGGGCCTGGACCGCAAGCCCGCTGAGGAGGCGCACGCCGGTGACATCGTCGCCGTCGCCGGGATCGAGGACATCACCATCGGCGAGTCCCTCGTCGACCCCGAGGACCCGCGTCCCCTGCCGCTCATCACCGTGGACGACCCGGCCATCGCCATGACCATCGGCATCAACACCTCCCCGATGGCCGGGCGCACCAAGGGCGCCAAGGTCACCGCCCGTCAGGTCAAGGACCGCCTGGACCGTGAGCTCATCGGCAACGTGTCCCTGCGGGTCCTGCCCACCACCCGGCCCGACGCCTGGGAGGTGCAGGGACGCGGGGAGCTGGCGCTGGCGATCCTCGTGGAGCAGATGCGCCGTGAGGGATTCGAGCTGACCGTCGGCAAGCCGCAGGTCGTCACCCGTACCATCGACGGCAAGCGTCACGAGCCCATCGAGCGCATGACCATCGACGTCCCCGAGGAGTACCTGGGCGCCGTCACCCAGCTCATGGCCGCACGCAAGGGCCAGATGGAGACCATGACCAACCATGGCACCGGCTGGATCCGCATGGAGTTCCTTGTGCCGGCCCGTGGCCTCATCGGCTTCCGCACCCAGTTCCTCACCGAGACCCGCGGCACCGGCATCGCCTCCTCCATCGCTGAGGGCTACGCCCCCTGGGCCGGGCAGATCGTCTCGCGCACCACCGGATCCCTCGTCTCCGACCGTGCCGGGGCCGTGACCGCCTACGCGCTCATCCGCCTGCAGGACCGCGGAAGCTTCTTCGTCGAGCCCACCCAGGAGACCTACGAGGGTCAGGTCGTGGGGGAGAACCCCCGCGGTGAGGACATGGACGTCAACGTGGTCCGCGAGAAGCAGCAGACCAACATGCGCTCCTCGACCGCGGACAGCTTCGAGGCCCTCGTGCCGCCGCGCCGCCTCACCCTGGAGGAGGCCCTCGAGTTCGCCGCCGACGACGAGTGCGTCGAGGTCACTCCGGAGGCCGTGCGCATCCGCAAGGTTATCCTCAACTCCCAGGAGCGTTTCCGCGAGAACGCCCGTCGTCGTCGTGCCGAGGCCTGAGAGGAACCGCCGCCCATGAGCCAGTCCGTCAACCGCGGGAAGAAGCCCGCTGCCTCGAAGGTCGCGGCCGACACCGTCGAGCCCGTCGAGCCCGCTGAGTCCGTCAGGCCGACCGGGCCCGTCGAGGAGGCCGAGGAGACTGCGAAGGCTTCGGCCGTCGTCGAGCAGCCCACGCAGAAGGCATCCGTCGTCGAGGATGCCGGTGAGGCCGCCGACCAGGGTGTGGGCGAGACCGCCTCCCTTGCTGACGAGTCCGTTGAGACAGCCGGTTCCGAGCCGGCCGCTGCTGAAGCCGCAGCCGCCGAAGCGGTGGTGACACCGGCGTCGATGAGTGTCGTCGATGAGGCCACCACCCCCGCCGAGGCCCTCTCGCCCTATGAGTCGAGCGGTGCCGATGCGACTGTCGAGGCTCAGCAGGTCACCGCATGGCCCTCCGGCTCCGGCGATATGCCGCCATCGATCGCCCCGAAGATCCCGGCATCCGGGTCGCGCGCCTCGCGCCGTCGGCGCCTCATCCCCGCCGCCTGCGCCGCCGGGGCCGCGGCCCTGCTCCTGGCCTGGGGCGGCATCGCCTGGTGGACCACCCAGCACATCGCCTCGGGCACTACCGTCTCCGGCGTCGACGTCTCCGGCCTGAGCCCCAAGGAGGCCCGCGACCGCATCAGCAAGGGCGTCGGTGACCAGCTCGCCCAGCCCGTCACCCTCACCGTCGGGCAGGGGAGGTCCGAGCTCGTACCCGCCAAGTCGGGCGTCTCAGTCGACACCAACGCCTCGGTCAAGAAGCTCACCGGATTTACCCTCAACCCCGTCACCCTGACCCAGCGCCTCGGCGGTCAGCGCACCGACGCCGTCATCCGGGTCGATTCCACCGCCCTGCGCGGCGCCCTGGAGGACCGGGTCGACACGATGGCCAACGGTGCGGTCTCGGCGACCGTGACCCTGGACGGCACCAAGCCGGTCACCACGCCCGCGAGCAACGGTATCGGACTCGACGTCGATGCCTCTCTCAAGCAGCTCGCCGGCTCCTGGCCCCTGGGCAAGAAGACCCTCGCCATGGCCGAGGGCACCGCGATCCCCGCCATCACCAACGAGGAAGCCACGAAGTTCGTGGACGGCACCCTCACGCCGCTGCTCTCCAGCGGGCTGACCGTTGATGCGGCGGGCACCGGCGTACAGAGCAAGAACCCCGGCGCGGCCGCTGCCTTCTCACCGCAGGACACCGCCGCGATGCTGAAGCTCTCCTCCGAGGGCGGTACCTTGAGCGCCACCTTCGACCCGACTGCGCTGCGTGACGCCGTCGTCGCCAGAATCGGTCAGGTCGAGGCCCCCGTCCAGAACGCGACCTGGAAGATCGACGGCTCCGCCACCGGCGCCCCGGGGGCTCGCCCCCAGTACGTCCCCGCTGCTCAGGGCAAGCTCATCGACACCGCGGCCCTGTCCGCAAGCCTGCTCAAGGCCGGTACCTCCGCCACCGACGTCGCCGGCCGGACCGTGCCCCTGCCGATGGTCGTAGCCGAGCCGACGGTGACGACGCCGCAGAACGAGTGGGGCATCAGCGAGGTGATCGGCGAGTTCGCCACCCCGTACAACAGTGGGGACGCGCCGCGCACGCAGAACCTCACTCGCGGAGCCGAGCTCGTCAACGGCACGGTCGTCAAGCCCGGCGAGGTCTTCTCCCTGGAGAAGGTCCTCGGCGAGGTCGACTCCGAGCACGGGTTCGCCGATGCCGGGGTCATTCAGAACGGAGAGCATGTTGACGCGATGGGAGGTGGACTCAGCCAGGTGGCCACCACCACCTTCAACGCCGGTTTTGAGGCCGGGATGGATGACACCGAGCATCATCCCCACCAGTACTACTTCGAGCGTTACCCGGCTGGGCGTGAGGCGACCCTGTGGACCGGCAATCTCGACATGAAGTTCACGAACTCCACGTCCCATGCGGTACTGGCCCAGGCGTGGCTGGACGGTGAGCAGATCCACGTGCGGCTGTGGTCGACCAAGTACTACGACGTTTCCATCACCTCCTCGGATCGCTCCAACTTCCGTCCGGTGAGGACCAAGCACGGGTCCGGTCCCGACTGTGAACCCACCTCCGGGGGGCAGCAGGGATTCGACATCACTGTCACCCGCACCCGCAAGCACGACGGCAAGGCCCTGCCCGACGACGTCCTGACCACCAAGTACGACGGCGACATCGATATGATCTGCAACTAGTGCTGTGTGAGTCTGCGGCTCCTGTGGCAACGGGCACGCGGATCGGGGCGCATCGATTGTTACCTATGACATTCGCGCCGTGGCAGTGACGTAATCGCGGTGCGGCAACCCTGAGTTTTCGGCGTGCTGACGGCCACTCTCTCACCTCTTGGGTCGACGGGCACTGGGGGACCATACTTGGCCCGACCGCGCCTACTCGCGCGGGAGGATCCCCAGAGGAGAAAGGACACTGCTGCTATGACGTACGTCATTGCCCAGCCCTGCGTCGACGTCAAGGACCGCGCCTGCGTCGACGAGTGTCCCGTCGACTGCATCTACGAGGGTGAACGCAGCCTCTACATCAACGCCGACGAGTGCGTCGACTGCGGCGCCTGCGAGCCCGTCTGCCCCACCGAGGCGATCTTCTACGAGGACGATGTTCCCGAGGAGTGGGAGGACTACACCCGCGCCAACATCGACTTCTTCGAGCTCAAGGGGCTCGGCTCGCCCGGGGGCGCCCAGCGGACCGGCGCGCTGGACTACGACGACCCCATGATCGCCGCCCTGCCCCCGCAGAACGAGGAGTGGAAAGAGGCCAACGGCTACTGAGCCGACGGGCGGGGCCGGAGGTGGAGACGCCCCCGGCGTGTGAGGAAGAATCAGGGCCCGTGACCACCAGCGCGACACCTGATACCGTCTCCACTCACCACCTGCCCCGCCGGCTGGCCCTGCCCGACTTCCCCTGGGACTCTCTGCGCCCCTACCGGGAGCGCGCCGCCCAGCACCCGGACGGCGTCGTCGACCTCGCGGTGGGCACGCCCGTCGATCCCACTCCTGAGATCGCTCGCATCGCCCTGTCCACAGCCGCCAACGCCCCCGGCTACCCGACGGCGGTCGGCGCCCCCGCGGTACGTGCCGCCATCATCGAGTGGATGGAGCGACGTCGGGGCGTGGCCGGCCTGGGCGACGACGAGGTCATCCCCACCATCGGCTCCAAGGAGTCCGTGGCCCTCTTGCCGCTGCACCTGGGGGTGCGCCCCGGCGACCTCGTCCTGCACCCGCGGGCCGCCTACCCCACCTACGACGTCGGCGCCCGCCTCGTGGGGGCCACCCCCGTCCCCGTGGACACCGACGCCGACCCCGACACGTGGGGCATCTCCGAGGACGCACCCGTGGCCGTCGTCTGGCTCAACAGCCCCGGCAACCCCGACGGTCACGTCCTGAGCGTCGAGCAGATGGCCCGGATCGTCGCCTGGGCCAGGGTGCGGGGTGCCGTCGTCATCTCCGACGAGTGCTACGCCGAGCTCGGCTGGGAGTCGCCGTGGGACGACCATCCGATCCCGAGCCTCCTGGACCCCCGGGTCGGAGGGGAAACGGGCCGAACCGGCCTGCTCGCCCTGTACTCCCTGTCCAAGCAGTCCAACCTGGCCGGCTACCGGGCGGCCTTCCTCGCCGGTGACGCAGAGCTCGTGGGCGCCGTCACCGAGGTGCGCAAGCACACCGGCATGCTCATGCCGACTCCGGTGCAGGCCGCCCTCGTGGCCGCCCTCGGCGACGAGGCGCATATGGAGGTGCAGAAGGAGGTCTACCGGGAGCGCCGCGAGGTGCTCGTCGAGGCGACCGCCGCCGCCGGGCTCGTCAACGACCCGGCCTCCGTGGCCGGCCTGTACCTGTGGCTCCGGGGGACCGCGTCGATGAGCGCCTACGAGCTCGTGGGGGCCTTCGCCGAGCTGGGGATCGTCGTGGCCCCCGGCGACTTCTACGGCGAGGCCGGCGCCGGGCGAGTGCGCATGAGCCTGACCGACACCGACGAGCGCGTGGCCGCCGCCGCCGCTCGCCTGCACTCGCCCGAGGCCGCCGCCCTCTTCGCCGGCTGAGGCTGGCCGGCCCCGGTCAGCCCACCTCGGGCCACTCGGAGGTGAGATAGGCTCCGACGGCGCGGTGCTGGAATCGGTAGGGCCTACCGCGCCGGATGATCCTGCGGGTCAGGTCGAGCCGCTGCGCGGTGGGGCCCGCGTCCGTAGCCCTCTTGTGCCCGAGCCGGTTGGCGATGTTCGTCAGAGACCGCTCCTCGGGTGCGAGCTCGGCCATTGCCTCGACGAACTCCCTCTCACGCGGTGGGAGCCGGTCGAGGATGCGCTGCACATGTGCCTCTGCCTCGCGGACCGCCTGCCTGCTCCATCCGGTGTAGACGTGTTCGGCGGTGATGATGCTGTCGGTGCTGGCGTGCCAGGCGCACTGCCCGGCGAGCTGGAAGAGGAACGGCTCGCCGCAGGAGAGCTCGACGATGGCGCGTTGGGCGTCGGGCTCCATGAAGATCCGGTCTGTGCCGCCGTCGGCGGTGGTGATGGGCCACCCCTGGCTGATGAAGGGGTGGAGTGCGGTCAGGAGGTCGTCGTCTTCGATGGTCTCCAGTGTGCTGGTCTGGAAGCGACGCGCGAAGGTGGCACCGGACTGGGCTCCGGCCATGTCCGCGAACTCGGGCAGCCCGGTCAGATAGACGGCGATAGGAAGCGCCGAGCCAACGCTCAGACCGCCGGGAAGGGTTATGGACTCCTCGTGAGTGAGCGCGTCACCCAGGGCGATGAGCAGCTGGGAGCGCGCGTGCTCATCAGTGATGTTCTGGACCTCGTCGATGTGGATCATCACCACGGCGTGGCGCTTGGTGGCTGCACGGCCGATCTCAATGAGTAGATCGGTCAGGGCGGAATACGGCTCGGGACCGTCCTGGGCTCGCACGGACAGGGAGATGCCGGAAGCGGCCACGGACTCAACGCGGCGCAGCAGGTCGCCGATGCGCTGCTCCCTTGCTGCTGGCAGACCCGCCGTGTCGGCGAGGGTTAGCAGAGCCGAGGCGACTCGCTTGATGGGGTCGCTTCCCGACGGGATACGCAGCTGTGGCGTGACCCAGTCGCCCGCCTCCAAGGCCTTACTCGCGATCCGGCGCACCAATGCGGATTTTCCGGAGCCGGCTTCCCCCAGGATTGTGCGGCCGCGCTCGTGGATGCCGGCGGCGCGGCGTGGGTGAAGGGCATCCCGCCAGTCGCTGAGGTGCTCGATACGCCCCGCCCACACCAGGGGCACCGTGTCCGAGCCTGGGCTGAACGGTGAGTCAAGAGGAGTCCGCACGATGATAAGTTTATCAACGAGCGAGTGACTTGATAAGTTTATCAAGCATCGGGTGGTGCCTGACTGCTGCGCTCGGCGGGCCGATCCGGGCCGATCCGGTCTCGCCCTCGGTGGGTCCATGAAACGACGCTGTGACGTCGCACCCCGTACAGTGGTCGCTGGGTCTGCCGGAACCCCGTGGGCCCAGGTCTCGCCGTCGCGATGCGTGCGGCCCCGAGCCTCAGGAGGCATGATGACGAGCATCCCCACCCCCGCCGCGGCTGAGCAGCCCGAGCAGAGCCGGTCCGGCGTCGGCGGCGGCCCCGGTCTGCTGACCGTTGACGGCAAGAACCTCGAGCTGCCACGCACCCCGGCGACCGACGGCACCGACGGCCTGGGCGTGTCCAAGCTGCTGGGCTCCACCGGCGTGGTGACGATCGACCCGGGCTTCACCAACACGGCGTCGTGCACCTCGCAGATCACCTACATCGATGGCGCGGCCGGGATCCTGCGCTACCGCGGCTACCCGATCGAGGAGCTGGCCAAGTCCTCGTCCTTCCTGGAGGTCGCCTACCTCCTCATCAACGGCGAGCTGCCCGACCGCGAGTCCTTCGCGCGCATGGAGCGGCGCATCTCGCGCCACCGGCTCCTGCACGAGGACTTCCGCGGCTTCTTCACCTCCTTCCCCTCCTCGGGCCACCCGATGGCGATCCTCCAGGCGGGGATCGCGGGCCTGGCCACCTACTACGAGGACACCCTCAACCCGCACGACCCCTACGAGCGCGAGCTCGCCACCGTGCTGCTGCTGGCCAAGATGCCCACGATGATCAGCTACATCGCCCGGCGCGCCATCGGTCTGCCGCTGCTCTACCCCGACCCGCAGCGCTCCTACGTCGAGGACTTCATCCGCCTGACCTTCGGGATGCCCTACCAGTCCTACGACATCGACCCGGCCGTGGTGCGGGCCCTGGACATGCTGCTCATCCTGCATGCCGACCACGAGCAGAACTGCTCGACCTCCACGGTGCGCCTTGTGGGCTCGGCCGACGCCAACATGTACGCCTCCGTGGCCGCGGGCGTGGGCGCCCTGTCCGGGCCGCTGCACGGCGGCGCCAACGAGGCGGTCCTGCGGATGCTGGACACGATCCAGAGCTCGGGGATGAGCACGGCCGAGTTCGTCCGCAAGGTCAAGGACAAGGAGGACGGCGTCCGGCTCATGGGCTTCGGCCACCGGGTCTACAAGAACTACGACCCGCGCGCCGCGATCGTCAAGGAGACCGCCCACGACGTCCTGACCCGCCTGGGGTCCGACGACGGCGACCGCAAGCTCGAGATCGCCATGGAGCTGGAGGAGACGGCGCTGCGCGACGAGTACTTCGTCTCCCGCAGCCTCTACCCCAACGTCGACTTCTACACCGGCCTCATCTACCAGGCGATGGGCTTCCCCACGAAGATGTTCACGCCCCTGTTCGCGTTGGGGCGCTTGCCGGGCTGGATCGCCCAGTACCGCGAGATGATCGCCGACCCCGCCAAGCGCATCGGGCGGCCCCGCCAGGTCTACGACGGCTCCACCGAGCGCCACTACGTGGCCATGCACCGACGCAAGCACGACGACGGGCAGTACCCGGCCACCCGTGCCGGCGTCCCCAGCCTCGACCGCGTCACCCGGGTCTGATCCGGGCTTACGCTGGTTGCTCGCGGCCGCGGTGATCCGGACCGGGGACGTACTTTTCCGACGACGACTGCGTTCTCCCGCAAACCACTGAAGTCCGCCCTCAGTGGTTCGCGGGAGAAGTACGTCCCCGATGCAGAAGTACGTCGTCGATCAGTTGCTTCCGGGGTGCCACCAGCCGCTCGTAGACCAGCTGGCTGCCATCAAAGGTGAACGGGGTCGCCCGTCGATGCGAACTCCACCACCGGGCAGCACTCCGCCGCATCGGGAGGGGCCGACTGACGTTCTACCGAATCGGGGTGTCTGTTCCAGAGGTGGAGCGGGTCCCCGGTCTGCTGGGCATCAGTCGATCAGATCCAGGAGATGGCGACGCGCCTTCATCGCATGGATGAGAAGCTGGTTACCACTGTCGAAGGTGAGAATGACGAGTTCCAGAAGCCGTCCTTGGCTGTCGAAACCCATGACGAACTGCTTGGCTGGTACGTCGTCGTCCGGCCAGCTCTCGTAAATCCGGTGGTTGGCGGCGTAGAGCGCGTCCGCAGCGCTGATGCCATGCTTGAGTGCTGAGTTGTGGACTTTCACGCGACGAAGGCTCGTACGGCTGAGCGGATGATCTCGGAGCGGCTGGTGCCGTCCTTTTCAGCGCGTTGGTCGACCGCGGCCACCAGACTGTCGTCCATGCGGACTGGGACGACCCGCGCCGCACCATCCCCGATGGGTCGGCGTCCTCGCTTCTTCAGCACGTCGACGTCGTATCCACGTTCCGCTTCGTCCGACCACTCTTGGATCATCTTGTCGGTGACCGGTACGCCATCAATGGTTTCCACATGACAAGTGTAATACGAAATAGCTGCCTGCACGTCACCGAGACCGTCGTTGTGAGATCGGCGGCCTACAGGCCGGCCAGGTCGATCTTGCCCATGTTCAGGAGCTTCTCGCGCGTGGCGGCGTCGGCCATGAGCTCGGCAATGTTGTGGGGGACGACCTGCCAGGACACGCCCCAGCGGTCGACGCACCAGCCGCAGCGCTCGGCCTGGGTCGCGGCCGACAGCCCCGACCAGTAGCGGTCGATCTCCTCCTGGTCCCGGCAGGAGACGATCATGGAGACCCCGGGCGTGAAGGTGAAGTCGTGGAAGGCCCCCGAGTCCATGGCCGCCATCCAGGTGCCGCGCAGCGTGAAGTCGGTGAACATGACGGTCCCCGCCTCCATCGGCCCGCCCTCCTCGTAGCGGCGCAGGGCCCCGCGGCGGGCGTCGTCGAACAGGGCGATCCAGGCCTCGGTGGCCTCCTCGGCGTTGGCGTGGTTGGTCCCGCCGAACATGAAGGAGGGCAGGATGAAGGGACGCGGCTCGCCGGCCGGGTCGGTGAGCATGAGCCGCCAGGTCATGCCGAAGCGGTCGCGGACCCAGGCGTAGCGCGGCGAGAACGGGTACTCGCCCAGTTCCATGAGCACGCCGCCGGTGGAGAGCCGCTCGTAGAGCTCATCGAGGTAGGCCCGGGCCTGCTCCTCGCCGCCGAACAGGAGCGGGTCGAAGTTCAGGATGCAGCTGATTGACGGGTTCGGGGAGTACTGGTCACCGCCGTTGATGAGCGAGAGCCGAAAGCCGTGGATGCTGACTGTGGCGGCAAGCCCGGGCACCTGCTCGACGATGGAGCCCTCGCGGAAGACGTCGGCGTAGAACCGGGCTGCTTCGTCGGCGGTGCCGTCGCAGCAGATGGCGGGAGTGATGATCTGATCCATGTGGACACCGTACCGGGACGTGTGTTGGGGCCGCTCCGGGAGAGGAACGGCCCCAACACTGTGATCGGCGAGCCGGGATTTGCCCGGGTATCACCGGCTACGAGGTGACCTTGCGGCGGTAGTGGAGAACTGTTGCGCCGGCGAGCAGCCCGAGGATCGCCAGGGCTATCAACCTGCTCGCGTCGGTCCCTGTGTTGGCGAGGGGGCGCTTTGAAGCAGTAGTTGTCGGAACTGCCGTGGGCGCCTGGGTGGGCTCAGTGGCGACGGCGGGGTGGGTGTCGAGCCTCCACTCGGTGCGGGTGTTGGCTGGGCGCTGGGAGTCCCGCTGTCGGGCGGGCAGTTCTTGCCGACGACGCAGACACCGGGCTTGTCTTGGGTGGGGAAGCCGGGGTCGGGGTCGCACTCATCTCCGACTCCGTCGTTGTCGTAGTCGGTCTGACCCCAGTTACTGACGTCGGGGCAGTTGTCCTGGTCGCGTGGCGTGTTGTCGCCGTCATCGGTGATATCGACCTGGGTGGTGGCAACGGCGGTCTGCCCGTCTGACTGGGTGACGCGCAGCCCGATGACGCCGCTGAACTCCTCGCTGAAAGTATGGGTGATGCGTGGGGAGGTTCCGGTTTCGTCGTAGACGCCGTCACCGTTGAAGTCCCACTCATAGGAGGTCAGGGAGCCAGAGACTGCGTGGGAGGCTGCGGCATCGATATCGACAGGATCTCCGACCTTGGCGACATAGGGACCCTGGATCCAGGCGAAGGGCTTGTTGAGCTCGCTGCTGATGGCCTTGTTGACGAGGTCGCTGACCTGGTCGGGAGCGGAAGCGTTGGCGGTGGTGCCCGTGCTGGAGGTGACCAGCGTCTGGAAGCTGGTGGAGTTGAGCTGTCCGGTGTCAATACCGTAGACACTGACCGGGTCCACGTCGTAGGCAACCTTAGCGACGGAGGCAGCAGTATAACCGGTTTCCGGCTCAGGGTCGCGTGGAGGAGCGTCACCGATGACGACGACGATCTTCTTAACTCCGTTGCGCCATTTCATATTAACGGCTTGCATGACACCGCTGTAGACGCTGGCGTTGGTGTTTCCTATGTTTCCTCCTTCGTAATTCAAAGATCCTAAAGCTGCTTCTAGTTCGGAGATGTCTGAAGTGAAGTTCAAGTCCGTGTTGGCTAGATAATTTTGGTTGTTGGGATTGAATTGTGGGTGGTCCTTATGGTCGACGAGCGCGAAGCGGGGAGATGTGGATGCTTTACTTACCTCTCTTGCGAGACTGTCAATCTTTGATCGGATAGCATCGACATTATTTTTCATGGATCCTGTGGAGTCGATTGCAAAAACAATATCTATGTCCATGTTGCGATCGCGTCCCTCACTCAACTTAGGCACCCCAATCTTGTCTTTGATGAGGTTAGCGATTTCTTCATGCCCAATTATGTTTGGATGATAGTACTCGCTGGCGTCTATGCTGGGCTTAGATCGAGTGCTTCCGTCTGTGCCCTTTATTCCTTCAGTTTCGAAAAGTCCGTTGATCCATCTGTTTGGGTTGGAATTGCCGTATACCTCGAAAGGAGTGGGTTCGTGCCCGTCGAAAGCGTTAATTACTCCATCAATATAGGTTACTTTAAGTTGTGGATGATTTCTATTCCATTCCGATACCAGATCTGATTGGATCTTCTTCGATGCGTCGCTCAGTTTTCGGACGGAGGTTCCTGCGTCATACACGATCATTGGTCTCCCAAACCTGAAACCTGAGTTGTCTATAAGAGTATACTTTCCGCCGGCTAGTCTTGGGTATCCAACTATAACTACCTGCGCTTCGTGAGGGAGGTGGTTGTCGATTTTTTCCAGGATAGATAATGTTCGAGTTTTCACCTCGTTGAGCTTGGAATTTGCGCGGTCGACGAGCCCCTCGCATTGTTTAGGTTCGCGAGAGGATGGAGCAAAACATCTTCTGACGATTCCTCCAAAATCAACTTCGTTCCCTCCGATAGTGAACATCACTAAATTGGTGTTTGTGTCAATGTTTGGAATCTGCTCATCCATCACATCGTTCGTGGTGTATCCGCTGTGGGCTAGATTGTTAAGTGTTGCTGGAATGCCTTGTTTGTTTATCCAATCCACATACTTGTGAGCCCAGTTATTATGACTTCTGTATGCGTCTTTGTTTCCATAGTATGACCCGGCGCCATTTCCTGCCGAGTAAGAGTCTCCGAGTAGGGTGGCTCGGATTAAGTGATTTAGTTTAACGTCTGCTTTGGCGTCGGTTGTGTGAAGTGAGGCTGCTGTGAAATGTATGAAGAGGCACAGCAGTGTCAGAGTGACAAGCGCGATGTTAAAGCGATTCATTCCGTCTGTTCGGGAAGAACTGTTATTGATATCAAGTTTCATGGGACCCCCAGTGCTTGCTGTCAAATAGGCGCTACATGAATTGTATGCAAGGGGATGCGATTGTCTCAGTGTGTGTCGCTAATCGTAGTCAAGAACTACAAGGACTATATTTTTTTCTACGGAGCTGGACTGGCTCAGTCCGATGGCTAACTCCATGTAGTCGTCCGAGTCGCGGTGGGAGTGTCGTGCGAACCATGATGTAGACGAGCCGAATCTGCTCTCTTTTTTCCATCCGCGGGCTTTGGCGTAGTTGATGAATTCGTTTCTGAGTTGCTCAGCAGGTTTTGATGGATCTTGGAACCACCGGTTGAGGTGAACTCCTGGGTACTTCCAGGTCGTCCATCCGGGGAGCTCAGACTCTTCTGTGCGGACGGCGGTGAGGCCAAGGATGGTCTTGGCTCCCATGGGGTCGTTTTTGAGTGCTTTCAGTTGTCTCGCCTCATGTGAGAGAGGGCCTCCGGGGCCGAAGGCCCAGGTGAGTCCGCCTCCTACGGCCAGACCTCCAACAAGAGTCCCGCAGCTGATGCGAGTCAATATCTGGCGGCGAGATAGACGTGAGGGTGGGGTTGTGGATTCTGATGCAGGGGTGTGGGGATCTGGGACTGCCGTAGTCATATGGCGATTCTATGAATCCCTTAGGGTAGTTGTGTGGTTTGGTGCACTGAGATTATTCAGTGTTGCTGAAGGGGCTTGTCGTAGAGGTTCGTGGCCATGTGTGTCGCTACGATGAGTGGTTCTCGCTTGACGGGGAGGGGATGGTGTTGTCTCAGGCGTACCCGAGTCCGACAACAACCGAGCCGCTGAGCGGGTCGGTCTCGTGCGGCCCGATATCGGGGGCGACATTGAGGATCATGCCATCAGTCGGCTCCGTCCCGCCGTGGCGGCCGATCCATGACTCGGGTGTGGATGGTCCGGGATCCCTCGTCCAGCCGTGGCTCTCTGCGTAGTCGATGAAAAGACTCGTGAGCTCCGCGGAAGTTCTGCTCGCGTCATAGAACCATCGGCGCAGTGAGACACCCCCGTATTTCCACTGAAACCACCTGGGCAGCTCCCGTGACTCGGTGAAGACGGCGGAGACCCCGAGGATGGTCTCCGCTCCCATCGGGTCGTCTCGGAGTGCCCTCAGTCTTCTGGTCTCGTAGGACAGTGTCCCGCCCGGTCCGTGCGTCCAGGCGTACCCACCTGCGATAGCGAGTCCTCCACCGATGACAAGGCCGGTAGCCCGCACGAGCATCCGTCGTCGTGTCGCCTGCCCCGGCCGCTCCACAGCCTCATCGGGGGTTGGGCGATCCGCGTCATCATGCGGAGGATGGGCGGCAGCGGGCAACATATTGAAACGGTAGGTCCCGTTCCTGTCCTCGACAAGGCGAGTCTGGGGCTGAACCGTGTGTGCCTGAGCCTGTCTGCCACACCAGGCGGCTGTCGCCTGATGACGACCCTATCGGTCCCCGCTCCGATGTGGTTAGGCTGGCCTTATGAGCAAGAAGCCTGCCGACTCCACCGCCTCGGCCGACCTGCCGCTGCCCCACGCCGACCGACCCATCGCCTCCGCGCCCGGCCACTGGGTCCTGGCCCGCGCCGGCAAACGCGTCCTGCGCCCCGGCGGCGCCGCCCTGTCCGCCGCCATGCTCAGCCACGCCGGCCTCGCGGGCACCGACGTCGTCGAGCTCGCTCCGGGCCTGGGGCGCACGGCCGCCGAGATCATCAAGGACCACCCCGCCTCCTACACGGCCATTGACCGCGACCCCGACGCCGCCCGGCGCGTGGCCGCCGTCGTCGGGGACCTGGGCACTGTCCGCCAGGGCGAGGCTGCCGACACCGGCCTGGACGACGCCAGCGCCGACGTCGTCGTCGGCGAGGCCATGCTCACCATGCAGGGGGACAAGGGCAAGGCTGCCATCGTCGCCGAGGCCGCCCGTGTCCTGCGCCCCGGCGGGCGCTACGCCATCCACGAGCTCGGCGTCACCCCCGACGACATCGACGAGGAGTACTACACCCAGCTGCGCCGTGACCTGGCCCGCTCCATCCACGTCAACGCCCGCCCCATGACGGCGGCCGCCTGGAAGGAGCTCATGGAAAACGCCGGACTCGTCGTCGACTGGGTCGACACTGCCCCCATGGCGCTGCTCAAGGTCGGCCGCAACATCCGCGACGAGGGAGTAGGAGGCTTCCTGCGGATCGCGCGCAACGTCGCCGCCGACAAGGCGCTGCGCCGGCGCGTCCAGGAGATGGCAGGCACCTTCAAACGCTACGAGAAGGACATGGTCGGCATCGCCCTCGTCGCCCACAAGCCCGCGGCCTGAGCCCTGTCCTTGAGGCGCGAAGCACTCGACCGGCTCTGAGCCCGGCCCTCCTCGGCATGCTGGTCTCTCCAACGTAACCGGCCGCCTCCCGCGGTTGAGGCGGAAGGCGGCCGGAACGAGAAGCGCGGCGGAGGAGAGAGGCCCTACTGGTCGGCGTGCTGCGTCGAGCCCAGCTCAATGCTCTTGCCGCCGCGGGCCAGCGCCTCGACGGCGCCGGACTGGGAGTTGCGGCGGAACAGGACGTTGGAGGCGCCGGCCAGCTCGCGGGCCGAGACCACGCGCGGCTCCTTGAACAGGCCGTGGTTGCCGGGCACCACACCTCCCTGCGGCATGAGGGAGACCTTCGTCCCGGCCGTCAGGTACAGGCCGGCCTCGACGACGCAGTCGTCACCCAGCGGGATCCCGAGCCCCGAGTTCGCCCCCAGCAGGCAGCGCTCGCCCAGGGCCACGCACTGGCGCCCGCCGCCCGAGAGCATGCCCATTGTGGAGGCGCCGCCGCCGACGTCTGAGCCGTCACCGATGACAACCCCCTGGGAGACTCGGCCCTCGACCATGGAGCGGCCCAGCGTCCCGGCGTTGTAGTTGACGAAGCCGGAGTGCATGACCGTGGTGCCCTCGGACAGGTAGGCGCCCAGGCGCACGTTCGCGCCGTTGCCGATCCGCACCCCCGAGGGCAGCACGTAGTCGGTCATGCGGGGGAACTTGTCCACCGAGTGCACCTGGATGGGACGCCCCACGGCGGCGCGCAGCCGCATGCGGGTGGTCTCGAAGTCCTCAGTGCGGCAGGGGCCCGCGGAGGTCCACACCACGTTGGGAAGGCGGGAGAAGATCCCGTCCAGGTTGACGGTGTTGGGCCTAGCCAGACGGTGGGACAGCGCGTGCAGGCGCAGGTAGGCGCCGGCCACGGTCTGGGGGGCGTCGTCGAGGTCGGCCCAGGTGCGCACCACGGTGGTGTGGACGCCGCGGGCCTCATCGCGGCGCTCCATGGCGCTCAGGGAGGCCAGGAGGTCGGCGTGCCCGTCCGCGGGCTCGTCGCCGAGAACCGGGTGGGGGTACCACACGTCGAGGGTGTTGCCGTCGTCAGTCACGGTCGCCAGACCGAGACCCCATGCACTGCGAGTCGTCATGGGGACACCCTACGGTGCTTGGTGGCTGACCGTTGCCGGCGAGCGTGCGAGAATCACCGCATGGCGCGCACGACGATCCACCTCATGCGGCACGGCGAGGTGCACAACCCCGAGGGCATCCTCTACGGCCGCCTGCCCGGGTACCATCTGTCGACCCTGGGCCACCAGATGGCCCAGCAGGTCGCCGATGTCCTGTCCGCCTCCGGGCACGACATCACCCAGGTCGTCACCTCGCCCCTGGAGCGGGCCCGGGAGACCGGCGCCCCCACGGCCGCGGCCTTCGGCCTGGCGCCGACGACGGATCCCCGACTCATCGAGGCCGGCAACGCCTTTGAGGGGGTGGCCGTCAACCGTAACCGCTGGGTCCTGGCCCGCCCCACCCTCTGGTCCAGCTACGTCAACCCGCTGCGCCCCTCCTGGGGCGAGCCCTACCGGGAGATCGTCGAGCGCATGCGCGGCGCCGTCGTCTCCGCGCTCGACCTCGCCGAGGGCCACGAGGCGCTCCTCGTCTCCCACCAGTTGCCCGTCTGGTCGCTGCGCCTCTTCCTGGAGGGGCGCTCCCTGGCCCACGACCCGCGCCGACGCCAGTGCGCCCTGGCCTCCCTGACCTCCTTGACCTTCGAGGACCGCACCCTCGTGGGGCTGGCCTACTGGGAGCCGGCCGGTGACCTGCTGCGCCAGGCCCGCGACATGGTCCCCGGCACCTCCTCCGCCCGCCCCGCCACCGGCAGCGTCGGCCGCGACGGCCGCGACGGCCGCGACGGGCGCACCGAGGCGGCCCGGTGACCCAGCAGCCGCCCTCACGTCCTGTCGGCGGCGAGGTCGTGCGCGCCGGCCCCCCCGGTGAGGTCATCCGTCCCGGCCGCGCCCGCCCTGCCCCGCGCCGCCCCTGGACAGGGCAGGACTTCGTGTGGTGGCACACCGCCGCCGTCCTGACCTCCACCCGCCAGGGCCGCCGCCCCAACCCGGTCTCGCCGACCATCGACCCCGTACGCCCGGCCCTGGGATCCGGCGAGGTCATGCTGGCCACCTGCGACGCCGAGCTGCTCCTGTGGCGGCGCGGGGACGCCACCTACAACCCCTCCCGAGGCTTCTTCCTGGCCGGCGGTCCCGTCGGCCTGGCACTGACGGCCGCCTTCTTCGGCGGACAGGCCTACCTCAACCACCGGCGCCGACGCGCCGCCGAGGCCGACGCCGTCGAGAAGTGGCGCCACCTGGCCGGCGCCCGCCTGACTGTGTCCACCCACGGTATCTACCTGGGCACGGGGGAGGGCGTCATGCCCATCTCCTACGCCGACATCCAGGAGGTCCAGCTCACCGCCACCGGAGAGATCGTCATCGCCGCCGCCAACGCCTCCGGCTCGGTGCGTCTCAAGATCCGGGCCCAGTGGGCCGAGCTCGTCCTCATCCTGTGGTCGGTGCGCTACATGCCCGAGCACCCCCAGCTCATCGGGCGCACCTGGATCCCCGGCGACTGGCTCATCCACGCCGCCGCCCACGGCTACGACGTCGACACCACTCCCTGGCCCCAGACGCGCGCCGCCCTGCCCTGAGGCCGGAGCAGCGCGGCCGGGCCGGTGTGCTCCCGGTCAGTGCTGGTCAGTGCTGGTCAGTGCTGGTCGGTCCCGGAGCGGTCGGTCTCGCCCGTCTCATCGCCGCCGGCGTCCTCTCCGGCCCCACCGGCCTTGCCCTCGTTGCTGCCCTCAGCTCCGCTGCCGGCGTCGTGACCACCGGCGGGCTCTGGCGGGCGGTGCCGGCGACGGCGGATGTCCTGCTCCAGGCCCCTGAGGAACTCCGGGTCGTCGTCCGGCGCCGTGGGACGGGCGCGCTGCGGACGACGGAAGGTCGTGCCCTCCCGGGAGGACCACACGGTGGGCTCGACGTAACCGCCGCGCTCCTCGGCGGCCCTGACCCTCGAGACGATGATCCAGGCGATCGGGCCGATGGTCGGGAACAGGACGATCAGGGTGATCCACAGGTACTTCGGCATCCGCGCCGGCATGCTCTCATCCGGCGTGCGTGCGCAGTCCAGCAGGGCGTACAGCGTCAGGGCGAACACCAGGACGATGAGGACGATACGCATGGGCCAACCCTAACCGAGCCGGACGATCCCGCAGGCCCCTCACTGCCCGGCCCCTCCCGTCTGCGCACCCGCTCACCCCATCCGGCCGGGGCCGTGGCACGATCATGCCGTGCCCACCCAGCCCGCCCTCCGCCTCCTGACCGGCGGAACCGCCCCCGACGACGTCGCCGCCCTGCGCGCCGCCCTCGCCGAGCGCCTGGCCCTGCGCGGCCTGCTCACCGACCGTGGTGACCACCCCGCCCCCGCCGCCCCCGTGGAAGGGGAGGACCGGACGGATGTGCTGCAGCCTCTGCTCGTACCCATCGGCCCCGGGGAGGACCCCGCCCGGGCCCGCGCCGACCTGAGCCGCCGTATCACCCGCATCCCCGCGCGCACCGACCTCATCCTGCGCACCTCCGGCTCCACCACCGGCACCGGCCGGCTCATCGCCATGAGCGCCGCCGCCCTCGTGGCCTCCGCCCGCGCCACCCACGCGCGCCTCGGCGGCCCGGGAACCTGGCTCCTGCCCCTGCCCGCCCACCACGTCGCCGGCCTGCAGATCCTCATCCGCTCCCTGGAGGCCGGAACCGAGCCCGTCGTGGTCGACACGAGCGCAGGATTCAGCCCGACGGCGCTCGCGGACGCCCTGGACTCGGCGCGCCTGTCCACTGGGGCGGCCGCCTCCCGGCTCTACGTCTCCCTGGTCCCCACCCAGCTGGTGCGCGTCCTGCAGGACCCGGTGGCCGGCCGGGCCCTGTCGGATGCCGACGCCGTCCTCCTGGGCGGCGCCGCCGCCGACCCGGCGCTGCTGGCCCGGGCCCGCAGGGCGGGCGTCACCGTGGTCACCACCTACGGCATGAGCGAGACCGGTGGGGGCTGCGTCTACAACGGCCGCCCGCTGGCAGGCGTCGAGGTCGCCATCCAGGACCCCGATGCCGAGGGCGCCGGCCGCATCCTCCTCTCCGGTCCGGTCCTGGCCGAGGGCTACCTCCGCTCCTCTGGCCGCAGGCCCGCCGACAGTCCCGGCGGCAGACCCGATGACGGCGAGGGCTTCCACCGCAGCGGCGGCAAGCGCATCCTGGCCACCTCCGACCGCGGCCGACTGCACCCCGACGGGCGCCTGGAGGTCCTGGGCCGCCTGGACGACGTCATCATCACCGGGGGCGTCAAGGTCGAGCCCCGCCGGGTCGAGGAGGCCCTCACCGCCATCGACGGCGTTGCCGAGGCCTGCGTCGTCGGCCTGCCCGATGAGAAGTGGGGAAGCCGCGTGGTCGCCGCCGTCGTGCTCGAGCCGGGCCGGCAGCGGGCCCGCTGGCCCGGGTGTGACGGCGCCGCCCTGCGTGAGGCGGTCCGTGCCCGGTTGGACGGCGCCCACGCTCCCAAACGGGTCGTCGTCCTGGAGGCCCTGCCGCTGCGCCCCAGCGGGAAGGTCGACCGGCGAAGGGTCGCCCGGCTCCTCGCCGCGGCCGCGACGGACGTGACGTCGGAGCCTCCTACGCCAGGGCCCTGATATCCGCCTCACTCGGGCAGGTCGCCGGGCCGAAGCACGTCGTGGTCAGGGCGCCGGCCACATTCGCCCAGCGCAACGCCGTCGTCAGATCGACGCCCCTGGCCAGGGCCGCGGCCAGGACACCGGAGTGCGCGTCCCCGGCCCCGTTGGTGTCTACCGGTGTCACCGGGATGCTCGGGGTATGGCACGCCCCGTCTCCGTCGGAGAACCAGGAACCCTGCTCCCCGGCCCGTACCAGGACGATGCCGAGCCTGGACGCCAGCGTCTCGCAGGCAGCACCGTGGTCGCCGATCTCCACATGCAGCCCCAGACGACCGGCGAGCAGCCCGGCCTCACGCTCATTGAGGGACCAGATGGGCGCCAGTCCACCGATGCGCTCCAAAGCGCTCATGGGGATCGAGTCAACCATGGGGGAGACGTCGAACAGTGCCGTGCACCCCGCCCGGGCCTCGATCAGTCTCCCGGCCAGCCGCTCCAGCGCCGTCCTGGAGGCATCATCGGCCAGGGAGTAGCCGGAGAGGTAGACGACGTCGTCGCCGCTCACCTCCAGGTGGTCGAAGGCATCCACCGGGCCGCGAGTCTCGGCCCCGCAGGTGGAGATGAAGGTGCGTTCGGCTCGCGCATCGGTCATGGCCACGCAGTAGCCCTGGTCACCGGGTACGACCGGGCCGACATGATCCACCCCGATCGTCTCCAGCGCCGCACGGGCCACCTCGGCGAAGGGTCCCTCGCCCAGTGGCCCGGCGTACAGGGTCTCGGCACCCAGCCTGCGAGCGGCGGCCAGGACGTTGAAGCCACCGCCGACGGCCATGGAGGACTCGCTGGCGAACACGTCACCGCCGGGCTCTGGGATCGCCTCGATCCTCAAGGTGAGGTCGATGACGACCTGGCCGGTGTGAATGACCCGTCCCGTCATGGCCGCCTCCGCTCCGGAGAGGCCTTCCGGGAGCGCCCGATACCGCCACGGAGCGCCAGCAGCGCCTCGCAGACCGGGGCGAGTCTCAGCCTGGAGCGCGCCAGTACCTGACGGACCGGCTCGGCAGGAAGAAGCTGGGGTGAACTCGCCCCCAGGACCGCACCGGCCATCGCGGCAATCGTGTCGGTATCTCCCCCGAGCTCAGCGGCGAAGCACAGCCCGTCCAGGGGCCGCTGCGCGAACTCCCGCACGATCACCAGAGCGCAGGGGACCGACTCGGCCGACTCCACCGAGGTCCCGACGTAGGTGCGCAGATGCTCGGCCAGGGCGTCCCCGTGCAGGTCGCGACTCGTCTCCAGGGCCAGGCGCGTGCGGGCGGCGACGGAGGCCCTCTCCGTCCAGTGGCCCTCCTCGGGGTGGGCGGCCACGAAGTCCAGCGCCGCCTTCAGCGCCCCCGCCGCGTCGACGCCGTCGATGGCCGCGCTGACCGCTGCGGCCAGGAGCCCAGCGGCCTCGAAACCCTGCCGGGTGTCGTGGGTGACCAGGCAGGAGGCGTGAACGGCCCGGGCCAGCGCGTTGCCGTCGGTACTCAGGGAGAAGGCGATGCCCACCGGAGCCACTCGCATCGCGGCGCCGTTGGTGGTGCCCTCCCTGCCGGTGCAGCGCGGGTCGGCCCCGGCGCGCACCCGCTCCAGAGCGAGCTTGGTGGAGGGCCCCAGCAGGTCCAGGGAACCGCGGGCGCGCATATCGTCCTCCCAGCGCAGGAGGGCATCGGCGAGCTGGTGGGGGTCGATGCGGCCGCCACCGTCGGTGAGGAGGCCGGCCAGGATGAGAGCCTGCTCGGTGTCATCCGTGACGCTGCCCGCAGGCATGGAGGGGGCGATGGGCTGCTCGGGGACGGCGTCGCGCAGTCCGGTGATCGAGCCGTAGCACCGGCGGATCTGTGCCGGGCTCATCGACTGGGTGGGCATCCCCAGTGCGTCGCCGAGGGCCAGCCCGGTCAGTGCTCCCAGGGCGCGTTCGCCCACCGAGGGCTCAGACGCGGCAGGCTCAGACCCGGGTGAAGGAGTACGAGGACGGGGATCGGGGTGTCTCACGGAGGTCCTTCTGGCGATCAGGGTGCCGGCTGCCTCACCGGCCGAGGTGTGGCTCAGGCGCTCGCACCGGTGAGGGCCACGGCGCTGGTAGGGTCACTGCCGCCTACCCTAGAGGATTGCGAGAGGATCGGAGGAAGCCGTGAGCGGCGAGAACGGCGAACACGCGCAGGACAGCGGCCCCCGCGCCACCAGCTGGGGGGAGGTGGTGCGTCTGCGCACCCTGCCGGCCGCCGTCGCCCCCGTCATCCTGGGCGCCGGGGCCGCCGCCGCGATGGGGGAGCTCTCAGTGATGCGGAGCCTTCTGGCCGCGGGCGTGGCCCTGGCGCTGCAGATCGGCTGCAACCTGGCCAATGACTACTCCGACGGCGTGCGCGGCACCGACGACGATCGCACCGGGCCGCCGCGACTGACCGCATCCGGGCAGGTCGCCCCCCGCACCGTCAAGCTCGCCGCCTTCGGCTGCTTCGGGATCGGAGCCCTCCTGGGGCTTGCGCTCGTGGTCCTGAGCGGCCAGTGGTGGCTGCTCGCCGTCGGCGCCGGGGCGATCGCTGCCGCCTGGTTCTACACCGGCGGCTCCCACCCCTACGGTTACGCCGGCCTGGGGGAGGTCTTCGTCTTCATCTTCTTCGGCCTGGTGGCCACGGTGGGAACCGCCTATGTCCAGGCCGGCACGGTGCCGGGGTGGCTGTGGCCCTCGGCCTGCGGGATCGGCCTACTCGCCTGCTCCCTGCTCATGGTCAACAACTTACGCGACATCGACACCGATCCCGCCCACGGCAAGATGACCCTGGCGGTCCGTCTGGGGGAGGGGGGCGCTCGGCGCGCCTTCTCCCTCATGCTTCACGTGACCCTGCTGCTGGGGGCCGTCGCCCTCGTGTGGGCGCGTGAGACCGGATCAGCCAGTCCCGTCGACGGCGGGGGACACATCAGTCCTCTGCTGACTCTGGTCATCGCGCTGGCGGCGCCGCTCCTGCTCCTGCCACTGGTGCGGCGGGCTACCGCGCCTGTGCGTGCCGGCGCCCGGGGACGCGATCTCATCGCCTCCCTGCGTGATGCGGGCCTGATGGAACTGGCCTACGGCGTCGTCTTCGCCGCCGCCACCGTCATCATCACCCTGTGAGCCCCGGCTCCGGAGAGCGTCAATCTCATGCGGGGAGATCTCAGGGCGTCAACGAAGTACATCGACTGGGCGCTGGTTCCATCCCGCTGGATTGAGCGGCGATTCCTCATCTTCACGGCACTGCGCAACCCGAGTTACATCCTCCTCCATCTCTTCTTGTTCCTCCCCCTGACCGCAACCGCAGGAATCGCCGCCGGAGTTCTTCTGGCGGCGACGGGGGCGTCCAACCAGACCATGACGGGTGCCCTGGTGCTCGGTGGCCTGCTTGTGGCCTCTCTCATGGCGTACCGGCTGCTGAGCTTCACCGTGTTCAACGCCTCGGGCGTGCACATCTTCCGGTTCATCGGATGCTGGTGGTGGCGCACCGACATCCCCTGGGTGACCTTTCGCGAGACGGCGCGTGTGAACCTTGACAGGGGGCTCCGCATGAGCAACGGCTTGACGCCTCCTGATACCCACAACCTGGCGCTGCATCTGACGACCATGGAGGAGTGGGCCAGGTTCGTTGGGGCTTGGGCGGTACAGGGGGATCGCCCTGATCCGCTGGCGGGCCTCCCGCTCGCGGACCGTCTGGTGCTGGCCGAGGCCTTCGAGGAGCAGCACTACTCCTGGCCGTTTGACGACGCATCGACGATCGTTCCCGGTTTTGTGCGCCAGTCTCACCCCGATGAGCGGCGTCAGGAGGCGCAGGAGCGCATCGCCCGCGACTGGCGCGCCCTCATCGAGTGGGCGGAGCAGAAGCAGTACCTGCCCAGACGCCTTTACCCCTTCGAGTCCTACCCGGGCTTTCTTCCCTGGTAGCCCGGACCTCAAGCCTCCGGGTACCTGCGGTCGGAGCCGGAGCCCTCCTAGTGACGGAACACCCGGTCCACTGCCGCCAGGAGCGCCCGCTTGGGGAGGACACGGGTGAGGAATCGTGCGACGACGGCGTTCCCCAGACCATCGACAACGCTGGGACCGCTTCCTCTCAGGGCGCGCATGGTCGTATCGAGGACCTGGCGCGTGGAACGGAGCCTGCCGACGACCGTGCCCTCGTCGGAGACCTCGAAGAACGGGGTGTCTGTGGATCCGGGGCACACGGCCAGCACACGGATGCCGTCCCTCCTCGTCTCTCGCCAGAGCGCCTCGGTGAAGGAGAGCACGAATGCCTTGGTGGCCCCGTAGACGGCCATGTGGGGCATCGGCTGGAAGGCGGCGGCGGAGGAGACGTTGATGATTGTGCCGCTCCGGCGCTCGCGCATCGCCGGCAGGTACCTGGCCGTCAGGCCCACCACCGCAAGACAGTTGAGGCGCACCTCCTGCTCCAGGCGTTCGGGGGCGTCGTCGGCGACGTCCTTCCCGGTGCCGAAGCCGGCATTGTTGACCAGGACGTCAACGTGTAGACCTCTGCGGTCGGTCTCGTTCCACAGTCGTTGGGCTGCGTCAGGCTCGGACAGGTCCAGGGAGATGGCGGTGACCTCCACACCGTGCTCCTTGCGGAGCTCCTTGGCCAGAGCGTCGATCTTGTCCTGCCTGCGGGCCACCAGAACGAGATCGTGCCTCCTGGCCGCGTAGCGGCGGGAGAACTCCTCACCGATCCCCGACGACGCTCCGGTGATGAGTGTGACCATGGCTGCTCCTCCTGATCGAGTGGTTGGGCGGGTGACAGCCAAACAGCGTGGGCTGCACCGCCTCATGCGGTGCAGCCCACGCTACGAGAGACGAGCCGAGCCCTGAGGACTCAGCGGGCCGGTTCGGCGTCGAGCGGAACCCACGGGTCGGGCTGGTGGGTGATGCGGTTGCGCACGTCCCGGCGCACGAGCTCGATCGACCACAACCAGATGACGTGCCCCAGTGCCTCGGAGAAGTGCTCCGCCCAGGTCTGCCCGCCGGCGACCCACGGGAAGGGCGAGGGGACGGTGCCCGTCAGCGGCATGAGCACCAGGTGCGCCCCCACCCACACGAGCAGACCGAAGGCGGCCCCCTGCCACAGAGTGATCGACTTGTAGTACTCCGCCATGACGCAGTAGAAGACGGCGAAGACGATCGCGAAGCTGAAGTGGATGATGAAGGAGTAGATCGGCAGCCCCTCGTTGCCGTTGAAGGTGACGCCGGTGTGGGACTGCTCCGGGCTCATCCCCAGCTGCTCAAGGAGCTGCTGGGGCGGGTTGGTGGCGTTGCGCTCCGGGGTGCGGGGCGGGAAGGGAACCTCCCAGCCGAACTTGACGATGGCGGAGAAGAAGCCTCCGATGACGCCGACGACGATCGCGGTTCCGACTCGCCGCCGCGCGGGGTCGGTCTTCTCCAGCAGGGTGGACAGCATGGGGGTCTCCAGATGTTGGGAACGGGTGCGGGGACCGGGGCGGTGGACGGCTTGCAGATCGAACGGTGTCCTGGTCGTCCGTTGTCCACCGCCCCGGCCTCCCGGAAGCCTGGCATGGGGGCGGCCGAGCCGCAACGTTATCGTGATCCCCTCCGGTCGCGTCCTGTGCGCCGTGATGAGGCTGAGGCGCTGTTACGTGAGTTGAAAGCCGGCGAGGGCCTCGCCGCAGCCGTTGCTGCAGCGAGGCCCTCGCCAGATGGGTAGTACAGGTCTCCCGGCTCAGTTGCCGCCGCCCTGCTGGCCCGGCTGCTGGGCGCCGGCGCTGCTCTCGGCGCCGCCCTGCTGCTGACCACCCTGCTGGTTGTCGCCCTGGATGGAGCCGCCCGGCTGCTGGCCACCCTGCTGGTTGTCACCGCCCTGCTGGCCCGGCTGCTGGCCACCCTGCTGGCCCGGCTGCTGACCGCCCTGCTGGTTGTCGCCACCCTGCTGGCCCGGCTGCTGGCCCGGCTGCTGGCCACCCTGCTGGGTGCCGGCGCTGCTGTCAGCACCACCCTGCTGCTGGCCCTGGGGAGCGGTGGGCTGGCTGCCTCCACCGGTGGCGCCACCGGTCACCTTGCTGTCAGCGCTGGGCGTGGCCGCGCCACCGTCGCTGGTCTTGCCCGCGGTCTGCTTGGTGGCGGGAGTGGTCGAGTCGCTCGAGCCGGAACCCGAGCAGGCTGCCAGACCGAGTCCGGCGGTGACGATGAGGAGCGAGGTGGCGAGGGTCTTGGCACGTGTAGCGGTGAATCGCATGAGATCTCCTATGCGGTTGCTGGTGCAGTGTCAGTGCGGGATGGCCCGCTCTTGCGGATCCGGAGTCGTCGCCGTTCACGGAACTCGAGAATGAGCCTGACGACACCCGTCGTGAGTGACGATCGTCATAGGCGGCTATGTGGTTGTTCGACAATCCCTGTTGCCGATGGCTCCGAACCTCTTTCGAGACTAGCAACAAGAAACGGACCGAAAGGGTGAATTATCGTGACAACCGTCTCGAGTCTGGTGGCCGTCGGGCTGCTGGGAGGACTCATCACGGGTATCTCCCCGTGCGTTCTTCCCGTGCTCCCCGTCATCCTCCTCTCCGCAGGAGCGCAGGGCGTACGCGGTGATGACGGTGATGACAAGGAGGCCGACGGCGGCTTCGCCTCCCGTTTCCACCCCTACCTCGTGGTGACCGGCCTTGTGGTCAGTTTCACGATCTTCACGCTCCTGGGGTCGACCCTGCTGAGCCTGCTCCACCTGCCGCAGGACCTCATCCGTTGGATCGGCATCGTCATGCTCGCCCTGATCGGCCTGGGCATGATGGTCCCAAAGGTCATGGAGATCCTGGAGCGTCCCTTCGCGCGCTTCCAGCGCTTCGGCGGTTCGACGAATCCCTCCAACGGCTTCCTTCTGGGCCTGGTTCTGGGAGCCGCGTACGTGCCCTGTGCCGGCCCGGTCCTCGCGGCCGTCGCCGTCGCGGGCGCCACCGGGCGGATCGGCGCCGACACCGTCGCACTGGCCGTGTCCTTCGCCGTCGGCACGGCGATCCCGCTGCTGGCCTTCGCCCTGGCCGGACGCGGCATCACGGAGAGGATCCGCGCCTTCCGCACCCGCCAGCGCGCCATCCGCGTCACCGCCGGTGTCGTCATGCTCGGGCTGGCCGTGGCGCTGGTTCTGGACGCCCCGGCCGCGCTCCAGCGCCGCCTGCCCGACTACACGGCCTCCCTTCAGGCCCGCACCGACGACCTCCTTCACAGTGACTCCTCCGGGGCCTGCCGCCCCGGGGCCACCGCTCTCGGTGACTGCGGTCCTCTACCCGCCATCGACGGCGCGGTGGCCTGGATCAACACGCCCGGCGACCGGCCCCTGACCCAGCAGAGTCGCGCCGGTAAGGTCACCCTGGTCGACTTCTTCGCCTACTCGTGCATCAACTGCCAGCGCTCGATCCCCGGCATCGAGAAGCTGCACGAGACCTACGCCGCCTCCGGCCTGCAGGTGATCGGCGTCCACTCCCCGGAGTACGCCTTCGAGAAGGAGGTGGACAACGTGCGCGGTGGCGTGAAGAGCCTCGGCATCACCTACCCCGTGGCCGTCGACTCCAACCTGACCACCTGGACCAACTTCGACAACCACTACTGGCCCGCCCACTACCTGGCCGACGCCCAGGGCAACGTCCGCCAGACCCACGTCGGTGAGGGCGGTGAGGCCGCCACGGAGAAGCTCGTCCGCGAGCTGCTCACGCAGGCCAATCCGAAGGTGACCCTTCCCGCCCCCATCTTCTCCGAGGCGAACGACGACGCGGGTACCAACAGCCCCCGCACCCCCGAGACCTACCTGGGATCGGACCGTGCCTCCGGCTTCGCGCAGGGGACCCTCCAGAAGGGGCAGCGCGCCTTCTCGTTCCCCTCCCGCCTCCAGGCCGACACCTTCGCCCTGGACGGAACGTGGAAAGTGGAGCCGCAGTCCATCGCCCCGGCCGAGGGCAAGGGCCGCCTGCGCCTGTCCTACCGCGGCAAGCAGGTCAACCTCGTCGTCTCCGGCGAGGGGGACCTGACCTGGACGGTCAACGGGAAGACCCGCACCACCCACGTCTCAGGCGTGCCCAACGGGATGGAGCTGGTCCGTACCGACGAGGCGGGATCAGGTGAGCTCGAGCTGGAGGCCTCGCCCGGGCTGCAGCTGTACTCCTTCACCTTCGGGTGACCCGACGGTGAGGGCAGGGACGACCCAGGAGACGGTGCGATGAGCCTGGCGACGCTGGAGGCGCGGACCGGGACGCGCACCGTCTCCGCCCGCGGACTCGCCTACCATTCCCCTGTGACAAGCAGCAGTTCCAGCAGCTCTGAGGGGGAGTGGATCGCGCAGGTTGCCGACGGTGACGCCGACGCCTTCGCCCGCCTCTACGACGCCTGGTCCTCCCGACTGTTCGCGCTGATCCTGCAGATCGTCGTCGACCGCGCCCAGAGCGAGGAGGTTCTCCAGGAGGTCTTCCTCGAGGTGTGGCGCACGGCCGGCTCCTACTCCCAGGCGCGGGGCAGCGTCCGGGCCTGGCTGGTGACCATGGCCAGGCGCCGGGCCATCGACCGGGTCCGCTCCTCCCAGTCCTCCCGGGACCGGGAGAGCCGATGGCATGACTACATGCCCGACGTCGACCAGACGGTCCAGCAGGTCGAGGACAGACTCGTGGGCGAGCAGGTGCACCGGGCGCTCGAGGCCGTGGGGGAGCCCTACCGCTCCACCATCGAGCTGGCCTACTTCACGGGCCTGACCCATCGCGAGATCGCCCGCCGCACGAACACGCCGCTGGGAACGGTCAAAACCCGCATCAGGGACGGAATGGCACGGTTACGACGAGAGCTGGGGGTGCAGTCATGAGCGATCGCGATAGGACTCACGAGGACGCCGTCAACGGCGGCGCCGATGCGCAGGCCGCCGAGGGGCTCGACGGCGCGCAGAGTGGAGATGACGTCGAGCTCTTCGACGACGAGCTCGACTCAGAGGCGGCCGCCCTGCTGGGGGCCTCGCTGCGGCCCGTGACCCCGCCGGCCGCGATCCGCGCCTCCCTTCTGGAGGCCATTGCTCGCGAGCCTCGGACGGAGCAGGCCGATGAGGCCACCGGCGGCACTGCGGAGGAGGGCTCTGGTGATGTCGGTGAGGCCACCGGTGGCAGCGATGGCGGCAGTGACCGCGACTCGGTGGACTCCTCCGTCGTCAGCCTCGATGCGCACCGCCGACGCCGCTCCGCCTGGCGCACCGGCCTGTTGCGGGCCGCCGCCGCGGTGGTCCTGCTCGGCGTCGGCATCGGTGTGGGGCGCTGGAGCGCGCGGGGCGCGGTCAATGAGGCCATGGACTCCATGAAGAACTCCATGGCACCGACCCAGCACTACGCCCACCTCAACCAGGCCCAGGACGTCCAGCGGGTGACCGACACGATGCCCGACGGACACGTCGCGACCCTCACCTGGTCCCGGGACATGAGCATGACCGCGCTGACCCTGCCTGCCGCCATGAAGGAGTCCGCCGGCGGGCGCAGCCTCCAGGTCTGGCTCAAAGAGGGGGAGACAACCACCTCGCTGGGCGTCTACGACCCCCGGGAGGAGGCCGGCTTCTCCTTCCTCGACATCATGCCCAAGCCCGGCCAGCAGATCGTCATCACCATGGAGCCGGCCGGCGGCTCGGCTCGGCCGACGACGCCGCCCCTGGTCACCCTGCGGGTGAGTGAGGACGCCGACCGGACCGGCACCGCGACCGGCTCGCCGTCCCCCGGACCCTCGGCCGGCCCCACCGGGGACTCCGCTTAGCGGCGGGCCGACGGGTGACGGGGTGGCACGAGCACCCGGAGTGTGAGGTAGATAACAGTTGGGTCGCTCTGAAGGGGCTGACCCCAATGCTGATGGATGTCAGTGTCTCTGAGGGGATCTCCCGTCATTCCAGGGTTTCCTGAGGTCTGGCGGAAGCACCGCTCAGCGAGGGCCGTCGTCGCCGCGATAAACGGGAAACAATGATCCTTCTTTTTCCGCCCCAGGTAGGAGTCTGCGGAGAATTCCGGGGGCATGAACTCCTTTTCAGGATATTCTCTCTGATCCGGTACCCGGCATGATTCTGAATGTCCTCGACTTATCGACCGTGAGTTCTCGGGTGCGATAGCAATGACGGCCCAGGGTCAGAAGTAGTACGGGAAGGGTGACCAGTCGGGGGTGCGGCGCTGGAGGAACGCGTCGCGCCCCTCGACGGCCTCGTCGGTCATATAGGCCAGACGCGTGGCCTCACCGGCGAAGACCTGCTGGCCGGCCAGGCCGTCGTCGGCCAGGTTGAAGGCGAGCTTGAGCATGCGGATGGCCTGCGGGGACTTGCCCGCGACGGTGGCCGCGTACTCCAGGGCCCGTTCCTCGAGCTCGGCGTGGGGGACCGCCTCATTGACGACGCCCCAGCGCTCGGCGGTGACGGCGTCGTAGGTGCGGGCCAGGAAGAAGATCTCGCGGGCGCGCTTGTCTCCGACCTGGCGGGCCAGGAGCGCGGAGCCGTAGCCGGCGTCGAAGCTGCCGACATCAGCGTCGGTCTGCTTGAAGCGTGCGTGCTCGATCGAGGCCAGCGACAGGTCGCACACGACGTTGAGGCTGTGACCGCCGCCGGCGGCCCAGCCCGGAACGGCGGCGATGACGGCCTTGGGCATGGTGCGGATGAGGCGCTGAACCTCCAGGATGTGGAGCCGACCGGCCCGCGCGGTGTCGAGGCGGGCCTGGGCGGCGGCGACGTCCGCCTCGTGGCTGTAGGCGTGGTCGTCGGTCCTGCCGGCGGCAGTCGGGGGATCCTGTGATGCGTCGGGTGTGGTCTCCCGCTCGTAGCGGTAGCCGTCCCGGCCACGGATGCGCTGGTCGCCGCCGGAGGAGAAGGCCCAGCCGCCGTCGCGCGGGGAGGGGCCGTTGCCGGTGAGGATGACGGCGCCGACGTCGCCGCTCATGCGCGCGTGGTCCAGGACCCGGTAGAGCTCGTCGACGGTGCGGGGGCGGAAGGCATTGCGCACCTCGGGCCGGTTGAAGGCCACGCGGACCACCGGCAGGTCCTGGAGCCAGATGCCGTCCTCGCCCCGGACGCAGCCCCTGTGGTAGGTGATGTCCGTGAGGGCCTCCGTCCGCTGCTGGGAGGTGTCCGTGCCGGCCTCGGCGTGGGGGAAGCCGGGCACCTCCCGCCAGCGAGCGGGGGTGAAGATCTCCGAGACGCGGCGGGGCAACGGGTGGGTGGTGGCGGCGTTCATGGCCTCAGCGTAGGGGTGCCGGGGCTCGTTCCGCCCCAGGTGCCGGTTGTGGTCGTCGTGGCTCCTAGTTTCCCAGGGCTGCGGCGATGAGCTCGGTGCGCGAGGTGTGGCCGAGGCGGTGGAGGACCTCGGAGACGTAGATACGCACGGTGTTCTCGGAGATGCCGAGCCTACGGGCGATGCGCCGGTTGGTCAGACCCTCCAGGAGGCAGGTGTAGATGTCCTGGAGGCGGGGCGGCAGCTCGTTGACCAGCCCCTGGATGCGGGCCTCCGCGGTGGCGCGTTTCTGCTCGGACTGGTAGGCGTCGACGAGCATCTTCGTGGGGCGCAAGGACATGACGGGCTCGCCGCGGCTGGCGCGCAGCAGTGCCGCAGCGACGTTCTCCGTGCTCTCGTCCTTGGTGATGAAGCCGTTGACACCCTCTGCCAGGGCATCGGTGAGCATCTCGTCGCGGCTGAAGACGGTGAACATGACAATGGGCATCCTGGGGAAGCGCTCGTAGATCGCTCTGGCCGTCTGGGCGCCGTCCATATCCGGCATGTCGCTGTCCAGCAGGACGACGTCGACGGGCTGCTGCCCGGTCATGAGCAGGCTGATGGCCTGCCGTCCACCGGAGGCGGCGGCGACGACGGTAATGGCCCGCTGCGAGTCGAGCTGTTCGGCGAAGGTGGTGCGAATGAGCGGGTCGTCATCGACGATGAGGACTCGCAGGGAACGCAGGGTGTGACTAGGCATAAGCGGCTCCGTCCGGTGGTGACATGAGGGATCTCGCATTAGTTGTTGGTGTGGCGATCTCGTTCCAGGGGAGGCTGGCGAGAACGGTCCAGGAGGCTCCGATCCGGTTCGAGCTCAAGGAGCCCCCGGCATTCTCGAACCGGTCCTGGAGGGCCCATAAACCGTATCCCCCGTGCATCTCCTCGGGCACTTTCTGATCATGCCAGGGCGAGCTGAAGCTGATGAAGAGGGTGTCCTGCTCCTGCTCCACGAAGAGGGAGACAAGATCGTGGGGGGAGTTGTACTTGAGAGCGTTGAGGGTGTTCTCGCGGATGAAGGCGACCAGGAGCCGACCGAGCTCGGAGCGGTGCAGCGCCGGGATCCTCTCGATGCCGTCGAGGTCGGCGTCCAGGACGATCTTGCGCTGAGCCAGCGTGGAGGCGCTGGATTCGATGATCTCCTGGAGGGTGGGCTCCTCCTTGGGGGCCCTTGGGAGACGGCGAGGTTGTGGATGAGCAGGCGCAGGTGGGCGAGGGCCTGCTGGGTCCGGTCCTGCAGATCGAGGATGCGGTCGCGGTCGTCGCCGTGGGGAAGCCTGATGGAGCGGGAGATGATGAGCATACGGGTGAGGTCGGCGGCCAGGTCGTCATGGAGGCTGTCGGCAATGTCGCGGCGCAGCTGCTGAATGAGCTCGGCGGCGATTTCCTTGGAGCGTTCCGCCTCGCGTTGCATCTTCTCAAGACGTTCCCTGGCGTCACGGATGAGGATGCTGATGGATGAACAAACCAGCACAGCGAAAAATATGGTGGTAGCGGTAAAAAGCGGTTTGTATCCAGCCGAAACTTGCGCAATATACAGTATAATAAACTGAATGAGGGCTAGTTTTGTGTGCTTAGAGACGAGGAGGTCGATGGCAATAACAAAAGCGAGGCACAAGCTCCATCCAGGGCTCAATGTGGGATGGATGAAAGTGAATAGTAGTGCTGTCGAAAAAGCGAGCGTCCCGACACTTCGCTTTTTTGAGGCGCAATACACGAAAAAAGCGGAGAGTTGAAGAGATTCTGCAACCAAAAAAGATCGATCGCTGTAGTTGGTTAAGATAACTAAATCCAAAGAAAGTATCGGTAGTACGGCCGATAAAAGAATAGCTATTCTCAGGTGCGGCAAGAACTTACTGAATCGCACCCAAACTGTATAGAATAAACTATTGCTCTGCATTCTGCGGTAAAATGATCTTATGTTGCCGGGGAGCTAGATGCGTGAATGTTGAGTGACATGGATGCCGACACCTCTGGGCTTACCTGCTTGTGATGACAGGTAAGCCCAGAAGGTGTCAACAGCCATGTCACCAGTTACGCCACGCCTTTCCCCACGGTTCGTAGCAGACTGCTTGGTTGATAAGGCAGAAGCCCGGGTACAGTTTGGCTCTACCGAACGCCGTTGGTGAGTCATCCTGGGTTGCGGGGGTGGTGGTTGGCGCTGCGCTGGCTGGTGCAGCGAAGCCTGTCAGGAGGAGGGCAATCAGGGAGAGGCGGGCAACTGTTTTCACTGTGGGAACTCCTGTCTTGGGAAGGTGCTTTGAGTAAATTATCTTACCATTCTTGCGGTTTGCGACAAGCATGCATCTTTGACGCCCCAGTTGATTCGTCGCTCAACAAAAGCCGTTGACGATGGTAGTGACCGCTTCATGAGACGCCCGGCCGGGAGTCGGGCGCGCCCTTTGCTTCCCGCTACCTCCCGTTACCCTGTGCTCATGACACAGACCGGTGAGACCGCCAGCCGCACCTTCATCCCCGTTGCCGACGGTGGGGGGCGAGTCGACTCCGAGACCGGTTCTCTGCGCGAGGTGATCGTCCACCGTCCCGGTGGGGAGATCGCCCGCCTGACCCCCATCAACGCCGACTCCCTGCTCTTCGACGACGCCCTCAACATTCCCCGGGCCCAGGCCGAGCACGACGCCTTCACCGCGATCCTGCGCTCCGAGGGCGTCATCGTCCACGACTTCCGCGAGCTGTTCACCGAGGTCCTGGCCGTCCCCGAGGCCCGCCGCCTGGTCCTGGACGAGGCCGTCGGCCCCGACGTCGTCGGCGTCTCCGCCTCCGAGCTGCTCATCGACTACTTCCAGTCCCTACCCGACGCCGACCTCGCCGAGGTACTCCTGAGTGGTATCACCCGCGCCGAGCTGCGTGAGCGCCTCAGCTCATCCGACGGGCGCGACCTGTTCTCCTCCACCTACCTGTCCACCCTGGAGGGCCAGTTCGTCGTCACCCCCCTGCCCAACCTGCTCTTCACCCGCGACGCCTCCGCCTGGCTCCATGGCGGGGTCTCGGTCAACTCCATGGCCCTGGAGCCGCGCCGGCGCGAGGCCGTCGGCTACGAGGCCGTCTACCGCTACCACCCCGCCTTCGCCCCCCGCCTGGCCGAGCTCGGCGGCTCCGACGGCCCGGACGCTCGCCTGTGGCGCGAGCAGGGGCGCGTATCAGCGGCCTCCACCATCGAGGGCGGAGACTTCCAGATCCTGGGCAACCGGACCCTCGTCATGGGTCTCACTCACCGCTCCACCGCCGCCGGCGTGGAGCGCCTGGCCTCCCAGCTCTTCGCGGCCGGTGTGGCCGACCGGGTCATCGGCGTCCATATGCCCGACGCCGCCTTCTACACCCAGCTCGAGGCCGTCATGCACCTGGACACCCTCATGACGATGGTCAGCCCCGACACCTACCTGCGCTTCCCCGGCTTCACCGAGGTCACCACCGTGGAGATCGAGCCCGGAGCGGCCGGGCGGGCCCTCAAGGTGACGGTCCACGACGGCTCTCAGATGGATGCGGTCCTCGCCCGCGCCGCCGGCATCGACTCCTTCCGCGTCATCAGTCCCGGTGCCTCCGAGGAGGCCGAGGCCCTGCGCGAGCTCGCCCGGGACTCCTGCAACGTCGTGGCCCTGGCGCCCGGGCGCGTCATCGGCTACGCCCACAACCAGCGCGCCAACGACGCCCTGCGCAAGGCCGGCATCGAGGTCGTCGAGACCCCCGGTGTCGAGCTCGTGCGCGGCCGCGGCGGCTCGCACTGCATGACCTGCCCCGTCACCCGCGACGCGGTGTGAGCCCGGCCGGTCGGGGCACTCAGAGCAGCCGGCAGGCCCCCGGCCCCGGCCTGGTCACGATCACCGCTGCCTGCTCGGCGCCCTGCTCTCGGTCCCGGTAGGCCCGGAGCCACTGCGCGGCGAAGCCCTCGGCCTCATCGGCCCGAACCAGGGCGTACACAGATCCGCCCCACCCGGCGCCGAAGGAGGAGGCGCCGATGGCGCCCGCCTCACGGGCCAGTGACACCATGAGCCGGGTCTGCGGCACCTGGTTGCACAGGCCCCGGTCGGCCAGCTCCTGGGAGCGCTCAAGGACCTCGCCGATGCCGGGGTCGGCCGCGGCGATCAGCCGGGCGCCCTCGGGAACCAGGACGAGGGACTCGATGAGGAACTGCTCGATCCGCTGCCTCTCGTAGCCGGGGTCGCACAGCCTCAGCAGGTCCTTCAGGGCGGGATCGCCGGCCGCCTGCTCGCCGGTGGCGTCCCCGACCAGGTGCCTGACCGCACCGGCCAGGGAGGCATCGGCGCGCCCGGTGGTCTCGTTCCACCTGGCCAGCACCGTCTGGACGGTGCTCGGCCCACGGTTGTAGTCCTCCAGGGCTGCACCGGTCTTGTGGGCCAGCACCCCGCTCACGCCGACGACGAGCGCCCACTGGGAGGGGAAGGAGATGGTCCGCTCGACGCGCATCGGGTCGAATTCGGCCAGGAGCAGCCGGTCCCGGGTACCGCACAGCATGCCGGTGTGGTCCTCGCTCCCTCCACGGGTACCCACCCCGCTGGTTCCCGGCAGGTCCCGCCATGCCCGCCCGCCCTCCACGGCGGCGAGGTAGCCGGCCAGGGACAGGCGGTCGGGCATCGACTCGATCCACCGGGGATCCTCGTCCCAGCCGTTGAGGGAGGCCAGGGCCAGGGCCGTGGCGCACACCAGTGCGGAGGACGAGCTCATCCCGGAGGCCGGCGGCAGGTCCGAGGAGATGGACAGGTGGGCCGCGGCGCCCTTCCCGAAGTTGAGGGTGAGGCGGTCCAGCACCGTGTGAAGGTAGCGGCCCCAGTGGCCCGGTTCCAGGCCCGGGGCCACCCCGGCGCGCAGAGTGACCGGATCGCCGCCGTCCGTGGTGGCGGTCAGGGACCCAGGCGACCCCTCCACGCGGCGCGCCCGCGCCGTGATCGCCCGGTCGACGGCGCCGACCAGGACTGAGCCGCCGGCGTAGTCGGTGTGCTTGCCCAGGACCTCGACGCGTCCGGGCACCCGCCACGCGGTCTCCTCGGGCATCTCACTCATCGCCCCGTGCGTTCCCTCACTCACAGCGACACCTCCGTCCCGGACAGGCGGGCCTCGACCTCGCGGATGTCCTCACGCCGCGACAGGTCCAGGACCCCTCCGGTTGCCGCCAGGACCCAGACCGGACCGGGCAGGGCGCGCACGGCGTCGACGATCTCCAGCTCGCCGCGCGGCGAGGGGGCGATCCGCCGGCAGGCGGCGAAGATCTCAGGGGTGAACCGGAAGGCGTTCATCGACACCGGGGCGTGGGCTCCGGCGGCCCGGACCACCTCCGCAGTGGGCTTCTCCACGATCTCCTCCAGCGCACCGTCGCGGGCGCGCACGATGGCGAAGGCGGCGATCCGCTCGGCGGGGATGTTGGACTCGGCCACCAGGGCGGCGCGGTCGAAACCGGCCAGGGCGTTGCCCCGGTGGCGGGCCAGGTCGCGCAGCACCTGGCGGGGGTAGTAGTTGTCCCCGTTGACCATGAGGAAGCACTCCTCGCCGACGGCCGCCTCGGCGGATAGGACGGCGTCGGCCGTCCCCAAGGGGTTGACCTGGACGGCCAGGTCAATCGTGAGCCGGGTGAGATCCAGGGAATCGATGTGGCGGCGGAAGTCCTCGTGCTCGGGGCCGACGACCAGGACCGCCCGCTCGATCCCGGCGTCGACCAGGGCCGAGAGGCTGTAGTCGATGAGCCGGTGCCCGCCGATGGGCATGAGGGCCTTGTAGCCGCTGGCCGCGGCTGTGGCCTGCTGGGAGGTCAGGCCGGAGCCGGCCGCGCTGCTCGCCCGCATGCGTGTGCCCAGCCCCCGGGCCAGGACGACGGCGACACGGGTGCGGCCCGCCGCGTCGTTCCCCGTCTCATTCCCCGTCTCAGTGCCCGCCTCAGTCGCAACGGCGGTCATCGTGTCAGTGATCGCGTCTCTCATGGGATCCTTCCTCCCGCCCGTCTCAGGCGTTCAGGCCGTAGTGGCTCGCGACGGCGGCCGCGGTGGCCCGGGCCTCGTCGCCGGTGGGCATCTCGGCGAAGACCCGCAGGAGCGGCTCGGTGCCCGAGAAGCGGATCGTCACCCAGCCTCCGCAGGTGAAGTAGACCTTGCAGCCGTCCTCCCAGGAGACGCGCTCGACGTTGTGGGCGAAGGCGGGCAGGTCCTGGGCGTCGAAGATGCGCTCCTCCAGCTCGGCGCGCCGCTCGGAGGTGAAGCCGTAGGCGTTCTCCACCATGACGAGCTCACCGTAGCGGGCCACGATGTCGGCGTAGAGCTTGGAGAGCCTCTTGCCCGAGGCCGCCACCGCCTCGACCAGCAGGGAGCCGGCGTAGACCCCGTCCTTGCCGGGGATGTGGCCGCGCACGGTCAGGCCCCCGGAGGACTCGCCCCCGATGACGGCCCCGGTCTCGGCCATCTTGGCACTGATCCACTTGAAGCCGACGGGCACCTCGTGACAGACCTGCCCGTGGGCGGCCGCGACCCGGTCCAGCAGGTGGGTGGTGGACATGTTGCGCACGGCCGGCCCCGACCAGCCCTTGCGGGTCAGCAGGTAGTCGTAGAGCAGGACCAGGACCTGGTTGGGGGTGAGGTAGGCGCCGGTGTCGTCGATGATTCCCAGGCGGTCCGCGTCCCCGTCGGTGGCGATGCCCAGGTCCGCTCCGGACTCGACGACGGCGTTGCGCAGAGTGGTGACGGTCCCCTCGGTGGGTGAGGGCATGCGGCCCCCGAACAGGGGGTCGTGGCGGTCGTGGATGACGTCCACCTGGCAGCGGGCGGTCAGCAGGATCGTCTGCAGGCTCGTCTCGGAGACCCCGAACATGGGGTCCAGCACGATGTGCATGTGGGCGTGGCGGATGGTCTCGGTGTCGAGCTTGTCGATGATGGCGTCCAGGTACCAGTTGATGGAGCGCTGGATGGTGACGAGCTCGCTGGAGGGGGCCTCATGGGGCCCGACGCTGCGCACGTCCGCATCCGTCAGGCCCTGCACGGAGGCGGTGAGCTCGTCGGTGACCCCCAGGTCGGCGTCGCGGCCGCCGGGCAGGAAGATCTTGATGCCGTTGTACAGGGCCGGGTTGTGGGAGGCGGTCACGGCCATCCCGTAGGCGGCCCCCAGGCGGCGCACCGTCCACATGGTGGTGGGGGTCGGGGAGGGGCGGTCGATGAGGGTGACCCGGATGCCGTTGCCGACGAGCACCTCGATGGCCCACCAGGCGGCGGTGTCGGACAGGAAGCGGCGGTCGTAGCCGATGACGACGCCCTGCTCGGCCGTGCCCTCCTGAAGGATGCGGTTGGCCAGCCCCTGGGTCAGGAGCCTGACGTTGGCGCGGGTGAACTCGTCGCCGATCACGGCTCTCCAGCCGCCGGTGCCGAAGTGGATCATGGTGGTTCCTCTGCTGAGGCGCCGTTGCCCGGGACGGGGCGGCGAGGTGGATAGGGGGAGGGGAAGGGCGTTGGGGACGGGAGGGACTCAGCCCTTGACGGCGCCGGCGGCCAGGCCGGACTGCCAGAAGCGCTGCAGGCCCAGGAACAGCACGATCAGGGGGATGACGCCCAGAAGAGCGCCCTGGAGGAGCGCCCCGTACTGAGGGTTGAAGTAGGTCGACATCCCGTAGAGCCCCAGGGTGACGGGCTTGAGCTCGGCGGAGTTGATGGTCATCAGCGGCAGGAAGAAGTTGTTCCAGGTCGCCACGAAGATGAACAGGAAGATGGTCACCATCGCCGGCGCCAGCAGCCGCAGCACGATGGTGAAGAAGATGCGGATCTCGCTGGCCCCGTCGATGCGCGCGGAGTCGATGATCTCGTTGGGCACCGAGGAGTCGGCGTATACGCGGCCCAGGAAGACCCCGAAGGGGCTGACCGAGCACGGCAGGATGATCGACCAGACGGTGTTGGTCAGGTGAACGGCGTCGAGGACCAGGTACAGCGGGATGGTCAGCAGCGCGATGGGCATGAGCAGGCCGGAGAGGATGACGACCTGGACGGCGCCCCGCCCCGCGAACTCGAACTTCGCCAGGCCGTAGCCGGCGGCGACCGACAGAAGCGTGCCCAGCACCCCGGCGACGCTCGAGTAGAGCAGCGAGTTGAGGATCCAGCGCCAGAAGAGCCCCTGGGTCCAGCTCATGAGCGCGCTGTAGTTGGCGGAGAAGCTGTTGTGGCCGGAGAACCACCACCCGGAGGAGGTCAGCAGGTCCGAGTTGGACTTGGTGGAGGAGACGATGAGCCAGTAGACCGGGCCGAGCATGTAGGCCAGGACGATGACCAGGACCGCGATGGTCACGGCCCGTGCGGGGACCGACGGGCGCAGCGAGCGAGGAGTGTCGGTGGGCTTCACTTGTCGATCCTGTTCTGCACGAGGGCGTAGAGGGCGGCCAGGGCACCGGCCACCAGGGCGATGAGGACGGAGACCGCGGATGCCGGGCCCGAGCCGGACGGTGAGAGCGCACCGGTCATCGAGTTGTAGGCCATCATCATCGGCGTGTAGTCCAGCCCCATCCACTGGTTCTGGCTGTACAGGACGGTGGGCTCGTTGAACAGCTGCACGGTCCCGATGATGGAGAGCAGAACCGCCAGCAGCGAGGCGGAACGGACCATGGGGATCTTGATGCGCCGGACGATCTGCCACCCGGTGGCCCCGTCGATGCGGGCGGCCTCGTAGAGCTCGCGGGGCACGGACTGCAGCGCCGCCAGGAAGATGAGCATGTTGTACCCGGTGAAGGTCCACGTCGTGATGTTGGCCATGGACCACAAGATGATGTTCCTTCCGAAGAAGTCCACCTTCAGGCCCACCAGTCCCAGCAGCTCATTGATGGGGGAGAAGCTGGGGTTGTACATGTAGAGCCACATGATCGCGGCCACGATCCCGGGGATCGCGTAGGGCAGGAAGAAGCCCAGACGGAAGACCGTCACCCGCCTGACCAGGAGGGAGTCGAGCACCAGCGCCAGGGCGAGGGCCACCAGGATCATGACCGGGACCTGGACCACGCCGAACAGCAGCACCCGTCCCAGTCCCTTCCAGAAGGCGGGCTGCCCCGCCGCCTGGACGTAGTTGTCCAGGCCGACGAAGGTGCTCACCTTCTCCCCGCCGCCGTAGAGGTCCGAGCCCGAGGCGACGTCGCGGAAGAAGGACCGGTAGACCGACACCACGATCGGAATGAGGAAGACGACGGCGAACATGGCCAGGAACGGGGCCACGAACCCGATACCCGCCCGGGCCTCCCTGCGCTTTCGCAACGAGGTGGTACGGATGGCGGGAGAGGCCTGTTCTCGATCCGGTGACGAGGGGGAGGAGGAACCGCCCGTTGTCGTTGTCGTCGTGCTCATGATGCTCTCACTTCGATCGTGGTGCCGGTGGCTGCCCGTGGGCCGTGCTCGACCGCCTACTCGGCGACGGGCAGGTTGGCGTCCTTCAGGGAGCTGACAGAGGTCTTCTGGGCCGCCTGGAAGATGTCATCGACCTTGCCGGTCCCCTTCCCGGCCGCCTCGGCGGCCTTGGTCATGGGGTCCGCCAGGGAGGGCCAGGTCGGCATGAAGCCGAACTTGGAGTTCACGGCCGCGTTGGCCTTGGTGAACTCGGCGTAGACGTCCTGGCCACCGAAGAAGGTGGAGATGGTCTGCGGAGTCTTCACCGGGGCCTTCGCGGTCAGGACCAGTCCCTGGGTGGCCAGGTCATCGACCTGGGTGTTGAACCAGTCGTTGAAGGCCATGGCCCCCTCGGGGTTGGAGCAGCCCTTGAGGACGGCCACGCCGGATCCGCCGTCGGGACCGGACATGGCCTTGTCCCCGAAGGCGGGCAGCTGGGCGACCGCCCAGGACCCGGCGTTGGGGGAGTCCTTCATGGTGTCGGCCAGGAGCGCGCCCTCCCAGGCTGCGCCGATGGTGCCGATGAGCTGCTGGTCGACGAGCGCCTTGCCGAAGGCGTCGTCCCAGCGGTTGGCCACGAGGGCCGACTTGGAGTCCAGGACCCCCTGCCAGAAGGAGGAGACCTTGGCAGTCTCCGGGCTGGAGACGTTGACCTTCCACTTGTCGTTCTCAGCGCTGAACCACTGGGCGCCGGCCGCCGCCGCCTGGCCCGCAAGAGTGTTGGGGGCCTCATCGGGCTCGAAGGCCAGGGCGTACTTGCCCTGCTCCGCCGCCTTCTTGGCGACCTCGGCCAGCTCGGCGCTCGTGGTGGGCGGCTTCAGCCCGAGCTGGTCGAAGGCGGCCTTGTTGTAGAAGTAGACCAGCGGACCGGAGTCCTGCGGCAGGCCGACAACCGTCTTGCCCACGGTCATCAGCGACATCGACCCCTCGGAGAAGTGGTCCTTGTACTTCTCGGCCTGGGAGGACACGTCGGTCAGCAGGCCGGAGGTGTAGAGCTTGGGGATCTCGGCGTAGCCGACCTGCGCCAGGCAGGGGCCGGTTCCGGCCTTGACGTCGTTCTCCAGCTTGACGTTCATGTCCGCGGCCTTGCCGTCGAACTTGGTGGCCTCGACCTTCATGTCGGGGTGCTCGGAGTTCCAGCGGGCCACGATGTCGTTGACCTTCGTCATCCCCTCGCCGTCGGGCAGGCGGTGCAGGTAGCGGATGACGCCGCCGGATGAGGACGAGCCGGACGAGCCGGTCGTGGCCGAGCAGCCCGCGGTGAGCATCGCGAAGGCGAGCAGCGAGGCGGCCAGTGCGTGTTTCTTCATGGGATCTTCCTTCTTCGTCATTGAAAAGGCCCGGCTTCTGCCGGAAGGGGCGGGGGCGCGGTGGGGTGATGACATGGTGTTGCCGGCGTCGTCGGTGCGCGCCCGTGAGTGGAGAGTGGATGTGGAACAGGGGTGCTCACTGCGACGCAGCGGTGAGCCACTGGTGTCCTCCTTCCTCCAGGCGGACCGTCCGGGGGCCCTGGGGCGTCGGCACCGTCGTGGTGACGGGCTCCAGGGAGTTGTTGATGACGAGGGTGGTGCGGCCATCGGGGTAGGCGGCCACCTCCACCCTGGGGTCGAGGGCCGCCCAGTCGGAGAACTCCTCCTGACGGCCCGCGGCCCAGAAGACGGCCCGGTGCAGCAGCCGCGAGTTCTGGGCGCTGTAGGGCAGTCCCGTGGCGTACACCGCCCTGCCCCGACCCAGCTCGTGGACCGCGAGACGGACCTGACCGTCCGCGGCGTCGAGCACCTGGGTACCGGGGCTGGTGACGACGACGTCGGGGGTGCCCTCGCCGTCGTCGAGGCCGCCGGTCAGGTCCCGGGTGATGAAGTGCTCCTGCACGTCGGGAGGACGACGGCGCGTGCTCAGGCCCCAGCCGACCTCGCGGTCGACGCCCAGGACGTCGGCGAGCTGGAAGGTGACCCCGTGAGCGGGGTGGGCACTGGGAGCCCCCACCCCGATGAGGCCCCCGCCTGCGGTGACGAAGGAGCTGACCGCGGCCACCAGCTCCGCATCCGTCCACTGCTCGCCCCCGGAGAAGGCGGTGCCCTCGGCGCCCGCGCAGATGAGGACCTTCACGTCCGGGGCCAGGCCGGCGCGCACGTCGTCGAAGGACAGGAACTCCACGTCCACCGGCAGACCCGACAGTGCCTCGAGGACCCCCAGGTAGGTGTAGGTCTGGCGGTACCACAGCGCGTGCGCGACCATATGCGTCATCCAGGAGCGCAGGCGGCCCCACGAGTTGACGACCGCGACCTTGAAGCCGGGGGTCAGCGGCCGCAGCCCCGCGGAACGCTCGTGGATGGCGCGGAACTCCGCGACGATCTGCTCGACGCGGTCGATGAAGTCGGGGTGCTCGACGGCCAGGGACAGGTAGCCGCCGTAGCCGATCCGGTCCAGGGGGGAGCGCACGATGGCGCGCCGGGCCTCCAGCCAGCTGCGGTTGGCCTCGGTGACGGGGTCGCCGCCCGGGTGGAAGACGTCGGGGAAGAAGTACGGCAGGAAGCGGCCCTCCGTGTAGCGCACGTGCGGGATGTCGGCGATCATCCGGCAGGTCGCCCCCGATCCGACGGAGCCGACGACGGCGTCGAGGCCGGTGGTGGCGAAGTGCTCGCCGTAGGGCTCGGTGCCGATCCAGTTGTCGCCCAGGAACATCATCGCCTCCTTGCCCTGGGCGTGGACGGCGTCGGTCAGCTCTCGCACCCGGGAGCAGACGAAGCGCTGCTGGAAGTCGATCCAGTCGCGGAAGGCGCGGGTGGGAACCCGGAAGGGCGAGTTGTAGTAGCCGGCGTCGACGAAGTCCTCGGCGTTGAGGCGGTAGCCGCGCTCCTCCTCGAAGGCCTCCAGGGCGGGGACGCTCACCGAGGCGGAGTAGCCGAACCAGTCGACGTAGCGCTCGGTGGCGTCGGCTCCGTAGACGAGGGTGAAGTGGTAGAAGAAGGTGGTGAAGCGGACCACGTCCACCTCGGGGTGCGTGGAGAGCCAGGAACTCAGGTGGGTGCGCACGTGTGACCACGTGGCCTCGTGGCGCACGTCGAAGGGCTTCTCCTTGACGTGGGTGGGGTCATCGTGCCAGCCGTTGGTGAGGTAGTTGTACATCTGGGTGGGGTCCCAGGTCTGGACCGCCAGGAAGCTGACGGTGTAGACGTGCCCGGCGATGGCCTCGTGCACGGTGACCGTGCGCCCGTCGGCCTCGATGCCCCACGCGGAAGCGGGCAGCTCCTGGCCGGTGGTGCGGTCGTGGGCCTGCCACCAGCGCGAGATGTCGCAGCCGGTGTCGGGGCGGACCTGGTCGGCGAACCAGGAGGCCAGCAGGTCGATGCTCACGGGGCCGTCGGCGGTGGCGGCGACCCGGTCGGACATGAGGAAGATCCGGGTGGCCTCCTCGGGGTGGGCGTCGGCCCAGGCGTTGTCGCCGCGTCCCACGAAGTAGGTGGCGTAGACCTTGGCGGCCAGCTCCGAGACGATGTCGGGCAGCTCGGTGCCGTCGGAGTTCCGCACGGCGTCGGCACCCAGGCGGGCGATGAGGAGGCGGATCTCCTCATCCATGCCGGTCTGGATCGGCAGGGTGAGGCGTCCCCCCACCTGGGAGGGGAGCGACGCTGCGGGCTGGGTCTGGAGAGACATCAGCACTCCTTCGGGCTGAATAGTCTGAACTCCGAACAAACTACAGTATGCGGCGCCCGCCTGCTACTGGCGAGGTGGTCGATATGCCTGGTGACGGCTAGGAGGTGGGCCTGCGGTCCACCAGGGTGGGGTTGTCGAGCACGGACTCCAGCGCCACCAGGGCCGCCCCATGTGATGAGGCCCACTGACCCAGGTGGGAGGTCTCCAGTCTCACGGCGGCGCGCTGGTCCAGCAACCGGGCCTTCAGGGCGGTGGCGGTGGGGGAGAGGAATACGTCGGCGAAGGCGGCCAGGTACCCCGACAGCACGATCACCTGAGGGTTGAGGACGTCCTCCAGGATCGCCAGGGCGCGTGTGAGTGCCTGCTGGGAGAGCTCCAGTCTCCGAGTGAGCTCGGCGTCCCCGGCGTCGAAGCGTTGACGCAGGATCTCGATGCGCTCATCCAGGGAGGTGGTCTCGTCGCGCACGGCGTCGCCCGGCGGGTACGCCGACGTCAGGGCCTGCAGGCCGGAACGGGTCTCCCAGCAGCCGCGCCGCCCGCACCGGCACGCCAGGCCCTCGGGCTCCACGGGCATGTGGCCGACCTCGCCGGTCAGGCCCAGCCAGCCGCGCAGGAGGTGGCCGTCGGAGATGATGCCGGCGCCGATCCCCTCGCCGCCAGACAGGTAGAGCAGGTTGCGCACCCCGGTCTGTGCGTAGCGCTCATAGGTGGCCAGCGCGGCGAGCTTGGCGTCGTTCTCCAGCGTGATGGTGGGCACGCTGTCCTTGGGGCTCATACGGCGGGCGACTGCGTCGCGCACCCGGTCCGCCACGGGGATGTCGTGCCACTCCAGGGTGGAGGAGTAGCGCACGGTGTTGCCGGCGTAGTCGATGATCCCGGGCTGGGCCAGGACGATTCCCGGAACCGTCGTCCCCTGTCGCGTCAGCTGGTCCAGGGCGTGGGACAGCATGGCGGCCACGTGCTCGATCATCCGGTCGGGCCGGTGCTCGGCATCGCCGACGAGCTCGGAACGGCGCAGCACGACCTCCCCGGTCAGGTCCGCGATGGACAGGAGCAGCGAGGCTCCGCTGATCTCCAGGCCTATCCCGGCTGCCGCGCGCGGGGCTGTGCGCAGGCCCGTGCTCGGTCTGCCGACGTTGCCGGACAGGTCCGGCTCCTCCTCGAGGAGCAGTCCTCGGGAGCACAACTCGGCCACCAACGTTGATACCGTCGCCTTGGACAGTCCTGTCTCTCGGGTCAGGCGCGTGCGCGACAGCGCGGGGCTCGTCTGGAGATGGCGCAGGATGAGCGACATGTTCGAGATGCGCACGTCGGCGTGGGCCTTGGGGCCGTGCGCACCCGGACCTCCGAGGGATCCCCAGGAGGTCGGGCCGTCCGCCGGGATCCATCCTGCAGCCGGCACGGCAGTCTCCTCCTCCGTCGGTGCCCCGGTTGGTCCTGCGGACCGCGGGCGTGCGTCTCAGCGTAGTGATTCCGGGTGGGCGGGGGAGGTGTTTCGGGGACCCAGCAACCCGTGCCGGCGCGGAGCGGAGCGAGCTGGCGGACTAAGTGAGATAATAATCACATTAGAATGCCGTGAGGGGGACCAGTTGCACGTATTGATGTTGTTGGTTATGTGCATCGTCCTTGCTCGTGGGGTGCAGGACTCCTGTGGCTCCTCGGTATTCGTCGTGATTTCAAGCATTCACGGTGTTGCTGAGCGGTGGTGCGCAGCGGTGCGTGCCAGGTGGGCCCAGCCCCGTTCCGCGGGCGTGGCCACGGACGCGCCCGTAGGCGTGTCAAGGCCTGAAGTCCGCCGACTTCGCGGAATTCTTCGTCCCTTCAAATTGACCGTATGAACTCTCCGCAGCACTATGAATCGGGCCTGCAGCCGCCATGGGGCCCGGAAGCGGCTCTCACAACTCGTCTTCCGGACTCTCGCGGCCAGGCCAGGAGATAGAACGCGAGGAGTGCTGTGAAAGTTATTGAGGCCAACCATGTCTACAAGGTCTTCGGGCGGCGACCGTCCGATGGCGTCAAGAAGCTCAAGGCCGGCAAGACGCGGGACCAGCTGAGGAAGTCGGGGCAGACCGCGGCCGTCATCGACACCTCCTTCGACGTCGACAAGGGTGAGATCTTCGTCGTCATGGGCCTGTCGGGCTCGGGGAAGTCCACGCTCATCCGCATGGTCAACGGCCTGCTGCCCATCACGGCCGGCAACATGACCCTCTACGGTGAGGACCTGGCGCACGTCTCGAAGTCGAAGCTGCGCGAGCTGCGCCGTGAGCGCGTCTCCATGGTCTTCCAGAACTTCGCCCTCCTGCCGCACCGGACAGTGGGGGAGAACGCCGCCTACGGCCTGGAGATCCAGGGCGTGGGTCGCTCCGAGCGTGAACGTCGGGCCAAGGAGGCCCTGTCCCTGGTCGGCCTCGAGGGGTGGGGCGGATACAAGCCCGGGGAGCTCTCGGGAGGAATGCGTCAGCGGGTCGGTCTGGCCCGGGCGCTGGCCGCCGAGACCGACATCCTTCTCATGGATGAGGCCTTCTCCGCCCTCGACCCGCTCATCCGCCGGGAGATGCAGGATCAGCTCATCGACCTCCAGGGCAAGCTCGGTAAGACGATCCTGTTCATCACCCACGACCTCAACGAGGCCATGCGGCTGGGTGACCGCATCGCCATGATGCGTGACGGCCGTGTCGAGCAGGTCGGCACCGCCGAGGAGATCCTGCGCGACCCCGCCTCCGACTACGTCTCACGGTTCGTGGCCGACGTCGATCGTACCCGGGTCCTGACGGCCGGCTCCATCGCGGAGCCCCCGTACGCGGTCCTGGGGTCGGACCGGAGCCCCCGTGCCGCCCACAAGCTCCTGCGGGAGAACCAGCCGCCGTGGCTGCTCGTCCAGAACCGCGACCGCTCGCCCTTCGGGTATGTCTGGGAGGACGACGTCGCTCGGGCGGTGAAGGAGGGCTCCGACGTGCTCCCGCTGTCCACGATCCACGAGATGCCGGTCGTGGCGCACTCGACTCCCGTCAACGAGCTGTTCGCCCACGCCGCACAGCACGCGGCCCCCATCGTCGTCGTCGATGACGACGGACGGATCTCCGGCGTCATTCCGCGCGTCACCCTGCTGGCCGCCATCAGCGAGCAGAACCAGGACACCGGTGCCTCGAGCGCCGATCCAGCCGGTCCTGACGATGACTCGCAGGACGGCACGGCCGGCCCGGCCGTGGAGCAGACCGACGAGCAGGCCGCCGAGGCCAGTGAGACCACCGAGGCCGAAGGAGCCGACGCCTGATGATTCCTGCACACACTCCTCTTCCCAAGATTCCCCTGGGCAACGCGGTCGAGGTCCTGATCGTATGGATCCAGAACCACCTCCACGGCTTCCTCAGTGCGATCTCCAGGGCCGGAACCCTGGTCAATGACACTCTTGCAGACCTGCTTCTGGCCGTGCCCCCGTTGATCATGGTGGTGGTCTTCGTACTCATCGCCTGGATGGCCAAGTCATGGAGGCTGGCGCTGGGGACCGCCATCACCTTCCTCGTCATCATCTCCCTTGGGCAGTGGCAGAACGCGATGGAGACGCTGGTCCTGGTCACCCTGGCGACCTTGACCGCCCTCGTCTTCGCGATCCCCCTGGGGATCTGGGCATCCCGGAACAAGTACGTCAGCGTCCTCATCCGCCCGGTCCTCGACCTCATGCAGACGATGCCGGCCTTCGTCTACCTCATCCCCTCGGTCCTGTTCTTCTCCATCGGTGTGGTGCCCGGGATGTTCGCCACGCTCATCTTCGCGATGCCCCCCGGGGTGCGCATGACCGAGCTGGGCATCAAGCAGGTCGACAAGGAGACCGTCGAGGCGGGACGTTCCTTCGGCGCCACCGACTGGCAGATCATGCGGGGCATTCAGCTGCCCCTGGCCGTCCCCACCATCATGGCAGGTGTCAACCAGGTCATCATGCTGGCGCTGTCGATGGCCGTCATCGCGGGCATGGTCGGCGCCGACGGCCTCGGGAAGGAGGTCGTCAAGGCGCTCGCGACGATCGATATCGCCAAGGGCACCGAGGCGGGACTGTCCATCGTGTTCCTGGCGATCTTCCTGGATCGGGTGACTGCGGCCCTCGGGGCGCCGCGGGAGAAGGGCTCGCTGCTCTCACTCATCAAGAAGCGGTGACCCATGACTCGACGACGCTTTTCTGCTTCGCCCTCGCCGGCGCGGGGCACATATCGAAGGAACGCCATGCAGACCTCCCGCCGCACGTTCACCGCCGCCCTCGCCTCTCTGACGGCAGCGGGCGCTCTGTCCGCCTGCGGTCAGGGCTCCGGCGGGGGAAAACGGCTTCGACTCGGTTTCCTTCCGTCATGGAGCGATGGACTGTCCATGACCCACCTGCTCAAGACCCAGCTGGAGAAGGCCGGCTACCAGATCAAGCTCATGGATCTCAGTGAGGCCGGACCGCTCTACGCCGGCCTCAGCCAGGGGGCGGTCGATCTCTTCCCCTCTGCGTGGCCGGACGTCACCCAGAAGAGCTACATGGACAAGTACCGCACGTACATCGAGGACCTGGGGACCTACTACGACTCGGCCAAGCTGTGCTGGTCCGTCCCGGACTACTCCTCGATGAAATCGATCGAGGACATCAAGTCCCACGCCTCGCAGATCGACAACAAGATCGTCGGTATTGAGCCGGGTGCAGGCCTGACCAAGGTGTCGCAGGAGGACGTGATTCCCGCCTACGATCTGGGGGACATGAAGTTCCTGACCTCCTCCACCACCGGGATGCTGGCCGAGCTCAAGAAAGCGGTCGACGCGAAGAACGAGATCGTGGTCACCTTGTGGCACCCCTTCTGGGCGAACACGACCTTCAACATGCGGGACCTGAAGGACCCCAAGGGGGCGCTCGGCAAGGGGGAAGGGCTTCACTTCCTCGGGCGAGAGGGATTTGCGCAGGAGTACCCGGAGATCGCGAAGTGGCTCGGCTCCATCAAGATGGATGAGGCCACCTACGGCAGCCTCGAGGACCTCGTCGTCAACACCTACGGCGAGGGCCGGGAGGACGAGGCCGCCATTGACTGGGCCAAGAAGCATCCCCAGTACGACTTCAAGAAGTCCTGACCCGGCGCGTCCGCTCACTCCCGCGGACAGTAGTCCGAGCCCTCGTGATCCCGCTGTCGGCATGCTCGACGGCGGGATCACCGCTGTCAGGACGGAGCCGACGGGGAGCGGGCGGGGCGGTGTGCCGTACCGGTGGAGGCGACGTCGTCCTGACGGCTGCGTTCCCTCATCTCCTCATGCGACATCGGTGCGGTCCACGGCTTGTCCAACGCGCAGGTCGAGATGACCGAGGCGGCCCACGTGAGCGCGGTGAGCGGGATGAGGTGCGCCGGAGCGAAGAGCATGGCCGCTGTGGCGCCTCCGACGGCGGGGCAGATGAAGGCGGCGATGGCCCGCTCCACACGATTCATGTCGTCGGCGCGCTGGATGCGCATGGTCAGGCGCATTGATGCTGCGTCCAGCGTCTCGCATACCGCGGTTGCCAGGATCGTGAATCCCGTGATCTGGTCGGAGCTGAGTCCGGTGTGAGTGAGAGCGGACCAGATGGCCACTGCGATCCCGACAACGAGTGCCTCGAGGATCGCCAGGAGGATCCTTCCGGCGACCACTCCAGACAGGGGGACGGCCGGCGTCCAGTGTCCGTGGTCCGGTGTGTGAGCGATGCTGCGCGCACTCATGTGCTCCTCCTACCGCCTTGCAGCCCACAGGTGTCGCACGTCCACCCTAACGATGGCGTGAGCGCCGTCGCAGTTGATGCTCGTCGGGGGGCGGTCAGCGGAGCGGCTCCGTTATCTTGACGTCTGGTGGGTGCCCCGCTACCTTTATTGCTGGCAGCTAGGGATGAAACAGTTTCCCGAGCACCGATTCGTAGAGCCCCGCCTTGTGCGGGGTTTCTTCGTGGCTAAGGGGATGAAGTGCTTCATGCGTATATTGATGAAAATGGTGGAGTGTGTGGTGTTTCTCGGCCAGGGGAGTTCTTCCCGCGAGTCGATAGTATAGATCCCATGCCAGCAGTGAAATACTCGGAGGAACTGCTTGGCCCAGGTCGTGCCTGAGGTTACTGGTGAAGGGCTGCATGATCGCCTCGGTGGCCGCCTAGTACGATCTTGTGGCGTAGAGAAGTGGGTAACTGGGTCGCAAAGCACAGAAAAGATCATGTCACTGACCAGGACCGCAAGAAAGCCTCCGAATCGGCCGAGATCACAAAATTAAAGGCGGGTTCATGAGTTATGTCAGGAGAACGAGTTCCTGAAAAAGCGGCCGCCTGGCTTGCGAAGGAACGACCGTGACTTGGCGGCTGCGAGTTCGGGGCCGCGAAGAAGGCTATTACCCCATTGAAGGTTATTCAGGGGCGTGTGTGGGGGTTTAGGGGTTCGGTGTGTTGAATGGGTGACGGCTCGTTGGTCTGAGAGAATCAGATTGCTACATGAAACCTCTCAGGAACGAGCCGTGATGGGTAAGGGTATCACGGGCCTGGACAGAACGCAGTTGAGCTGCCTGGTGGAAATGGTGCTGGGTGATACTGAGATCTCCTTGGCGCCAAGAATTCTTGGCCCACTGGCCGCGGTGCGGGCGACGTTGATGTATTTGCGCACCAACACCTCCCAGGAGGCGATCGCCGAGATCATGGGGGTGTCACAGCCGACGATCTCGCGGGCGATCTCGGTGGTCACCCGGATCATCGCCAGGGTCCTGGGGCCTGTGCTGGCGACCGTCGAGGAGGTCCCCCATGGGGGCGTGCACATCATCGACGGTACGCTCCTGGCGTGCTGGAGCTGGAAGGATCGGACGGACCTGTGGTCGGGCAAGCACAAGCGCACCGGCCTGAGCCTGCAAGTGCTGGTCAGCCCCGCCGGGCGCCTGCGGTGGGCCTCAGACCCGCTACCGGGGGCCACCCACGACACCAAGGCCATCACCACCTCCGGTCTCTTGGAGGAGATCGACCCCTCCTGCTGCATCGCCGATAAAGGCTACATCGGAACCGGGGTTCTCACCCCCTACAAGAAACCTCCCAACAGTGAGCTCACCAAGGCCCAGAAGCAGGCCAACAAATCCCTAAATGAAATCCGGTATGTCGTGGAGAGAACCATCGCGCACATCAAATCCTGGAAGATCCTGGCCCACGACTACAGGCGCCCCCTGCACACCTTCAAAGAAACTATCACAGCCACCCTAGCCCTCTACGCCTACACCAACCCCTGAATAACCTTCAATGATTAAGAACTCCTTGGCTTAGCCAAGGCGGCATGAAACACAAAACAAGTCGCGTCTGAAAAACACCCAGTTCCCGGTAGTTATCACGACGATCCTCGGAATTATATTCACCTACGTCCGATGAATAAGAGATCGCGTCATTAGGTTAGGGCTTGCGGGTAGGGCGTTGGGCCCAGCGGTGGGTGGTCCAGGCGTGGTGGATGAGGTTCCTGATGGTGATGATGGTGTTGGCCAGGGCGATGAACGCCTCGATCACCTGGGTGCGTACCTCGGTGCATACCTGGAGCCTACGGAACCCGCGGGTGTGCCATGAGTTGGTGCATCACCCAGCGCCGGCCGGCCTGCAACGGGGTGCCTCTGGGGGAGATCCGGGCGTCACAGCCCAGCACCTCGAGCAGCTCGCGGGTCCTGCGGCTGTCGTAGCCGGCATCCAGGTGCACGGTGATGTGCTCGGGCAGGTCGAAGCCGAACCTGCCCAGACGCTCCAGGGTGGGTTCCAGCAGGGGCGAGTCATGACGGTTGGCGGGCGCAACCACCACGCCGACGGGGATGCCGTGGCCCTCGACCATGACTGAGCGCTTGGTGCCCTGCTTGCCCCGGTCCACCGGTGAGGGGCCGGCGGCCTGGCCCCCGCAGGGGGCCTTGACGATGCAGCCGTCGACGCACAGGTCCTCCAGCCCCAGGCCGACGACCTTGTCGTAGGCCTCCAGCGCAGCCTGCCCGCCGGCGGTGAACACCCCGGCGGCGATCCACTCACCCGTGTCTGCGTCGGATGGTGGCCGCTGAGCAGGTGGAGTCAGCGACCTTCTCATAGGCCGCCCCCAGCACCAGGACCTGGATGAGCTTGCCCGGACACGATACGGTCAGGGATACGGGACCGGTGACACCCCAGTGGATGGCTATCAACGCGCTCAGGCAACAACGCGGCGAACTGGACCCACAAGGGCTCCATCACCGATGATGGCACAGCGGGCACAAGGAAACACCCCGGGAACAGAAGCAAGTACAGACAACTCACTTCTACCGGGACCTTGTGCCCGCACCCCGCTCCCACACCGCACCTACTGACGCGACCTCTAAGTCGTGATGTGCTCTTCTTGCAAAACTGAGGTCATATTTCGGCTAGCATTCCTGGAAAGATATCGACACTGTCCGTGATTGCCGTCATCGAAGCCTGGCAACCCAGTATCCGCGAAATCCGAGACTTAAGAACTTACCATAATTACCAGGAAAGGGGTCTATACTTCGCTCTCAGTGTTGCTAGAGCGGGTCCGAAGGTTTCCTCCAAGATGTCACCATGTGCATTGAGCATCTCCAGCTTGTAGAGATCGTGGCGTACAAGCTCAGTGATCGGTACAACTAGTCCTGGATGTCTGGTCCAGGCGGCTCGGGATTCGGCGTCGCCTGACACGCTTCCGGCCACGACTTCACGATCATCAGCTGACACCACCAGCCAGCGACTGCCGAGGCCGTGTGTGACTTCATCCGTTCCGGGGTGCGGGAAGACTGTAGCAAACGGAAAGTCGACGACACCGTATGCGACAACAATGACTTTAACCCCACGAATGGCAGCATCCTCAAGGTCTCGATGCAGGCGGTCGGCTTCTGCTTCCCAGATTTCACACAGGAGCCTGGTGGATGCGCGCCCGATGATATCTTGAGCGCGGAGGATAATGTCGCTGCGTCCCTGTAAATCCCAGATGACGCTACCACTCTCCTCGCGAGCACCGAAATTGCGGAGGATCTCATCGGCGCGGGAAAATGATTCCTCTGTTTGTCGACGCTGAGCTTTCAGGAATTCTTTCGGGGCTGTGGGCGCAAACTTCTGTGGCTTTCCATTTGAAACTCGAGCCGCCCCTTTGGATACGAGGGAATCGAGAACCTCATATATGCGGGCGCGCGCCACTCCGGACCTTTTGGCAATTCCATAACCAGTGGCAGGGGCCTCATTGAGAAGCGTCAAATACGCCTTCGATTCCCACTCTGTGAACCCAATTGCGCGTAGTGCTTGGACCTCTGTGTCGCCGAATATCGGCTGGCTCACGTCATTCTCCTCGCTTGCGTTTGCTCGATCGACCACTATTTCAAGTGAATCCGCGTTATTATAGTAACTCACACATCGCAGTCGACCGCTGCATACATCGAAGCGTGGCGACGGCGGGACACGCCACCGGGCTGGGTTGGTAAAGCCGAAGGTTGGTTGTCTGATCTCTGGGGGCTGGTGGGTCGGTGCGGATGTGGCGTGACCCGCCCGGTGATGGTGAAGGTGTCTACTCAATCCCGTCACCAGTAAGGTCATTCCGCCGATGTCGTTGGTCACCACGACAGCCCTGTGACGCCAGCCTCTGACCCAGAGATCAACTTTCGCCATCGGCGGAACGTGCGTTATGGCCTGCTTGTGATCCTGTCTCTGGCCGTGACTGGGATGTTTGTAGGGTGTCAAGCCCCGGGTTTTGTGGAGGCTGGTTTAGCTGGATGTGGTGGTGGCCGGTCGTGGTTGTTCCTGGGCCTTGTCCCTTGTTGTTGGACACGGGGGTTGGTTTACGCGGCGGTTGCCAGCGTAGTGGTTGAGGTCTGTTGCTCGTAGGTGGTTGGGGGTAGGTGGCCGCAGTAGGAGTGGCGGCGTACGGTGTCGTGCGCGGGTCAGCCATCTGAAGGTCTGGCGCCGGCAGGTGCGCTCATCGGCCCAGGATCGCTGGTCCATGAGGACCTCACGCTTCAACGTGGCATTGAATGACTCGGCCGGCGCGCCTGCCGCGCTGGAGCCGCCTGCTCCCATGGACTGGGTCACCCCGAGCCTCTTGCCCTCGGCGGCGAAGTCCTTGGAGGTATAGACCGATCCGCGGTCGCAAGTGGAACACGGCGCCCTTCAGGCTCCCTTGAGTGGCCGCGCCGCGGCCTGCTGGAGGGCCTCGATGACCAAGGGGGCGTGCGCATGTGGTCGCGCAGCGCCCAGGCGACCAGGCATCGGCCGTGCGCAGTCGATGACGGTAGCCAGGTACAGGTTCGTCCCGTCGGCCAGGGGCAGGTAGGAGGGGGCACCTCCCACGCAGTGGGGGAATGTCACCGACGTACCTGTGGTTGGGGGCCGGGGCTGTGAAGTCACGCTTGAGCAGGTCGGGGCACCACCGTGCCGGACCGGGCCGGCACGGTGGTGCGCACCCGGCGCCGCCTGCGGTAGCCGGCGGGTACCCGCGGCGTGCATCAGCCGAGCGACCCGTTTACGGTTCACACGCCCTCCTGCTTCCTGGGTGGCCTCGTTGAGGCCGGCAGTGATGCAGTGATCCTGGGCGAGCCCATGGCCGGGTCGGTCTTGTGCAGTGCGCGTTATCGGCTCTCTCAGGGCCGCATCGGTGGCCGAGCGCCGCTCACGGGCCGGCCTGCCGGCTCTCCAGGCGTAGTAGGACGAGCGTGCGACCTCGACCAGCCCGCAGCCGTTTGACCTCATAGGTGTCCCGGTGGTCCTCAACGAACCGGGGAACAGGCTCTTAGCGGATCGTCTCCACCAGCGAGACATGCTTGGCCGCCTGCTGAAGGGATCCCACCGGCTCCCCGGGCCGAGCTTGACGGCCTGAGTGTGAGGCTCAGCGTTGGCAGCCTCCAGGCGCGCGATCGGCTCTGAGGCATTCTCCTGCGTCTGCCCGCCCGCGGGAGTCGTCGGACCTGCGTGGACGCAACGGGCTGACAGCCGGACTGCCATCGGCGCCGGTCTTACGCCCGGTAGCGTACCGGGCCAGCCACTGGCGCAGCGTGCCGCGCTCGACGCCCAGGTCCTGGGCGATCCCACGCACCGTCGCCCCCGGTGTCGTCTCGTACAGGTCCACCGCCTGACGCCGCAAGCTCCTCAGAGTAGCTCTTCCTAGCCATGCTCAGATCATCTCGCTCTCCCCAGCCCAAAGGCCGGAATCAGCATGTCCAAACAACAGGGGCAAGCCCCCCCGGTGGGTGTCGAGTGCCCAGGCGGCTTCGTGTTCGGCGGGGGTGCGCATGCCGATGGCGGAGTGTGGCCGGGTGGTGCCCGTACCAGTGGACCCGCTCGGTGGTGGCTAGCACGGGCGGCGTCGATGTCCTGCCAGGTTCCTGGCCAAAGGATGAGCTCGGCCTTGTACAAGGAGCTTGAGCGCCTCAGCCAGAGCGAAGCCGAAAGGAGGTCCCCCTTCGACCCCACCGAGGCGACCGCCTCGCAGTAGGCCAGAGCCTGCCCGTAGCGGATGGCTCGGTACTGCACGCCGCGGGGGCAAGTGGTGCACCAGGCCCGTCAGGTCAGCACCGGCTCGTTTCCGCTGCCAGACGGCCATTTTCAGGGCGCCGGCGGCCAGGTCGGTGCACACTGGCCGGTAGGTGGTCTGCCAGCCGATGATCCGCCGCGAGAACACGTCAGTCACGAAAGCCACATAGACCCACCCGGAGAAGGTGCGCACGTAGGAGGGGGTACCTCCCGCTTGCGGGGGAATGTCGGCGACCCACAGCCCACCCAGGGCTAAGGCCTCGAAGTGGCGCCTGACCAGGGCGACCGGGCACTGCTCCCGCGACGCGCTGCGCGTGGTGCGCGGGGACTTGGCGCGTCTGACGCCGTGGTTGACCCAGGTCGGCCATCAGCCGCACGGGCGGTGCACCGCCTCCGCGTGACCGGCACCGTGACGCTCGGCGACCTCAGGGCGACCCCGCATCACGTGCATCTTGCGGGCTCCCAGCACCGAGTAGCTGGTTCTTGTGGACCCTGGATATCTCCGCCTTGAGGACCTCGTTGCACAACGACCTGGCTGATGGAGGACGGCTACGACGGGCGTGAGTCAAGCACTCGGGGCGATCTGCACACCGGCCTCGCTGAGCGTGGTGCAGATCGGCCAGGCCCCGAGCTCCTGCCGGTTGTCGTCGATGAAGGAGTCGATGACCTCTACCGGCGCTCACACTCCGCCCGGGGCGCAGATAACGCACTCGCCTTGCGCAGGATCTCATTGGCCCGACGCAGCTCTCGGACCTCCAACGCCGGCTCCTTGATCCGGGCCGCCTCATCGGTGGTGGTGCCAGGCCGGGTGCCCTGGTTCGGTCCCGGGCCTGTCTCACCCAGATACGCAGAGCCTCGGGATGGACACCCAGCTCATCGGCGAACCTGCGCACCGCGCCCTTGGCCCGCGCCGGATCCGCCAGCGCCTCCAAGGCCATCCTCGTGGCCCGCTCGCGCAGCTCATCGGGGTACTTCGGTCAAGTCCCTGGTAGTGGTGTAGAGGCCCTTCGTGGTTAGGGGTCAGTGGGTCAGTGTCGGGGGCGTGTCTGGATGGTCGTCCTGGAGCTTGTTGGTGGTCTGGCACTGTTTGAGGGTGTCCAGGCTGAGGTAGCGGCGGTTCTCAGCCCATTCGTCGGTCTGCTCGGCCAGGACGGCGCCGACCAGGCGGGTGATGGCGTCCCTGTTGGGGAAGATGCCCACTGAGTCGGTGCGGCGGCGGATCTCCTTGTTGAGGCGTTCTTGGGGGTTGTTGGACCAGATCTGCCGCCATACCTCGACGGGGAAGGCGGCGGTAGGCCAGCAGGTCGGCTCGCGCGGCGTCGAGGTGGTCAGCGGCCTGGGGCAGCAGGTCACGGGTGTAGTCCAGGAGGCGGTCGAACTGGGCCTGGACGGCTGCTGCGTCGGGCTGGTCGTAAACCGAGTGGAGCGTGAAGCATGGTCTTGAGGGCCGGCCAGGCGCTCTTGGGGGTCACTGTCATCAGGTTGGCGGCGTAGTGGGTGGGGCAGCGCTGCCAGGTCGCTGCGGGCAGGTTCGCGGCGATGGCCTCGACCAGACCCGTGTGGGCGTCAGAGGTGACAAGCCGTACCCCTCCCAGGCCTCGGGCGACCAGGTCGGCGAGGAACTCGTTCCACGCTGCTCCGCTCTCGCAGGTGGCTACCCGCAGGCCCAGGACCTCGCGGTGTCCGTCGGCGTTGACCCCAGTGGCTGTCAGGACCACCGCACTGACCACGCGACCGCCTTCGCGGACCTTCATTGTCAGGGCGTCGGCCGCTACGAAGATGAAGGGGCCGGCGTCGCCCAGGGGAGGGTTGCGGAAGGAGGCGACGTGCTCGTCGAGCTCGGCCGCCATGCGTGAGACCTGTGACTCCGGGCAGTGAGCTGATGCCCAGGGCGCCTACCAGCTTGTCCATGCGTCGGGTGGAGACCCCGGGCCAGGTAAGGCGTCGGCGACCACCGTGATCAGCGCGGACTCGGCCCGTTTGCGGCGCTCGAGCAGCCAGTCGGGGAAGTACGAGCCGGTACGCAGCCTGGGAACAGCCACGTCAATGGTCCCGACCCGGGTGTCCAGGTCCCGGTGGCGGTAGCCGTTGCGCTGGGCCCTGCGCTGGGGGCTGGCCTGACCGTACTCGGCGCCGCACACCGCGTCGGCACCGGCCGACAGCAGGGCGTTGACCATGGTCTGCAGCAGACTGCGCATCAGGTCCGGGCAGGCCTGTCCCAGAGCCTGGTCAAGGGCTCCAGCAGGGTCGACAATGTAAGGAGCGGTCATCGTGATGATGTCCTTTCGAGGATTCGGTGGAAGGTTGACTCGAAGGACCACACGGTGACCGCACCCACAACCAATACGAGAGCAAGCCACCGGCGGCTACACCACACTACGAGGCACTACCGGTACTTCTTCTGTCCCATGGCAGTGATCCTTCCGTGTCATCACTGCCTCCATCAAACCCGGGACGGTTCACTTGATCCGGCCAAGCCCTGACATGCTGCAGGTATGGCCCCAGCGATACTAGGCGCCCCCTCATCGCACGGCACATGCGAGATCTGAACGAAAGATGACAAGGCACATCGATAGCGGCCTCGGCATCCATTTGGTTGGGGCATGCATGTGATATATGCTCAAGACTACGACTAGTAGTCACCTTAGGGGTTACGGTGCGTAGGATCTACGTGCAATGCGCCCTCCTCCGATGGACGAAAGAGAGGTCAGCTTTGAATGAGAGCCAGTTCATGCACGTTGTCGCATTCACTTTGAAGCCAGGCGTGTCGCGCGAAGACCCTCGTGCTCAGGCGGCTGCCACGATCACCAGCGGTCATCCCGCTGCTATCCCGGAGATCGCAACTTGGTACTGCGGGTGGGACATCACTCACAGGCCGGACTCTGCCGATTTTCTCCTCGTGAGCACCTTCGACACTGCTGCTGACTGCGAGACCTTCCAGTCCCATCCTGAGCACCAACGAGGCAAGGAGGCCTGGAGACAGATTGCGACGTGGATGGTGGCCGATATTCTCCCGTGCGGTGGTGAGCATTCATGAGACAGGACTCGACATCGCTTCACATCAGCGCCGTTATTGGTGCCGCCTTCTTATGGAGCACCTCTTTTGCAGTGACGAAGGTAGTTCTCCGCGATGTAGGGGCATTGACTCTCGGAGCACTCAGGTTCCTGGCTGCAGGGATTCTACTGATCACCATTTGTCTGTTCGTCCGAGTTCGTCTGCGCGCACCTCTGCGATCACATGCCGTCGTGGCGGGCGCAGGTCTGGTTGGCATCACGATATATTTTTCCCTAGAAAACTATGGAGTCGCCTTGGCGACGGCCACTGATGCCGTACTGATCGTGGCATCCTATCCGGTTATGACGATGGTCGCTGAAGCCATCTTTCACCATCGTCAGCCAGCCACGATAAACGTTGCTGGAGCTCTCGTCGCCTTCGCTGGCGTAGCGCTTGTGACAGCAAATAAACCCGCACAGGAAGTTCCATACCGACCTTGGGGTATTATCTTCCTTCTCCTCGGTGGGCTCGCTTGGACCGCCTACAACATGATGTCAGCTCAGAAGCAAGTAAATGTGACGTCAAACCGACGTCTCGGCGTGCTTATCACGACGGGCCTGCAGAACTTATGGGGAGGTATTGGTTTCTGTCTACTCGTACCGATTCTTCCGGAAGGGGTGAACACTAACCTTAGATCGTCTGCGGTATGGCTGATAATCTATCTTGCTATCGGATGCTCCGCGGTGGCGTTCCTCCTCTATACGTTCGGTCTCACAGCGCTAAAACCAAGTCAGGCTGTCGCAATGCTGAATCTCGTTCCTGTATTCGGAGTTGTGTGGGCAATAGCGATCGCAGGAGAACACATCACCCCACTTAAAGCGATCGGCGCAGTTACCATTATCGTCGGTGTCGCTATGAACGCGCGAAATCCCCAACTTTCACAGGAAAAACAAACACATCGACACTGCATCCCATCGAAAGGATGACTAACAATGAACACAGAACAACAAAAAACCGTCATCGTCATCGATCAATATCTCCCCACAGGTTTGGCGGTCAATGCAGCATCGATTGTTGCAGCGATGATCATAACCGCCTTCCCCGCATTTATGGGACCGTCGGTGAAAACTGCTGATTCCGAACTTCCTGGCGTTGTACTGGCCCCGCTTCCTGTTCTTGCAGGAAATGGAAACCTGCTCAGATCTGTCTGGGACCGTGCTACTCAATCTGATTTCAGAATCGCCACTTTTCCTTTCACTCGCCTAGCACAAGGTTGCAAGACGTACGATGAATATATTTCCAAACTGAGTACAACCATCACACACGACCTCGAACTCTCCGCAATCGGCCTCTGTGGTCCTAGGAGAGCCGTCAACTCACTCACTGGGGACCTCCCTCTCTATCCCGCTCAGGAGAAAAAATAAAATGATCCCTCTTGGAAACTCGGAACTATGGAATGTCGCAAACAAATTCGCAGTTAAGCAGAGGCGCCAATGGGCAGGGGACATGGATACGGAAACTCTGAATGAATGGCAGTTCACGAATTTGCGACAAACCATTGAATACTGTCGGGAGAGATCTCCGTTCTACCAGCGTCATTTTGCAGATCTGGGAGCAACCGCACCTATCGACTCTCTACCGTTTACCTCCAAGGAGGATCTTCGACAACACCTTGACGATGTGGCAAGTTTAAGTCTCGAGCACACGTGGGTGTACTACGAGACTACGGGTACGACGGGAATCTCTACTCCATGTCCACGCACAGCCGAGGACTCCATACGCACCGGAATCGCTCTCTGCGAAGGTTACCGAAATCTTTTGAACACCTATGGCGAGAACCTCTCGATCGCTGTGATGGGGCCAACAGAGTTGCATTCGACCGGAGACACTTTTGGTGATGTATTCAGAAGCCTCGGACACAGCAGTATAAAAATGTGGCCACATTCTCCCGTCGTCGGTTTTGACCGTGCTTCGCACTTGCTCCAACGCCTGCCGATCACTGGTCTGACTTGCACACCAGGGATGACAATCCTCTTAGCTAGGCATCTTCTCTCTTCAGGCATCGACCCGGTTTCTCTAGATATCCGAGTCATCCTCACAGTTGGTGAGTTAGCAAGTCCACAACTGTTGAGACAAATCTGCGAAGTATGGAACGCTGACGTCTACAGTTGCATGTATGCATCGCAAGAGGCTTCCATCCTGGCTGTCTGTCAAAAAGATGGCCACCTACGGACGACGCCTCTGAACTACTACTACGAAATCATCAACCCTGATACCGGTATGGTCCTAAGCCCTAGTTCAGAACAACGAGAAGGGGAACTCGTCGTCACTCACCTCTACCGCGGGGCTAAGCCCCTAGTTCGATATCGCACCGGAGATTTGATCCGCGCCCATGGGACAGGACAAGACTTCACCATCACGCCGATCGGTCGAGCCCGCGACAAGCTTTGCATCGGGAACAAAGTTTATACTGCATACGACTTTGAGGTGGCCATTCTCGAAGATTGTCCCGCCTTCCTCGACTATCAGGTTGAAATCCATCGGCGCAATAATCATGACGAAGTGGACCTAGTTCTGGAATCCACCCATGAAATCTCCACGAAAGACCATCACCTGGCGGAACTACACGCCCACGCGCTCTCGGATAAACTGGACGTTCCTGTTCACGTGTTCTGGGGCAAGACGGACGCACGGACGTCCACAGGAGCCATGGTTAGTTGGAAAGCAGCTCGGATTCGTGACCACCGCGATAATCAATTAAGAGTCGAGACTGATTCGGCTAGCCAGATCGCAAATCAACGTGAAAATAGGACAGCACCATGACGGTATCAGCCTACTTAGATGGAAGATGGGTTAATGCCACCTCTCCTCATCTTAGCCTCTCTACCCAGGGACTTCAGTACGGCACTGCCGTATTCGAAGGGATCCGCGCCTACCGAAGCAAAAAGGATACGCAGGTGCGGCCCTTCGAAGCCAAGGCTCATTTCGAGCGCTTGCGAGCTTCGTGTCAGGTACTTCGGATTGATATCCGCGAAAGCGTCGAAGAACTCATCAGCATCGCAGAGGAACTCGTCACACGGAATCACCATGATGACGATTGCTATATTCGACCGGTTGTATGCAAAACGACGTTCTTGCCGGGAACGCCGTTCGGAGTAAAACTATCGGGTGTTGCTCATAGTGTTATACTTACATCTGTTTCTATGTCTTCCCGATTGGGGCGTCCTACCCGTCTCGGGATCGCCTCCACCCGCAGAGTTGCTAACGCATCTATGCCCGCAAGGGCAAAAATCAGCGGTGCGTACGTGTCCAGCGCTCTCGCCGTCGACGAATGCACCGTCCGCGGTTACGACGACGCGCTACTGCTGACAAGTGAAGGACGTGTTGCTGAAGCATCGACCAGCAACATTATTCTCAGGCGAGGTGATGCTGTTATCACTCCCTCGCTAGACCAAGGGATACTGCCCGGTATAACCCGGTCGCTCGTGCTAAATATGGCGAAGCATGACGGATACGAAGTTATCGAACGTCCCGTTGAATTGGCAGAACTATTTGCCGCGGATGAACTTCTCTTGACAGGAACAGGGATAGAGATCTCCCCGGTGACATCCATCGAGGGACAGAAAATTCGTGATGGCAAACCAGGTGATTTCACTCGCCATATTTGTCAACAGTACGAAGAAAAAACGCGCGCAACCTATTAACTCCATTGGTCACCCCTAGAAAGAAGCACGACCATGACTTACTTCACTGTTAATGGTGACATACCTTCAATTCGTTCGTCATCCCAGATTTCGACTCTCGGCCCGTCGGGAACTAGCAGTGAACATGCAGCAAGGTATTTCCTTAAAAGTTTCGGCACAAAAAGTTTCGGCACAAAAAGTTTCGGCACAGATAACTGTCGAATTCTGTTATATCCGTCATATCGGGACGCTGCTAGATCGGTCTCTGTAGGAGAGTCGGAGTATCTTGTGGTTGCCAATGCATTTCATGGAATCAATGATTTTTATATGGACCCCGTCCTGAGCGTGCACAGCGTTTTTCTTATGCTGACCCCACAGTATGGGCTGGCCAAACGCCCGGGCGACTTCCTTCGCTCACAATTCGAAGTTATTAGCCATCCGGCGCCGGTCCCTCTCATCGCTGAACTTATGCCACCAAGGCACAAATGTGCAGGTATTGTTGCCGCTAATTCGACTGCAGCAGCAGCAAGCGCTGTCGAAAATGGCGATTACGATGTCGCTCTTACTACCCATTCAGCTGCAGAAAAACACAACCTTGTTTTCTTCTCGAATCAACGTCCAATTGAAATGGTGTGGACCGTTTTCACTCACGGTTAGGAGCGAAGATGATTCAAATCGGTGCCGAAGCGATATGGAGGGCCGCTGATCGAAAAGGGTTCTGGACGTGTCTAGCTGACCGAATGGTCGTGGCTCTTAGAGAGCAAGCCGCCGCTCAAGCGGCATCGTCACCAAGACAGATCATACGAACAAACACTGGTAATGGACTCGGGCTTATGGCGGCAGTTGCCGAGAAGCCTGGTAAGTTAATCATGGGTGTCAAGATCGTGTCGCTCACCAAGCGAGTTTCTCAGGGAAGCCCTTCCCATCCGGGGGTAGTCGTCCTCATCGATCCTGTGTCGGGTGATCCAAAGGTGAGTCTTGATGCAGATTCGGTTACTGCGATCCGGACGGCTGCGACAACCTGCGCAGTTACTCGGCACGTAAGACCAGAGGCGGTCTATTTTACCATTATCGGTACCGGAATTGAGGCCCGCTCGCATCTTCTTGCACTCTCTTCGGTATATCCGAAAGCGCGGTTTACGATCTGGGGAAGGAGGTTTAAACTGGCTTCTAATCTCGCTTCCAGATACGCCTGCCAACATATTTCTGTCTCGGCAGAACCTGACTTAATGAAGGCGATTAAGGGTGCCCACGTCATTACCAGTGTCACTGCCGCCAGATCGCCGTTCCTTGATATAAATCATGTCGATGATGCCGCCCACGTCAACGCGATCGGGGCGTCGATACCTGGACTTTCTGAATGGATTCCCGAATCGTTTAGGAACGTCGATGTCATTATATGTGACACTGTCGAGGAGTGTCGCCGACAATCAATAGAGATTCCTGATGATCTTCTCGATGCTGCTCACAATGTGTCCGCGGTTCTCGACGAACCTTGCTGGAAAATTGCCAATCTCAATGGTAGGAGATCTGTCTACAAGTCAGTGGGATCGGCTGTCCTTGATGTTGCCGCTGGAGCCTTTCTCGTGGACTATCTTCAGTCATGAAATACGTGCGGGCTGGAAGGTGTGGCGTTTTTGGGTTGCTAGTTTTCTTTCTGTGCGCCTTATTTGGGGTGAAGTTTATTTATCGCGTTCGCAAAACAATTCTCTTTGCGTAGATGATGGCGCCTGCCGGTGCTCTCGTCCCATCGATAATCGGCTGGTCAGAACCTCTCCCCATCAGTGGGTTACTGACAGTAAGCTCTTTACAAATTTGGGTGGAGCTTTTATCTACGAGTCAAAGTTGCATCTTTGTAATCGCGCTGTGAATGATATTCATCATTCGCGTCTGTTTGATCGCTCCAGGCCACTGCACCCTCAACCGGTTGGGCAACTCCTTGGAGGTAGCATTCATCCTGATGTCGCACGCAAGATGAAAGGCATTGCGGATTCTGCGCGGCGCCGATCAACTGAGTGCTGACCTGGTCGGTGCGAGGCGGTCGGGTGCCTACGGCGCTGTCCGGCTCAGTGCGACCCGGCTGAGCTCGGGAACGTGCCGGCGGCCGTCGCGGAAGTCGGCGGTGACGTACTCCGGCGGGATCGGCTGGGGCTGGTGGGCGCGCTCCTCGATGGCGTCATAGCCGAGCGAGGTGTCCCACGGTCTCTCAATGACGGCGACGAAGGCCATGAACGGCAGCCATGTGAGAACCGTCAGCGCCGTCGTCGACGCCGGAGCGAGGAGCCGGGTTGCCAAGAACCCGGCGAGTGCGGGGCAGACCACGGCAACGAGAGTCAGCAGGAGACCATGAGCGTCCCGGGAGCGCCAGGCCCGCATGATGAGCCGGTGCGCGGAGGCGTCGACGGCCTCGCGCACGGCCACCGCCACCAGGGAGAACAGGACCGCCCGGCCGAGTCCCAGGCTGGCCCCGGTCATAGCGGACCAGGTCAGCACGATCACCGTCAGCCCGATGACGCCGGGCACTCCGAGGAGCAGGCGACCCACCACCATCGCGGAGACGGGGGTGACAGGCCTCCAACGACCGCGTCCTGTCTCGCCTTGTCCCGTGCCGGTCCTGCTCATGGATTCCCTTCTGATCGGCCTGATCGTGGATTCAACCGTTTGAGTCATTCTACAAAGCCTGTGGGAGACGTCTCGCACTGACGGCAGCGGTCGGTGCGGGCGAGGAGCGTGCCTCACCATCATCCCGGCTTACCGCACTGAAAGGACCCTTATGACCGCGCTCGCCGCTCCAGACCCCACCGTCCTCGCCGGCCTCAAGGGCCGCAGCTTCCTCAAGGAGCTCGACTTCACCCCCGCCGAGTGGATGGCGCTCATCGAGCTGGCCGCCCAGCTCAAGGCGGCCAAGAAGGCCGGACAGGAGGTTCGTCACCTGGAAGGCAGGAACATCGCCCTCGTCTTCGAGAAGACCTCGACGCGCACCCGCTGCTCCTTCGAGGTCGGTTCCCACGACCAGGGCGCCCACGTCACCTACCTGGACCCCTCGGGCTCCCAGATGGGTCACAAGGAGTCCGTGGCGGACACCGCCCGGGTCCTGGGCCGCATGTTCGACGGCATCGAGTACCGCGGTGACAAGCAGTCCAAGGTCGAGGAGCTCGCCGCCCTGTCCGGCGTGCCGGTGTGGAACGGTCTGACCGACGAGTGGCACCCCACCCAGATGCTGTGCGACTCCCTGACGATGCTTGAGCACGCCGGCAAGCCCGCCGGCGAGATCTCCTACGCCTACATCGGCGACGCCCGCTTCAACATGGGGCGCTCGCTGCTCGTCAACGGTGCGCTCCTGGGCGCTGACGTGCGCATCGTGGCTCCCAAGGAGCTGTGGCCCGACGACGAGTGCGTCGCGGCCGCCCGCCGGCTCGCCGACTCCACCGGTGCCCGCGTCACCCTGACCGAGTCGGTCGAGGAGGGCGTTGCCGGCGTCGACTTCATCCACACCGACATCTGGGTCTCCATGGGTGAGCCCAAGGAGGTCTGGGACGAGCGCATCGCCCTGCTGCGCCCCTACCAGGTCAACGCCTCGCTCATGGAGATCGCCGGTCCGCAGGCCAGGTTCATGCACTGCCTGCCCGCTTACCACGACCGCAACACGACCGTGGGTGAGGAGATCTTCCAGGCCACCGGCATGGACGGCGTCGAGGTCACCAACGACGTCTTCGAGTCCGAGGCCTCCATCGTCTTCGACCAGGCCGAGAACCGCATGCACACCATCAAGGCGGTCATGGTCGCCACCCTGGGCGACTGATCGGCGGACTGAAGCGGCGGAACCGGCAGGGGAGCGGGTCTCCGGCCGACGACGTCGTACGGCTCCCGTTCGGGCGTTCGTTGAGGTGGGGCCCGCCACCCTTGTTCCGGTTTCATCATGTTGATTGAAGATCATGCGTATTCTGTTGCCCGTGAGTCCGGACCAACAGCATGCCAACGGCGAGATCGACATCGCCTCTCTCCATGCTCAGGACTCCACCGGTCTGCTGGATCGCATCGACCGCGTCGTCGTCTGGGACATCCCCCTGACGACACCGTTTCGCGGCATCACCCGTCGCGACGGCGTCCTGCTCCACGGCCCCGGGGGCTGGGGTGAGGTCGCGCCGTTCTGGGACTACGGGTCGGAGGCCAGTGCTCCATGGCTCGCCTCCGGGCTGTCCCAGGCCCTGGGAAACTCCGTCCTTCCCCGCTACCGCGAGACCGTCTCCGTCAACGTCACCGTCCCCGAGGTCGGCGCCGAGGACGCTGCCGAGCTGGTGCGGGTCTCCGGAGCCAGGACCGCCAAGGTCAAGGTCAGCGGCAGCAGTGACAAGCGCTCGTCGGACCTGGAGCGCCTCGAGGCGGTCCGCTCGGCCCTGGGGCGTTCCGGGAAGGTGCGCATCGACGTCAACGGCGCCTGGGACCTGGACGCCGCCCGTGAGAACCTGCCCCTCATGGACCGGGCCGCCGGAGGACTGGAGTACGTCGAACAGCCCTGCGCCACCGTCCACGACCTGGCCGACCTGCGCCGCACCGTCGATGTGCCCATCGCCGCGGACGAGTCGATCCGGCTATCGGCCAATCCCATGGAGATCGTCCACCGGCGCGCCGCCGACGTCGCCATCCTCAAGGTGGCCCCGCTGGGCGGGGTGCACCGGGCCCTGGACATGGCCGAGCGCCTCGGACTGCCCGCGGTCGTCTCCTCCGCCTTGGACACCTCCGTGGGCATCATGACTGGCGCCACCCTCGCCTTCAGCCTGCCGTCCCTCAGCCACGCCTGCGGCCTGGGGACCTTGCGCCTGCTCAGCCAGGACGTCGCCGACCCCAGCGTTCTTCCCAGCAACGGGAGCCTGCGTCTTGACGCCGCCACCCCCGTCTCCGAGCGTCTCCTGAGCGAGGTCAAGGCGGGGCCCTACCTCACCAGGCACTGGCAGACGCGCCTGCTGCACCTGGCCGGTGCCCTGCACGCCCGCCGCCAGCGCGAGGCCCGCGATCCGAGCCGGGCCGTGGCCGGGCTGCCGCTGTAGCCCCTGCCCGAACCGTGCGGTGGGCTCACCGGGCCGTCCTACTGTGACTAATCGCAGCACAGAGCAGGCCGCGTGCTCTCGTATCCTCGCCCCTGTGACCGACTTCCCGGAGAGCTCGCAGCTCCCGCCCGCCATGGCCGACGCCCGCAGCCTCGTGGCGGCCCTCTTGGTCGAGGGTGTGCGTGAGATCGTCCTGTGCCCGGGATCGCGCAGCGCCCCGCTGGCGGATGCCCTGGCGGATGCCGCCGACGCCGGGCACCTACGACTGCGCGTCGTCCTGGATGAGCGCAGCGCAGGCTTCATCGCCCTGGGGGCCGCCCGCGCCCACGCCCTGACCGGGCACAGTCGCTGCGCCGCCGTCGTGACCACCTCGGGGACGGCCGTCTCCAACCTCCACCCGGCCGTCAGCGAGGCCGACGCCGCCGGCATCCCCCTGCTTGTCATCAGCGCAGACCGTCCCCATGAGCTGGTCGGCACCGGCGCCAGCCAGACCACCGAACAGACCGGGCTCTTCGCACCGGCCCTGCGCCTGGGCATCGACCTGCCCGCCGACCTGGCCGCCGACCTCGGAGACGGTGCGGCCGACGCCGCCATCACAGGGCAGGTGCGCCGCGCCGTCGTCGCGGCCACCGGGGCCCTCAGTCGGGATCGCGGGCCGGTTCAGATCAACGCCCGCTTCCGCCCGCCCCTGACGGCGGACGGCGCAGTGCCGGCTGTTCCGACGCGGCTTGGCCCGCCGGCGGCCACGGCTTCCCGGGCAGCGGTACCGGCCCGCGCCCTGGTGGTCGATGATCGCCAGCAGGCCGGCCACGGCTCCCCATCGGTGGGGAGGGGGCTCGTCGTCGCCGGCGACACCGCCCACCCGGCCGTCGGTGCCCTGGCCAGGTCTCTGGCCGAGCACCTCGACTGGCCGCTCCTGGCCGAACCCACCTCCCAGGCCCGCAGCGGCACCCAGGCCCTGATCCGTTACGCCGAGCTGCTGGGTACCCCGGCGGGCCTTGCGCTCACTGAGCGCACCGATCACCTCCTCGTCCTCGGCCACCCCAGCCTCAGTCGATCCGTCACCGCGCTCCTGGGGCGCGAGGACCTCGATATCACCGTCCTGACCGAGCACGCCCGGTGGACCGACGTCCCCGGGCGGGCCCGACGGATCATCCCCGTCGACGGTCCCGATCAGGAGCCTGTCGACGACGTCGCCCTCCAGGCGGTCCGGCTGGTCGCCGCCCTCGGTCTGGAACGGGCCGATGCGGCCTGGACCGACTCCTGGCGCCAGGCCGTGGCGGATCTTCCTGATCCGGGCCGCTTCAGCAGCGCCGACGCCGTGGTCCGGGCCGCGTGGGAGGCGAGCCTGGCTCCCGACACCCCCACCCTCCTGCTGGGCTCCTCCATGACGGTGCGGCGCCTGGACCGACTCGCCCAGCCCGGTGGCGCCGCCCCGAAGGCTGTTGCGAACCGCGGCCTGGCGGGCATCGACGGCACCATCGCCACCGGCATCGGACTGTGGATGGCCTCGGGTCGACCGGTTCGTGCCGTGATGGGAGATCTCGCCTTCCTCCACGACGCCATGTCCATGAGCCGGGGCGTGCGTGAGGAGGAGCCCGACCTGCAGGTGATCGTCGTCGACGACGGCGGGGGTGCGATCTTCTCCCACCTTGAGTACGCCCACACCACGCCGTCTGGTCGGTTTGAACGGCTTTTCACCGCCCCCCAGTGTGCGAGTATTGCTGCACTGGCCACCGCCCTGGGGGCCCGGGTCCATGTCCCCGATGATGTCGCGGCCCTCCGGAGGCTCTTGGCCGAGCCAGTCGACGGCCTGAGCGTCGTCGTCTGGGAGACCACGAGGCACGGTCCTCACGCCGTGACAACATGAATAACGATAGAGATGAACAGCAGCCAGCGGCATAGGACCCGCGGAAGACGGCTCGGCTCACCCCGAACCCACCGCCGGACTCCCAGTCCGCTGCGACACAACGGTCACACGATCCACAGCACAGCCTCAGGGAATCATCGGAAACGGTACAGAGCCCGGGTGTTGTCTACCCGTGGATCTGGAGAGGGCGACACGCCCGAGGAGGAGCACAGATGAGCGGATACGACGAGGCGAACCCGGAGGCCCACCGGCCCACTGAGCCCGGAGCGGCGGCAGACGACAGTCACTCCGGTGTCGACTCCTGGTCCGTCGGCAGCCAGAGCGGCCCGGGTGCGGCGGTCTCCGGCAGCGAGGCCCAGCGCTCGACTGAGAACCAGGAGAACCAGGTCGGCTACGAGGACCCGTCTCAGGCCCACGCCGCCGACGGTCCTCGCCCCGAGCCGGTCCCGCCTCAGAGCGCAGACGCGCAGCGCTGGAACGACACCCGGCAGCTGCCCACCGAGCCGCCCACCTCGCAGCTGCCCGCCGACCGGTCCGCGTCGGCCTACGCTGACTCCGCCCAGGGGCAGTACCAGCCCCAGCAGCAGTCGTACCAGGAGTCCCAGTCGCAGCCTCAGCAGCAGCCTTATCACCAGGGCCAGTACCCCGCCTCTCAGGAGCAGCAGGCCTATTTCGGCTCGCCCTACACGACCGTCCCGACGACGCCCGGTGGCTACGCGGCGCCCGGCGCCCCCACCGGGGAGTCCTTCTACGCGACCTCGAAGGCCGCAGGCAGTGAGAGAGACACCAAGAGGCGCCGCGGGCCGGGCTGGTTCGCCCTCGTGGCCTCTGTGGTGGTCGCCTCCCTGCTGGGCGCCGGTGGTGCCGTCGTGGCGGTCAACTACATGGACGCTCGCGGTGGGAACGCCGCATCGCACTCCTCGGCCGCGCCCACCGCGATCGCCACCGGTGACACGACCCAGACCGTCGACAGCACCGGTCAGGCCCCCGACTGGGAGGCCGTCTCGGCCGCGGTGTCCAATGCCGTCGTGTCCATCGCCATCACCACCGGCAACGGCAAGGCCCTGGGGTCCGGAGTCATCTTCGACAAGGAGGGGCACATCATCACGAACAACCATGTGGTGGCGGGTGCCTCGCAGATCCTGGTGACGCTGGCCGATGGCCGCGTCTACGAGGCCGAGCCCACCGGTACCGACCCTGCCACTGACCTGGCGGTCATCCAGCTCAAGGACGCCCCCGACAACCTCACCGTCGCCCAGCTCGGCGACTCCGACAAGCTGGCCACCGGTCAGGACGTCATGGCCATCGGTAACCCGCTGGGCCTGTCCTCCACCGTCACCACCGGCATCATCTCGGCCCTGGACCGTCCTGTCATCAACTCCCAGAGTGAGGACGGCTCAGGAGGAGGCTCCCCGTCCTCGGCGGTCTACACCAACGCCATCCAGATCGACGCCGCCATCAACCCCGGCAACTCCGGCGGGCCGCTCTTCGACGAGAAGGGGCGGGTCATCGGGATCACCAGCTCCATCGCCACCATGGGGAGCTCCAGTGGCGGTGAGGGCGGCTCGGGAAGCATCGGCATCGGCTTCGCCATTCCCGTCAAGCTGGCGGACAAGGTCGCCAAGCAGCTCATCAAGTCCGGCACGGCCACCCACGCCTACCTGGGCGTTAAGGTGGAGACCGGTGGCGCCGAGGTCGACGGCGAGATGCGCGCCGGTGCCAAGGTCGTCTTGGTCGAGGGCGGCTCACCCGCAGACAAGGCCGGCCTGAAGAAAGACGACGTCATCATCGCCATCGATGGCAAGACCACCTCCCAGGGGTCGGCGCTGACCGGTTACGTACGCCAGTACTCCGCCAACGACAAGGTCAAGCTCACGGTCATCCGCGACTCCAAGAAGCAGGACATCGACGTGACCCTGGCCGAGCGCAAGGACTCCTGACGCGCTACCCGCTCGGAGAGGCCTCAGAGACGCACGTTCAGGGCACCCAGCATGGGGCGCATCTTGGCGATCGTCTCCGCCAGCTCGTCGACCGGCTCGGAGTCCGGCATGATGCCGCCGCCCCCGAACACTCTCGCGGGGGACTGCGGTCCAGGACCTCCTGCGGGCAGCTGGGCGCTGCGCAGCGCGATGCACCACTCGCCCTCGCCATGCCAGTCGACCCAGCCCACGGGCCCGGCGTAACGCCCCCGGTCCATGGACTCGGCCTCCTCGATCAGGCGCGCGGCAGCCTGCGTCGGTGTCCCGCACACGGCCGCCGTCGGGTGCAGCGCGTCCACCAGCGCCAGTGCCCCGGTGTCCCCGGCGACGACCCCGGTGACATCACTGGCCAGGTGCAGCACATTCGGCAGCGTCAGGACGAAGCGGGCCGGGGCCTCCACCACTGAGCACAGCGGCTCCAGCGCCGTGATCGCCGAGTCCCGGGCCAGCTCGTGCTCCCGGTTGTTCTTCTCCGAGCCCTCCAGCCAGGACGCCAGGCGCGCCGTCGCCAGGGCGTCCTCGCCGGCGTGCCGGCGTGCCGTACCGGCCAGCACCCTGCTGATGAGGCGTCGGTCCCGCAGGCGCATCAGCAGCTCAGGGCTGGCCCCCACCATCTGGTCGACGGCGAAGACCCAGGTGGAGGGGTAGTCGCGGGCCAGGCGCCGCAGCACCGTGCCGGTGGCTAGCGGCGCGCCCGGGTAGGCCAGAACGTCACGGGCCAGGACCACCTTGCGGGCCCGCCCGGCACGCATCCGCTCCTGCGTGGCGGACACCGCCCGGCACCACTGCTCCTCGCTGAGAGCCCCGGCCTCAACGGTGGTGGTGCCGCCGGAGTCCCCGTCGTCGCCGGATTGCTCCCGGCCGATCACGGTGCGCGCCTCCGCCACCATCGCCCCCAGGCGGATCTCAGGATCCGGGTGCTCCGGCTCCGCACCGTCGGCAGCTACGGGTACCACGGTCGTCAACCAGGTGCCGGAGCCGTCGCACCCGACGACGACCTCGGGAACCACCAGGACTGAGGACTGCTGCGAGGCGGGGGAGAAGGTGATCACACCCAGGGCCACCGGCCCCGTCCCGGGGCGGACCAGCGCATCGCGCCACCAGGCCGCGCCGACGACGGCCCGCCACGCGGCCCTCAGCGCCTCGATGCGATCCGCCCCGGCGGCCTCGATCACCAGGACGCGGCCCAGGCCGATGAGTCCGCGCCCTTCGTGCACCCAGGAGCTGACATCCTCACGGCCCGCCAGCAGGTCGATGAGGGCGAGCCCCTCCAGCGCGCCCTCGGGCAGCTCGTGGGTGCGGAAGGACAGGCGCGGCGGGTCGGCCAGGCAGTGCTCCGCCCTCACGACGTCGGCCCCTGGGCGGTGCTCGGAGCAGCGTTCACTGCTCGCCCCGGGCGCGCAGGGGTCGCGTGGCCCGGTGGACCGCGACGATCCCGCCGGAGAGGTTCTTGTAGCCCACGCCCCGCCAACCGGCCTCCTGCATGAGACCGGCCAGCTCCCTCTGGTCCGGCCAGGCCAGGATCGACTCGCCCAGGTAGTCATAGGCCGCGGTGTTCGATGAGACCAGACGGGCGGCGGCCGGCAGGGCGCTGCCCAGGTAGAAGCGGTACAGAGGACGGAAGGCCGGCCAGGCCGGGGTGGAGAACTCCGCGATGACGATCCGCCCGCCCGGAACCGTCACCCGGCGCATCTCCGACAGCGCCCGCGCCGTGTCCTGCACGTTGCGCAGCCCGTAGGAGATGGTGACGACGTCGAAGCTCTCATCGGCGAAGGGCAGCGCCGTGGCGTCCCCGGCCACGAAGGCGATCTCGGGGTGGCGGCGCTTGCCCTCGGCCACCATGCCCGTGGAGAAGTCGCAGGCCACGACCTCGGCGCCGTCGGCGGCGTACTCCACCGAGGAGGTGCCGGTCCCGGCGGCCAGGTCCAGGACGCGCGTCCCCGGTCTCGCGGCGACGGCCGCGCACGTCACCCGGCGCCACATGTGCACCTGGAACAGGCTCATCACGTCATTGGACAGGTCGTAACGCCGCGCGACGGCGTCGAACATCCCGGCGACCTCACGCGGGTCCTTGGCGAGGCTGGCTCGAAGGGGGGATCGGCTCATGGAGTCATCATCGCAAATCCCGGCCGCTGCATCGCCGTCGAGGCGTGCCGGCAACCGCTCCTGACCGACTCGTTGGCGCCCTAGGACCCAGGTCCCGTCCGACGGTGTTGAAATTCGTTACTCACTTGCAGCGTAATTCTGGGGTGCCGCCATCCTTCGGTGAGGTGGGGAGTTTCCTGAACATTGCCGTCACAGCAACGAAAACCTCTGTTCGTCGCCTCCGTCGGCGGTCTTGTCATGGAGGCGTTCGCCCCCTGGGTACAGTCGGCACAGGCTCCGCCGAGCGCGGGGCCTGCATTACGGTGCCAGCTGTGATGCCTATGACAACGCCCGCCGTACCAGAAGTGCCGAGGAGGGAAGGTCGAGTGACTCAGGCAGCCGCCCAGTCCAGCGCCTCAGCCACTGCCGACGTCATCGTCGTCGGGGCGGGGCCGGCCGGATCCTCGGCGGCCTACCACATGGCCACTCTCGGTCTCGATGTCATCCTCCTGGAGAAGCAGGAGCTCGGCCGTGACAAGGTCTGCGGGGACGGCCTGACCCCCTCGGCCGTACGCGAGCTCGTCTCCATGGGCGTGGACACCTCCGGCTGGCAGCGCAACCGGGGCCTGCGCGTCATCGGCGGCGGACACCTCCTCCACTTCCCCTGGCCGGAGCAGGCCTCCTTCCCCTCCTACGGGATGGCCCGTCCCCGCGCCCTGCTCGACCGCGACCTGGCCGAGCACGCCGCCGCGGCCGGCGCCCGCCTGCTCACCGGCGTCACCGTCACCGGCCCCGTCACCTCGCCCACCGGCCGCGTCACCGGTGTCGAGGCCCGCCCCACCAACCGGGTCGCCTACCCCGGCATCGAGGGGCCCACCACTTTCACCGCCCCGCTGGTCGTCGACGCCGGAGGGGTCTCGGCCCGTCTGGCCACCGCCGTCGGGCGCATCAAGAACGAGCGTCGTCCCATGGGCGTGGCCGTGCGCGCCTACTTCCGCTCCCCGCGCGCCAAGGACGCCTGGATGGAGTCCCGCCTCGAGCTGTGGGACGGCACGCCCGGCAAGTCCGACCTCCTGCCCGGCTACGGCTGGATCTGGTCCGTGGGGGAGGGGCTGGTCAACGTCGGGCTCGGCTCGGTCTCCTCGCGCGCCCAGGCCACCTCCATCGACTACCGCGCCGTGTTCAACCGCTGGATGGACAACGTCCCGGCCTCATGGGGCTTCACCCAGGAGAACCAGGTCGGCGGCCTGGTCAGCGCCGCCCTGCCCATGGCCTTCAACCGCAAGCCGCACTACGCCGACGGCCTCATGCTGCTGGGCGACGCAGGCGGCATGGTCTCGCCCTTCAACGGCGAGGGCATCGCCCAGGCCCTCATGTCCGGACGCCTGGCCGCCCAGGCCGCCGCCCAGGCCGGTGCCCGCACGACCACCTCGGGCCGCGAGCAGGTCCTGGCCCAGTACCCCAAGGCCCTCAGCTCCGAGATGGGCGGCTACTACACGCTCGGCCGTGTCTTCGTCGCCCTCATCGAGCACCCCGAGGTCATGCGTCTGTGCACCCGCTACGGGCTGCCGCGCAAGCGCCTCATGAAGCTCGTCACCAAGCTCCTGTCCGACGGGTGGGAGCGCCGCGGCGGTGACGGAATCGACCACTTCATCCAGCTCCTGACAAGGATGGTGCCGGAAGCATGAACCCCTACGCCTCCCTGCTCATCATGGCCGCACTGGCCCTCCTGGTGGCCGTCGGCGGCCTGGCCATGAGCGCCATCATCAGCCCCGCCCGGCGCAACCGGGTCAAGGTGGCCAACTACGAGTGCGGCATCGACCCCACCCCCGCCAACACCGAGCACGGGCGCTTCCCCGTCTCCTTCTACCTGGTGGGCATGACCTTCATCATCTTCGACGTCGAGGTGGTCTTCCTCTACCCCTGGGCCACGGCCTTCGGGCGCCTGGGGTTCTTCGGGCTGGGAGCGGCCGTCCTGTTCATCGGCCTCATCACCGTGCCCTACATCCTCGAGTGGCGTCGCGGCGGACTGGACTGGGACTGAGGCGGCTCTGACCGGCGAGGACCCAGCCCGACGATCTCAAGGAGTACACAGCAGTGAAGAGCATGAAAAAGCACAACGCCTTCATGGCGTCCATCCCCTCCAAACGCAATGACCCCCACGCCGCCGCTGCCGCCGAGGTGGACAGCCCGGGCTTCCTGCTGACCACCGTCGAGAAGCTCGCGGGCCTGGCCCAGGCCCGCTCCATGTGGCCCGTCACCATGGGCCTGGCCTGCTGCGCCATCGAGATGATGGCCGCCGGCACCCCCCGCTTCGACATGGCCCGCTTCGGCTGGGAGGTCTTCCGCGCCTCCCCGCGCCACGCCGACGTCATGATCGTCTCGGGCCGCGTCTCCCACAAGATGGCCCCGATCGTGCGCAATGTCTACGACTCCATGCCCGAGCCCAAGTGGGTCATCTCCATGGGGGCCTGCGCCTCGTCGGGAGGCATCTTCAACAACTACGCCGTCGTCCAGGGCTGCGACCACATCGTCCCGGTGGACATCTACCTGCCGGGCTGCCCGCCGCGCCCCGAGATGCTCCTCAACGCCATGCTCGAGCTCACCCGCCAGATCGAGAAGAAGCCGCTGTTCAAGCACCGCGAGGAGATCGCCCGCGCCGTCGAGGCCGCCGCCCTGTCGGCCACCCCCACCCATGAGATGAAGGGCCTGCTGGCATGAGTGAGAAGAACGCTCCGGGACACGACTCGGGCTCCGACGCCCTGCCCGAGATCCCCGAGGTCTCGGCGGTCCCCGCCGTCCCCGAGGTCGCCGGCACCCCCGTGCGCCCCGAGCTGCGCCTGGAGGTCATCGCCGCCCCCACCGGCCAGTTCGGCGCCTCCGACGCCGGCGACACCACCGGCTACGGCGAGCACCGCAGCGTCGTCACCCTCGCCCCCGCCGCCGCGCGTCCCTACGGCGACTGGTTCGACGGCGTCGTCGACGCCCTCGTCGAGGACCTCCAGGAGGCCGGCATCGACCCGGCCGCCGCCATCGAGAAGGTCGTCATCGAGCACGACGAGCTCACCCTGTTCATCGCCCGAGAGCACCTGCTCGACGTCGCGCGCCCCCTGCGCGACGACCAGGACCTGCGCTTCGAGCTGTGCCTGGGCGTCAGCGGAGTCCACTACCCCGAGCTGACCGGGCGCGAGCTGCACGCCTGCATCCAGCTCATGAGCCTGACCCACGGAGGGCGCCAGCTGCGCCTTCAGGTCGCCTGCCCCGACTCGGACCCGCACGTGCCCTCCCTCGTCTCCCTCTACCCCGGCAACGACTGGCACGAGCGTGAGACCTGGGACCTCATGGGCATCGTCTTCGACGGCCACCCCCACCTGACCCGCACCGCCATGCCCGACGACTGGGTGGGCCACCCCCAGCGCAAGGACTACCCGCTGGGCGGCATCCCCGTCGAGTACAAGGGCGCCCAGACCCCGCCCGCCGACACCCGGAGGTCCTACCGCTGATGAGCACGACAAGCACCTTCCGCGCCTCCGGCCCCGCTACGGACGAGCTGTCCTCCGGCGCCGAGCAGTTCACCGTCAGCGGCGGGGACTGGGACGACGTCGTCGCCCAGATCGCCGAGCGCGACGAGGCCGACCGCCTGCGCAACGACCGGATCGTCCTCAACATGGGCCCGGTCCACCCCTCCACCCACGGCGTGCTGCGCCTGGTCCTGGAGGCCGACGGCGAGGTCGTCACCGAGGTCCGTGTCGGAACCGGCTACCTGCACACCGGTATCGAGAAGAACATGGAGTACCGCACCTGGGTGCAGGGCGAGACCTTCGTGACCCGCATGGACTACGTGGCCCCCTTCTTCCAGGAGGTCGGCTACGCGCTCGCCGTCGAGAAGCTCCTGGGCATCACCGACGACATCCCCGAGAAGGCCACCGTCACCCGCGTGCTGCTCATGGAGCTCAACCGCATCGCCTCCCACGTCGTGGCCGTGGGCACCGGGGGCAACGAGCTGGGCGGCACCACGCTCATGACCATCGCCTTCCGCTGCCGCGAGAACATCCTCAAGGCCTTCGAGATGGTCTCCGGGCTGCGCATGAACCACGCCTACATCCGCCCCGGGGGGCTGGCCCAGGACATCCCCGAGGGCTTCACCGAGTTCGTGCGCTCGGTCATGCCGGACATGAAGAAGGACATCCACGAGCTCGAGCTGCTGCTCCTGGAGAACCCGATCCTCAAGTCCCGCTTCATCGGCGTGGGGGAGATCAGCCTCGCCGGAGGGCTCGCCCTGGGCCTGACCGGGCCGTGCCTGCGAGCGGCCGGCTACCCGCTGGACCTGCGGCGATCCAACCCCTACTGCGGCTACGAGACCTACGACTTCCGGGTCCCCACCTACCGGGTCTCCGACTGCTACAACCGCCTGCGCATCCGCCTGGACGAGGCCTACGAGTCCCTCAAGATCGTCTCCCAGTGCCTGGACCGCCTCGACGAGATCGCCGCCCGCGGCGACGACCCCTCCAACACCACGATGGTGGCCGACCCGACCATCGCCTGGCCCGCACGCATGTCCATCGCCACCGACGGCCAGGGCCAGTCCCTGGAGCACGTGCGCGAGATCATGGGCAGCTCCATGGAGTCCCTCATCCACCACTTCAAGCTGGTGACCCAGGGCTTCAGGGTCCCGGCCGGGCAGGTCTACCAGACCGTCGAGCACGCCAAGGGGATCCTGGGCGTCCACGCCGTCTCCGACGGCGGCACCCGCCCCTACCGGGTCCACTTCCGTGACCCCTCCTTCTCCAACCTGCAGTCGTTGGCCATGATGGGGGAGGGCGGCATGATCGCCGACCTCGTGCCCACCCTGGCCTCCATCGACCCCGTCCTGGGAGGCGTGGACCGCTGATGAGCACCACCGAGAACGCAGTCAACCCAGCCGTCGAGACCATCGCGACCGTCAGCGCGGTCGGCCCGGTGGGCACCGTCGCGCAAGCCGCCGTCGCCGCCGGCTACAGCGCCGAGGTCGCCCAGGGCCTCCAGGACGACATTGAGCGGATCATCGCCCGCTACCCGGCGGGCAAGGAGCGCAGCGCCCTCATCCCGATGCTCCACCTCATCCAGTCCGTGGACGGCTACGTCTCGCCGGCCGGCATCGCCTTGTGCGCCGCCAGGCTCGGCCTGGAGCGGGCCGAGGTCAGCGCCGTGGCCACCTTCTACAGCCAGTTCCGCCGCCACCCGGTGGGCACCTACCACGTGGGCGTGTGCACCAACGCCCTGTGCGCCGTCATGGGTGGGGACGAGATCTGGTCGGCGGTCACCGAGCACACCGGCCTGGGCGCCGAGGAGACCAGCGAGGACGGCACCATCAGCCTCGAGCGCGTCGAGTGCAACGCCGCCTGCGACTACGCCCCCGTCGTCATGGTCAACTGGGAGTTCTTCGACAACCAGACCCCCGACTCCGCCGTCGCCATGATCAAGGCCCTCGAGCGCGGCGAGGACGTCGTTCCCACCCGTGGCCCCGAGACCGTCCCCACCTTCCGCGAGAACGAGCGCCTGCTGGCCGGCTTCGAGGACGGTCGCACCGATGAGGGGCGCGGCCCCGGTGAGCCGACCCTGCGCGGCCTGCGCATCGCCCGCGAGCAGGGCTGGACCGCGCCGAAGGAGGAGACCAAGTGAGTGACACCGCCACCTACACCGCGCCGGGGACCCTCACCCCGGTCCTGAGCGACCTGTGGGACCAGGAGCGCTCCTGGACCCTGCAGGCCTACCTCGACCACGGCGGATACGAGGGCCTGAAGCAGGCCAAGACCCTCAGCAGCGAGGACCTCATCACCCTCATCAAGGACTCCGGCCTGCGCGGGCGCGGCGGCGCCGGATTCCCCACCGGTCTGAAGTGGTCCTTCCTGCCCCCGGTCGACGGCGGCCCGCGCTACCTCGTGGTCAACGCCGACGAGTCCGAGCCGGGCACCTGCAAGGACATCCCCACGATCATGTCCAACCCGCAGGCGCTCATCGAGGGCATCGCCATCACCTCGCGCGCCATCGGCGGCGACCACGCCTTCGTCTACCTGCGCGGCGAGGTCCCCCACGTCTACCGCCGCCTGCTCAGCGCCGTGCGCGAGGCCACCGAGTCCGGCCTGCTGGACACCGGCTTCGGGCTCGACGGTCAGCAGCCGCTGCGCATCACCGCCCACGCCGGGGCCGGCGCCTACATCTGCGGTGAGGAGACCGCCCTGCTGGACTCCCTGGAGGGCCGCCGCGGCCACCCCCGCCTCAAGCCGCCCTTCCCCGCCGTCGCCGGCCTCTACGCCCGCCCCACGGTGGTCAACAACGTCGAGACCATCGCCTCGGTCCCGGAGATCCTGGCCCGCGGCGCCCAGTGGTACTCCACCATGGGCACCGAGAAGTCCAAGGGCCACGGCATCTTCTCCGTCTCCGGCCACGTGGCCCACCCCGGCCAGTACGAGGCCCCCTTCGGCATCACCATGCGCGAGCTCATCGAGCTCTCCGGCGGCATCCGCCCCGGCCACGAGCTGAAGTTCTGGGTGCCGGGGGGCTCCTCGACACCGATCTTCGGCCCCGACGAGCTCGACGTCCCCCTGGACTACGAGTCCGTGGCCGAGGCCGGCTCCATGCTGGGAACCCGCGCCCTGCAGGTCTTCGACGAGACCGTCTCCGTGGTGCGCGTGGTCACCCGCTGGACCGAGTTCTACCAGCACGAGTCCTGCGGCAAGTGCACCCCCTGCCGCGAGGGCACCTACTGGATGCGTCAGATCATGCTGCGCCTGGAGGCCGGGCGCGGACTGCCCGGCGACGTCGAGAAGCTCGAGTCCATCGCCTCCAACATCGCCGGGCGCTCCTTCTGCGCCCTGGGTGACGCCTCCGCCACCCCGGTCCTGACCGGCATCAAGCGGTTCCGCGAGGAGTTCGAGGCCGGCTACACCGCCGCCGCCGGTGAGCTCTTCCCCTACGCCGCCTCCTCCGTCTTCGAAAGCGCACGGTGAGCCATGACTGCTGAGACGACCACCAAGAGCTCCGCACCCGCGGCGCCCCCGGCCCCCGAGATGGTCCACATGACCATCGACGGACTCCCCGTCGAGGTCGAGAAGGGGACCCTCCTCATCCGCGCCGCCGAGCAGGTCGGCGTGCGCATCCCGCGCTTCTGCGACCACCCGCTGCTCGCGCCGTCTGCCAACTGCCGCCAGTGCCTGGTGGAGGTGGCCATGCCGGGGCGCGACGGCGTCGTGCGGCCCATGCCCAAGCCCCAGCCCTCCTGCGCCATGACCGCCATGGAGGGCATGGAGATCTCCACCCAGGCCACCAGCGAGGTCGCCGCCAAGGCCCAGGCCGGCACCATGGAGTTCCTCCTCATCAACCACCCGCTGGACTGCCCGGTGTGCGACAAGGGCGGCGAGTGCCCCCTGCAGAACCAGGCCCTGGAGCTCATGGCCTCCGGAGCCCAGTCCGCCACCCGCTTCACCGATGTCAAGCGCACCTTCCCCAAGCCGTTGCGACTGACCAGCAACATCCTGCTGGACCGCGACCGCTGCATCCTGTGCCAGCGCTGCGTGCGCTTCGCCGATCAGATCCCCGGTGACCCCTTCATCGCCCTCCAGGGCCGCGGAGGCGGGCACCCCTCCTTCGACATGGACGGCGACCCCGAGCACACCGGGGGCCTGTACTCCGAGCAGATCGGGCGCTTCGACGCCCGCGTCCTGGACTTCCACACCGAGCCGACCCAGGAGCCGCTCGACGCCGACCTCCAGACGATCCGCGGCGTCCCCTCCCTGAGCGCCCTGGGCGACCTGACCGGCCCCGGCGGCGAGCCCGGCGCCTCCGACGGCACCGACTACGGCCCCGACCTGGGCGCCGGCCGCGAGGACCTGGACGCCTCCGGGCGCCCCTTCGCCTCCTACTTCTCGGGCAACATCATCCAGATCTGCCCCGTGGGCGCCCTGACCTCCGCGAAGTACCGCTTCCGGGCCCGCCCCATGGACCTGGTCTCCACCGACTCCGTCACCGAGCACGACGCCTCCGGATCCGCCATCCGCGTCGACATGCGCCGCGGCGTCGTCCTGCGCCACCTGGCCGGCAACGACCCCGAGGTCAACGAGGAGTGGATCACCGACAAGGACCGCTTCGCCTTCACCTGGTCCTCCCAGCCCGACCGCCTCACCGTGCCGCTCGTGCGCGACGAGGAGACCGGCGAGCTCGTCACCACCTCCTGGTCCGACGCCCTGGACGTGGCCGCCCAGGGACTGGCCCGCGCCGCCTCCGACGGGGGAGTGGGGCTCCTGCCCGGTGGCCGCCTCACCCTGGAGGACGCCTGGGCCTGGTCCCGCTTCGCCCGCACCGTCCTGGGCACCAACGACATCGACCAGCGCGTGCGCAGCCACAGCCCGGAGGAGGACACCTTCCTGGCCGCCCGGGTGGCCGGAACCGGACTGTGCGCCGTCACCTACCGCCACCTGGAGAAGGCCGGCCAGGTCCTGCTCCTGGGCCTGGAGCCCGAGGACGAGTGCGGCTCCCTGTTCCTGCGCCTGCGCAAGGGCGTGCGCGCCGGCGGCGTCAAGGTGGCCACCGTGACCACCTGCCTGAGCGCCGGCAGCCGCAAGCTCTCCGCCCAGGCCATCCTCACCCCGCCCGGTGAGGAGGCCCGCGTCGTCGCTCACCTCAGCCAGACCCACCCCGACCTCGTCGAGGCCCTGCGGGCCGACGGCGCCACCATCCTCATCGGTGAGCGCGCCGCCCGCGTCCCCGGCCTGCTGAGCGTCGCCGACACCCTGGCCACCGCCACCGGAGCCCACCTGGCCTGGGTCCCGCGCCGCAGCGGCGAGCGCGGCGGCATCGAGACGGGCCTGCTGCCCGGCCTCCTGCCCGGCGGGCGCCCCGTGACCGACCCCGAGGCCCGAGCCCAGGTCGAGCGGGCCTGGAACCTGGGCCCCGAGCACCTCCTGCCCACGACACCGGGCCGCGACGCCACCGCCATCCTCTCGGCCCTCCTGGAGGGGAGCCTCGGCGGCGCCGTCATCGGCGGCATCGACCTGCGCGACTTCCCCGACCCGGGCCTGGCCCGAGCGGCCCTGGCCGCCAGCGGCTTCACCGTCCAGCTCGAGGTGCGCCGCAGCGAGGTCAGCGAGCACGCCGACGTCGTCCTGCCCGTGGCCCCGGCCGTGGAGAAGAACGGCACCTTCGTCAACTGGGAGGGGCGCGTGCGCCCCTTCGGTCAGGCCCACGTCTCACGTGCTCGCACAGACCGCCAGGTCCTGGGCATGCTCTCAGGCGAGATGGGGGTCGACCTCCAGGTCGACGACCTGGTCGTCCTGCACGAGCAGCTCGCCGACCTGGGCCTGTGGCGCGGGCAGCGCCCGTCGGTCGCCTTCGGGCCCGCCCCGCAGATCGGCACCGAGGCTCTCGCCTCCGCTGACGGTGTGGAGGCCCGCCTGACCACCCACAAGCCCATGCTCGACGCCGGACGCCTCCAGGACGGCGAGCCCTTCCTGGCCGCCACCGCCCTGCGCCCCATCGCCCGGGTGGGCACCGACCTCGCCCAGCGCCTGTCGCTGGCGTCCGGCCAGGAGGTGACCGTGGCGACCGCCACCGGATCGATCACCCTGCCGGCCGTCGTCGGCGGTGTCAGCGACGGCACCGTGTGGCTGCCCGAGTGCTCGGCCGGATCCACCGTCCACCAGACCCTGGGTGCCGGGCACGGCTCCCAGGTCACCCTGACCCACGCAGCGGAGGTACTGAGGTGAACCCGATCCACGCGGCTCAGGCCGCTGCCGACGACGCCATCTCCAACGGAGGTGTGACCGCCGACTTCTCCGCCGAGACCTGGTGGCTGACCGTCATCAAGGCCGGCTTCATCGTCGCCTTCCTCATCGTCAGCGTCATGATGGCCCTGTGGGTGGAGCGACGCGGCCTGGCCCGCATGCAGACCCGCCTGGGCCCCAACGTCAACGGCCCCATGGGCCTGCTCCAGGCTGTCGCCGACGCCGGCAAGCTCATCATGAAGGAGGACTTCTGGCTCAAGGGGGCCGAGAAGGTCATCTACCTCCTGGCGCCGCTCATCGCCGCCTTCAGCGCCTTCATGGTCTACGCGGTCATCCCCTTCGGGCCGCAGGTGAGCATCTTCGGCCACTCCACGCCCCTGCAGCTGACCGACTTCCCGGTGGCGGTCCTCTACATCCTGGCCATCACCGCCTTCGGCGTCTACGGCATCATCCTGGGCGGATGGTCCACGCACTCCACCTACCCACTCTTCGGCGCCGTGCGCAGCGCCGCTCAGGTCATCTCCTACGAGCTGAGCATGAGCCTGTCCATCCTCACGGTCTTCCTGGCCTCGGGAACCATGTCCACCTCCGGGATCGTCAGCGCCCAGCAGCGCATCTGGTGGGCCGTGGCGATGCTGCCCAGCTTCATCATCTACGTCATCTCCATGGTCGGTGAGGTCAACCGCCTCCCCTTCGACCTTCCCGAGGCGGAGGGCGAGCTCGTCGCCGGCCACATGGTCGAGTACTCCTCGATGAAGTTCGCCTGGTACTTCCTGGCCGAGTACATCAACATGTTCAACGTCTCGGCCGTGTGCGTCACCCTGTTCCTGGGTGGCTGGCGCTCGACGATCCTCAGCTTGTTCTGGGAGGGCGCCAACTCCGGCTGGTGGCCGATGCTCTGGTTCGTCGCCAAGGTCTGGGCCGTCATGTTCTTCATGGTCTGGACCCGCGGAACCCTGGTACGCATCCGCTACGACCACTTCATGAAGCTGGGCTGGAAGGTCCTCATCCCGCTCTCCCTGGTCTGGTTCGTGCTGGTGGCGGTGGTGCGCGCCTTCCGCACCTTCTCGGGCGCCTCGGTGCAGGCGCTGCTGCTGCCGATGGCCGTCGTCTTCTGCGTCATCATGCTCATCCTCTTCCTCATGCCCGACAAGGAGGAAGAGGAGGAGCTCTACGACGAGTACGACGATGAGGACGCGGACGACGCGGACGACGCTGACGACGTCGACGACGACGTCGAGATCATGAGCACCGAGGACGACCATGTCGCCTTCCTCGAGGGCTTCCCCGTCCCGCCGCCTCCGGGCAAGTCCCTGCCGCCCTCACCGCGTGCCCGCCGCGCCGCCCTGGCGGCGGAAGCGGCCACCTCGGCCGACGACTCCGAGACCGGGGCGGCCACCTCCGTCGGCCTCCTAGAGGACGTCGACCTCGAGGACGATGACGCGGCCGCCTCCGCGGACTCCGCCGCATCTGCCCAGTCCCCCGACTCGGCCGGCACGGCCGGCACGGCCAGCACGGACGCGGCCACCGCCCTGCCCACCTTCACCCTTGACCTCAAGGCCGACTCGGCCGGCGGCAAGGACACAGACACGGCCGCTGAGGCACCCCAGGAGGGAAAAGATGACTGATCGCCCCCACCGTTCCCGGGGCTCGCAGCACGACAAGTGGCTGCGCGACGCTCCCTCCGCCCTGGCCCGGGCCTTCGCGCCCGTGGCCGGCTACGGGGTCACCATCTCCTCGATGTTCCGCCCGGTGGTCACCGAGCAGTACCCCTTCGAGGCGCCCCAGGTGATGCCCCGGTACCACGGGCGCCACCAGCTCAACCGCTACGACGACGGCCTGGAGAAGTGCATCGGCTGTGAGCTGTGCGCCTGGGCCTGCCCCGCCGACGCGATCTACGTCGAGGCCGCCTCCAACGAGCCCGGCGCCCAGTACTCGCCCGGCGAGCGCTACGGGCGCGTCTACCAGATCAACTACCTGCGCTGCATCTTCTGCGGCATGTGCATCGAGGCCTGCCCCACCCGGGCCCTGACCATGTCCACCGACTTCGATGAGCTCGTCGGCCCCGGCCGCGAGGGCCTCATCTACGAGAAGGAGGACCTGCTGGCCCCCGTGCCCGAGGGCGCCGTGGCCGCACCCCACCCCATGGTCGAGGGCACCGAGGACGGCGACTACTACCGTGGGCGGGTCGCCGGCTCCACCCAGGCCCAGATCGACTGGGTGCGGGCCCACCGGCCCGACGACCCCAGTCTGGACGACGCCCGCGCCAAGGCCGCCCCCGCCGCCTCCGGACGGGACAGCCGTCAGACCGTGAAGGGAGCCCTGTGATGAGCACCCTGCTGATGACCGGAGCCTCCGCCGCCGTCCCCACCGCCGTGACTCAGGACGGTCACCTGGGGCTGGGCGAGGCCATCGTGTTCGGCGTCGTCGCCCTGGTCACCGTGGCCTGCGGCATCGGCGTCCTGACCGCCAAGCGCGCCGTGAACGCCGCCATCAACATGATCGGCATCATGATCTCGCTGGCCGTCCTCTACATCGTCAACGAGTCGCCCTTCATGGGCATCACCCAGGTCGTGGTCTACACCGGCGCCGTCATGACCCTCGTCCTGTTCGTCATCATGCTCGTGGGCGTCGGCGGTGACGAGCCGGTGGGAGCCGCCGGTACCGTCATGAGGCGCCCGGTCCTCATCCTCCTGGGCCTGGGGCTGGCCGGTGCCCTGACCGCCGTCGTGTGGCGCTCCACCCTGCCGACGCCGGTCGGGCTCAAGAACGGAGCCAAGGCCGCCCCCGACCTGCTGGCCGTCACGCTCTACCACGACCACGTCGTCACCATGGAGCTGACCGCCATCCTGCTCATCGTCGCCGCCGTCGGCGCCCTGACCCTCACCCACCGCCAGCGCATCCGGGCCCGGCTCAGCCAGCGCGGGGTGGCCGCGAGCAAGATGCAGGACTACACCACCAAGGGCGCCCACCCGGGCCAGAAGCCGATGCCCGGCGTCTACGCCTCCACCAACTCCGCCGCCGCCCCGGCCCTGGACGCCGAGGGTGAGGCCGTGGAGGAGTCCGTGCCCCGGGTCCTGCGGGCCCGCGGACAGGGGCTGGAGCTGTCCGACGTCTCCCCGGAGATGGGACTGGCTCAGCGCTCGGGCACGATCGTCGCCCGCCTGGCCGGCGCCGGAGACACCGGCGCAGCCGACGGCCCCCGGACCGCCCGCCGCTCCGGGATGCCCACCATGCCCGGTGCCGCCGCCCCCGCCGTCAAGCAGCCCGTCCTCAGCGATGACGGGGCAGCCGACTCGGCCGCCCCGGAGCAGAAGGAGGAGAAGTGAGTCTCCCCATCAGCGTCTACCTCATCCTGGCCGGGGTGCTGTTCACCCTGGGGGCGCTCACGGTGCTGCTGCGCCGCAACGCCATCATCGAGCTCATGGGAGTTGAGCTCATGCTCAACTCCGTCAACCTCGTCCTGGTGACCTTCTCCCGGATCCACGGCAACCTCACCGGTCAGGTCTTCGCCTTCTTCGTCATGGTGGTGGCCGCCGCCGAGGTCGTGGTGGGTCTGAGCATCGTCGTATCCATCTTCCGCACCCGCAGGTCCACGTCGGTCGACGACGAGAACCTGCTCAAGAACTGAGGGGAGAGACCACCGACATGCTTCCCGCTCCTGTCACCGCAGCTGTGACGCCCCTGACCGAGGCCACCGGCCCGGCCTCCTGGGCCTGGCTGCTCATCGCCGTCCCCGCCGCCTCCGCCGCCCTCCTGCTGCTGGCCGGCCGTCGCTCCAACGCCTGGGGCCACTGGCTGGGCCTGGCCGCCTCCTTCGCCGCCGCCTTCCTGGGCGTGGGCATCCTCGTGCAGGTCCTGGGCCTGCCCGCGGAGGAACGCGTCATCGGCCTGCCCCTCTACCACTGGTTCTCCGCCGGGAACCTCAACATCGACGTCGGCCTGCGCCTGGACCCGCTGTCGCTGACCTTCGTCACCCTGGTCACCTGCGTCGGCTTCCTCATCCACCTGTACTCGGTGGCCTACATGGCCCACGACCGCGACCGGCGCCGCTTCTTCGCCTACCTCAACCTCTTCATCGCCGCGATGCTCACCCTGGTCCTGGGCGACTCCTACATCGTGCTCTTCGTCGGCTGGGAGGGCGTGGGCCTGGCCTCCTACCTTCTCATCGGCTTCTGGAACACCGCCGACGCCGACGCCCCCCAGGGCGAGCAGGCCACCAGCCGCGAGAACGCCGCCGCCGCCAAGAAGGCCTTCGTCATGAACCGCGTGGGCGATGTCGGCCTCCTGCTGGCCATGATGGCGATCGTCGGCCAGATCGGCTCAGTCTCCTTCGACGACGTCTCCGCCGCCGCCCTCGACGGCTCGATGACCACGGGCTGGCTCACCGCCATCGGCTTCTTCCTGCTCCTGGCGGCCTGCGGCAAGTCCGCCCAGTTCCCCCTTCAGGCCTGGCTGGGTGACGCCATGGCCGGCCCCACGCCGGTCTCGGCCCTCATTCACGCCGCCACCATGGTCACCGCCGGCGTCTACCTCATGGTCCGCTCCGCCGCCGTCTTCGAGGGCGCCCCCAGCGCCCAGACGGCCGTGGCCGTCGTCGGCGCCATCACCCTGCTGCTGGGGGCCGTCATCGGAAGCGCCAAGGACGACATGAAGAAGGTCCTGGCCGCCTCCACCATGAGCCAGATCGGCTACATGATGCTGGGTGCCGGTCTCGGCCCGATCGGCTACGCCTTCGCCATCTTCCACCTGCTCACCCACGGCTTCTTCAAGGCCCAGCTCTTCCTGGGGGCCGGCTCGGTCATGCACGCCATGGGCGACCAGGTCAACATGCGCCGCTTCGGCGGCCTGCGCGGCGCCATGGCGATCACCTGGGTCACCATGGGCATCGGCTGGCTCGCCATCCTGGGGGTGCCGCCCTTCTCCGGATTCTGGTCCAAGGACCACCTCATCGAGGCCGCCTTCGTCGGCGAGGGCGCCAAGCCCTGGATCCTGGGAACCATCGCCCTGCTGGGCGCGGGCCTGACCGCCTTCTACATGTCCCGCCTGTTCTTCATGATCTTCCACGGCAAGCAGCGCTGGACCACGGAGGAGGACCTGGAGGGTGAGGTCCACCCCCACGAGTCCGGATGGCTCATGACTCTGCCTCTCATCGTCCTGTCCGTGTTCTCCGCGTGCCTGGGCGGGCTGCTGAGCTACAACAACATGTTCGTCACCTGGCTGGAGCCGGTCACCGGTCATGCCGAGCACGGCGAGCCGGTCCTGCCGGCCATCGTCATCATGGGTGCCACCCTCGCCCTGGTCGTCGTCGGGGTCGTCGTGGCCTGGTGGATGTACGTGCGCCGTCCGGTGCCCGTCGTCCTGCAGCCGGTCAACCCCCTGGTGGAGGCCGCCCGCAAGGACATGTACCAGGACGCCGTCAACGAGGCCCTGGCCATGCGCACCGGCCAGGGACTGGTCCTGGCCACCGACGCCGTCGAGCGTTACGTCGTCGACGGCGCCATCGAGGGTGCCGCCGCCGGCACCGGCGCCCTGGGGCGCCTGACCCGCCGCACCGAGTCCGGGTACGTGCGCTCCTACGCCGGCTACATGCTGGCCGGAACGGTCCTCGTACTCATCGCCGTCCTGGCCGCCAGGTTCTGAGAGGACACGACACATGCCGACTCTTCCCGCATCGCTGCCCGTCCTGACCGTCATGGCGGTCACGCCGCTGGCCGGGGCGCTCCTGCTGTGGCTGGTCCCGCCGCTGCGCCGGCTCCACGCCCGCGCCGTGGGCCTCGTGTTCTCCCTGGCGGTCCTCGCCCTGGGCCTGTGGGCGCTGAGCGCCTTCGAGCTGGGGCATGCCGGCACCGTCCAGCTGACCGACACCCACTCCTGGATCCCCGCCATCGGCGCCTCCTGGGCCCTGGGCGTCAACGGCCTGGGCCTGTCCATGGTGCTCCTGGCCGCCTTCGTCACGCCCCTGGTGCTGCTCGCCTCCTGGGGTGAGGTCCCCGCCGACCGGCAGGGCCTGTTCACCGGGCTCGTCCTGGCACTGGAGTTCTTCGTCGTCGTCATCTTCTCGGCCCGGGACCTGCTCCTGTTCTATCTGTGCTTCGAGGCGATGCTCATCCCGGTGTACTTCCTCATCGGCTGCTTCGGCGGCCAGAAGCGCCAGCGCGCCGCCCTGAAGTTCCTCCTGTACTCCCTGGCCGGCGGGCTCGTCATGCTCATCGGCGTCATCGCTGTGTACCTGCACTCCGCCAGGAACGGCACCCCCAGCTTCCTCATCGACTCGGTGGCCGCCAACCTGCACGTGTCCACCTCCGCCGGACACTGGATCTTCCTGACCTTCTTCATCGCCTTCGCCATCAAGGCGCCGCTGGTCCCGGTCCACACCTGGCTGCCCGACACCGCCGAGCAGGCCACCCCGGGCACCTCGGTGCTGCTCATCGGCATCCTGGACAAGATCGGTACCTTCGGGATGATCACCCTGGTCCTGCCGATCTTCCCCGAGGCCTCCCGCTGGGCCGCCCCGGTGATCCTGGTCCTGGCGGTCGTCTCCATCATCTACGGGGGCCTGGCCGCCATCGCCCAGGACAACCTCTACCGCCTCATCTCCTACACCTCCGTGAGCCACTTCGGCTTCATGGTCCTGGGGATCTTCATCGGCAACCAGGTGGCAGCCAACGGCGCCATGGTCTACATGGTGGCCCACGGGCTGTCCATCGCCGGCCTCTACCTGGTCACCGGCTTCATGGCCCGGCGCACCGGGACGGTCGCCATCAGCGAGCTCGGCGGCATCGCCCGGGTCATGCCGCTGGTGGCCGGGACCTTCCTGGTCTGCGGGCTGGCCTCCATCGCCCTGCCGGGCCTGAGCGGATTCGTGCCCGAGTGGATGGTGCTCACCGGCACCTTCTCGGTATCGCTGGCCCTGGGCGGTGCGGCTGTCGTCGGTGTCGTCATCGCCGCCGTCTACATGCTGCTGCCCTACCAGCGGGTCTTCACCGGGGCGCCTGCCCCCGAGCGTGTGGGCAGCTCGGACCTCGACGGGCGCGAGCGCCTCGTCGTCGTCCCCGTCATCGCCGCGATGCTCGCGCTCGGACTGGCCCCGGCCGCACTCACTCATGCGCTCGACGACGTCGCCCGGCAGGTCGCGCTCACGGTGGCCCGCTCCCCGCAGGACGCCGCCTCCGCCGGCGGCGCCGGTGACAGCCACGATGCCGGCGGTGCATCCGAAGCGCCCGCCGCCTCCACCGCTACGGAAGGGAACACCAAGTGAGCCCCTCAGCCACTGCCCCGATCGTCAACTGGGACGCCCTGACGCCGGCACTCATCATTCTGGGCGCCGGTGTCCTGGGTGTCCTCGTGGAGGCCTTCATCGCCCGTCCCGCCCGCCTGGCCATCCAGTCCACGCTGAGCTTCCTGGCCATCCTGGCCTCCGGGGCCTTCCTGTTCCTGCGCTGGGGCGAGGTCAAGGCCGCCGGGGCCGCCGCCGCGGCCATGCCCCAGTTCCAGCTCCCCAAGGGCTTCCTGCCGGGTGCCCGTATGTCCGCGGGCCTGACCGAGGATCCCTTCTCCATCGCCGCCCAGGGCATCCTCCTGGTCATCGGGCTGCTGGCCGTCATGGTGATGGCCGACCGCACCGCCGTCGGCGACGGGGCCTTCGCGGCCCAGGCCGCCGACCGGCCCGGCAGCGCGGAGGAGACAGAGTCCCTCCTGGCCGGGTGGACCACGACCGAGGTCTTCCCCCTGACCCTGTTCTCGCTGGGCGGCATGATGCTCTTCGGGGCCAGCAGCGACCTCATCACGCTGTTCGTCATCCTGGAGATGATCTCCCTGCCGCTGTACATCCTGGCTGCCACTGCCCGCCACCGCCGGCTGCTCAGCCAGGAGGCGGCGCTGAAGTACTTCGTGCTGGGAGCCTTCGCCTCGGCCTTCCTCCTCATGGGCGCGGCCCTGCTCTACGGGGTGGCCGGCGCCGTCGACTACAAGACGCTGGGCGAGGCCGTGCGCACCGTGCCGGGGCAGGAGTGGCTCATCCTGGCGGGCCTCATGCTGGTGATCATCGGCCTGCTGTTCAAGGTCGCGGCCGTGCCCTTCCACGCCTGGAGCCCGGACGTCTACCAGGGCGCCCCCACCCCGGTCACCGGATTCATGGCCGCCGGCGTCAAGGCCGCCGCCTTCCTGGCCCTCGTGCGCTTCTACTACATGATCGCCGGCGCCATGGGCTGGGACCTGGCCCCCGCCCTGTGGGCCGTGGCGGCCCTGACCATGCTCGTGGGCACCGTCGTCGGGGTGGTTCAGCACGACGTCAAGCGCATGCTCGCCTACTCGGCCATCGCCCACGCCGGCTTCATGCTCATCGGGATCCTGGCCTACTCCAAGGCGGCGATCTCCGCACTCGGCTTCTACGCCCTGACCTACGGGATTGCCACCGTGGGAGCCTTCGGCATCATCACCCTGGTGCGCTCCAACCGCGACGGCTCCGTGGGAGGTGAGGACGGCGACCTGGAGGCCTTCAAGGGCCTGGGACGCCGCAGCCCCTGGGCGGCCGGCGCCATGACCGTCTTCCTGCTGTCCTTCGCCGGAGTGCCCCTGACGGCCGGCTTCATGGCCAAGTTCCGGCTCTTCGCCACCGGCCTGAGCGGCAACGGGGTGCCCTTCGTCATCCTCGCCATCGTCTGCTCGGCCGTCACCGCCTTCTTCTACATGAGGCTCATCGTGCTCATGTTCTTCCATGAGCCCGACGGCGAGCGCTCGGTGGTCGTGGGCAGCCGCGGCCCGATCCTCCTGGCGGTCGGCGTTGCGGTGATGGCCACAATCGGGTTGGGCGTTTTGCCGCAGACCGCCTTCGACCTGTTCGACCGGACGGCTATGCTCCTTCCGTGATCGGATCACTGCCGCTGAGCGCCCCCGAGCTGGAGTCGCGCATCATCCCCGCTCTCCAGACCATTGAGGACCGCCTCATGGAGGTGGTCACCAGCGCCGACGAGACCATCAACCCGCCGACCTCGCACCTGGCCGAGGCTGGGGGCAAGCGCCTGCGTCCGGTCCTGGCCCTGCTGACCGCCCAGCTCGGCGACCCGGCCCTGGCCACCGGCGAGCAGATCCGCGACGCCGGTGTGGCCGTGGAGCTGACCCACATCGCCACCCTCTACCACGACGACGTCATGGACGAGGCCCCGCTGCGCCGCGGTGCCCCGAGCGCCCAGACCGTGTGGGGCAACTCCGCCGCCATCCTCACCGGCGACGTCCTCGTGGCCCGTGCCTCCCAGCTGGTGGCGGCCCTCAGCCCGGAGGCCGTCATGGCTCACGCCAAGACCTTCGAGCGCCTGTGCATGGGGCAGCTCCACGAGACCCTGCCGCGCCCGTCGGGCACTGACCCGGTGGACCACTACATCCAGGTCCTGGCGGACAAGACCGGCTCCCTCATCGCGGTGTCCGCCCGGTACGGGGCGATGCTCACCGATGCCGGGGTGCGAACCGAGCAGATCGTGGAGGAGTTCGGTGAGAGGATCGGCGTGGCCTTCCAGCTGGCCGACGACGTCATCGACCTCATGAGCGACTCTGCCACCACCGGCAAGACCCCCGGTACCGACCTGCGTGAGGGCGTGGACACCATGCCGGTGCTGCTCCTGCGCAAGGCCCTGGCGGCCGGCGAGCTCGATGCCGCCGGCCAGGCCATCCTCTCTCGCCTGTCCACCGGTGACCTGTCCGACGACGCCGTCCTGGCCGACGTCGTCGCTCGCCTGCGGGAGCACCCCGTCCTGACCCGCACCCGCGAGATGGCTACGGCCTGGGCCGCTCAGGCGGTTGAGGGTCTGAAGGGCCTGGAGGAGGCTGTTCTTGACGGGACCCGGCAGCGCCTGGCCCGGGTCGGCATCGAGGGTGAGGCCGCTGCGGCGGCCTTGGCCGACGCCGGTGAGAGGGTGGCTCAGGTGCGTGCGGCCATGGAGGACTTCGCCCGCATCCTCGTGGACCGGGCTGCCTGACCAGTCGGCCTGGGGGCAGCAACTACCCATGATCCCCATGGGGAGATGGGGAGCTGATGGGGAGAGACGGGTAGTTCCCCATCGTGGGCCGTGGACCACGGTGCATAGGGTGGCATGCACGTGTTCCCAATGCGCCGAAAGGTCCCCGTTATGCTGCCCTTCACGCCACCGTCTCCTGATGCCCGTGCCCGACTGACCCGACGTGGTCTCCTGACCCTGCCCACTTTGGCCGGTGCGGGGATTGTCCTCGCAGGTTGCGGGGTGCTGAAGAAGGACGGCTCCGCCTCATCGGGGAAGAGCTCGGGGGCTGCGTCCCCGCGTGCTGCTGCCACCGCGACTGGCCCCCATGGTGGGGTGATGCTGGAGGCGGAGTGGCAAGGAGCCCCACTCTCGGTCGAGGTGGGGCCCGTCGCAGTCAACGACAAGTACGCTGTCGTGCGCCTGGTGTTATCGACGACCTCGAAAAAGAATGTGGGCCTGTCTCAACCATTCGGCTCCGCGTATCACCCGTGGACCATGGTTGCGATCAGAATGCTCTCTTTGGATAAGGGCTTGGTGTATCGTGAACTGGACGAAGAAACACATCATCTATCTGATGGTGTTGAAAAAGGAAAGCCTTTGGAAGTATTCCCAGTGTTTCATGCGCCGCCCGAGGATGTTGGCGTCGTGGATCTACTCCTTCCTTATGTGGGTATTGCTACAGGTGTTCCGGTCCTGCAGGATGCTGAGACTGATTTCTCAGTGAATGATGTGGTGTCGAAGGCGAAGCTCGACGAGTCGGAGGCGGGGCCATTCAAGATCGAGACCATGTCGCTGGCTGCTGATGATTCGTCGGATACGAAGCAGGATGAGAAGTCGACGACGGTGACGGTGGCTGGGGACGTCACGTTCGCGACTGACTCTGATCAGCTCTCGGCTCAGGCTGACAGCGTGCTGGCGAGTGTGGTGGAGCAGATCAAGAAGTACCCATCTGGTGGGGATTTGACGATCACGGGTCACACTGATGATGTGGCTGATGATGCGCACAACCAGGATCTGTCTGAGCGGCGGGCCAAGGCGGTGTCGGAGCGGCTCAAGAAGCTGACGGACCTGTCCACGTGGAAGGAGTCGGTCTCGGGCAAGGGGGAGTCCTCGCCGCGGGTGCCGAATGACACTGACGAGCGCAGGCAGATCAATCGCCGTGTGGAGATCACGCTGACGCCCTCGAAACCCGCCGAGGCCAGTGCGCCGCCGAGCACGAGCGCGGTTCCGTCGTCGACCGCGATGCCGAAGGCCGCCGGCCCCGTGGGCAAGGGACCTGAGGGTGTCGACGTGAAGATCGACGGTAAGACCGTGCACATGGTGATCGACCATGTGGTTCGAGCCGGTAACTACTTGGTTGGAACGGTAGTGGTCACCTCTAGCGAGAAGGTCAGCATGCCGGTTGCTCCCTTCTCCTTGCCTGGAAAAATGATGGAGTTGCGTGGCTTGTCTGGGGTGTTTGGTGTGAGTGGCATAACCATCCTCAGTGGCGGGTTGAGGTATCTGGAGGCTGACTATACATATTCCGATGGAAGTAGACTTCCTTTAGCGAATAGTTTTGTATACGATCTTGAGCCTGAGGCTTCCCAGTCCCTCCCGGTCGTGTGGCCAGACGTCGGCGAGGACAGCATCACGATTGATATGCCTGCAGGTGAGTACCTTTATACGAAAGAGCGAGTTGTTGCTCGCCTTACTGACATCCCTGTCGTTAACGCGTAGCACCTCTGTCGCTCAGAAAAAGGGGGTGGTTGATAAGAAGATGTCGCGCCGTCCTGATCGGCTCCCCGGAGCAGGCCTCGCCACGTGTCCCGCCGGTACCTCCCCGACGTGACGCGGCTCAAAGCCGCGATGTTGCCCGGGCCCTGGGGGAGGGCCGCCCTTCCTCCATAGACTGTTCCGCGGTGCCCCGCCGTCATCGCCGTCGCCCTGGACCGGATCAACCGGCCCTCCCGGCAGCGGCAACGCGGGCGCCACGTCCACGTCCCCTGAATCAGGAACGAAGAACAGTGAACGCACGTCCTCTCAATGTCGCCGTCATCGGAGCAGGCCCCGCAGGCATCTACGCCTCGGACATCCTCTCGAAGTCGGGCCTGGACGTCTGTATCGACCTGTTCGAACGGCTTCCTGCGCCCTACGGGCTGGTGCGCTACGGCGTCGCCCCCGACCACCCGCGCATCAAGCAGATCATCGTGGCCCTCTACAAGATCCTCCAGCGCGGGGACATCCGGCTCATCGGCAACGTCGAGGTCGGCCGCGACATCTCGGTGGCCGAGCTCCGCGAGCACTACGACGCCATCATCTTCTCCACCGGAGCCGACACCGACGCCCCCCTCGACATCCCCGGCGTCGACGCCCCCGAGTGCTACGGCGGCGCCGACTTCGTCTCCTGGTACGACGGTCACCCCGACCACCCGCGCACCTGGGACCTGAGCGCCAAGGAGGTCGCCGTCATCGGCGTCGGCAACGTCGCCCTGGACATCGCCCGCGTCCTGGCCAAGCACGCTGACGACCTCATGACCACCGAGATCCCCGCGAACGTCGCCGCCACCCTCAAGGAGTCCCCGGTCACCGACGTGCACGTCTTCGGGCGCCGCGGCCCCGCCCAGGTGAAGTTCACCCCGCTGGAGCTGCGCGAGCTCGGCAAGCAGCCCGACGTCGACGTCATCGTCGACGAGGAGGACTTCGAGTACGACGAGGGCTCGCAGGCGGCCCTGGCCTCCTCCAACCAGCAGCGCCAGGTCGTCAAGGCCCTCGAGGGGTACGCGATGCAGGAGCCGGAGGACCTCACCGCCTCCCACCGCATCCACATCCACCTCTTCTCCGCCCCCCACGAGGTCCTCACCGACGACGACGGCCACGTCGTCGGCCTGCGCACCGAGCGCACCCGCCTGACCGGCGACGGCAACGTCACCGGCACCGGCGAGTACCGCGACTGGCCCGTCCAGGCCGTCTACCGCGCCGTCGGATACGCCTCCAGCGCCATCGAGGGTCTCCCCTTCGACGCCGAGCGGCACGTCGTCCCCAACGAGGGCGGCCGCGTCCTCGGCGAGGACGGCAAGCCCCTGACCGGCCTGTACGCCACCGGCTGGATCCGGCGCGGCCCCGTGGGCCTCATCGGCTCCACCAAGTCCGACGCGCAGGAGACCATCACCAACCTCGTGGCCGACGCCAACGCCGGCCTGCTGCACGCCGAGACCACCGACGAGGCCCAGGTCGGCCACGACGCCCTCATCGCTCTGCTGGAGTCCCGCGGCATCCCCTTCACCAACTGGGAGGGCTGGGAGCTGCTGGACGCCTACGAGCGAGAGCTCGGCGAGGGCTACGGTGAGGTCGTCGTCACTGGAGGGGACTCCAAGCCGCGCGAGCGCGTCAAGGTCGTCTCCCGTGACGCCATGACCGCGATCTCCCGCTCCACGGAGGTTCCCGAGGACCTCATCGGCCAGCCCGAGGCGGGCCGCGTCCCCGAGCGCGTCGCCCACCGCCTGGCCGAGTGAACCCGGGGGCCGGCGGCCCCGCCGCCGGCCACCGGCCCACACACGCCACCCCACCCCTTCACAACCACTTCACAACCACCCCGAAGGCAGAACCATGCGAATCGGCGTTCCCACCGAGATCAAGGACAACGAGTTCCGGGTCGCCATCACGCCGGCCGGTGTTCACGCACTCACCCGGCGCGGGCACACTGTGACCATCCAGGTCGGCGCCGGCGAGGGGGCCTCCATTCCCGATGCGGAGTACACGGCCGCCGGCGCAGTCATGACCGACGACGTCCCCGGCCTGTGGGCCGACTCCGAGCTCATCCTCAAGGTCAAGGAGCCGATTGCCCAGGAGTACCCCTTTCTGCGCCCTGATCTGCTGCTGTTCACCTACCTCCACCTGGCCGCGGACCGGGCCCTGACCGAGGAGCTGCTCACCAAGCGGGTCACCTCCATCGCCTACGAGACCGTCGAGACTGACGCCGGTGCTCTCCCCCTCCTGGCCCCCATGTCGGAGATCGCCGGCCGCCTGGCCGCCCAGGTCGGTGCGGAGGCCCTGTTGCGCCCCCACGGCGGGGCCGGCGTCCTGCTGGGCGGTGCCGCCGGGGTGCGGCGCGGAAACGTCGTCGTCCTGGGTGGAGGCACCGCCGGACTGAGCGCCGCGCGGGTCGCCGCAGGTATGGGCGCGGACGTCACCGTCTTCGATGTCGACCCGCTGCGCATGCGTCGGATCGAGGAGGTCGACGGCGGCACCATCCGCACCCGCTTCTCCACCGAGCTCGACGTGGCCCAGGCCTGCGCCGGGGCGGACCTGGTCATCGGCGCCGTCCTCGTGCCCGGGGCCCGCACCCCGAGCCTCGTCACGCGCGCCATGGTGGAGACCATGCGGCCCGGCAGCGTGCTGGTCGACATCGCCATCGACCAGGGAGGCTGCTTCGAGGACTCCCGCCCCACCACCCACTCCGAGCCCACCTTCGAGGTGGACGGCAAGATGTTCTACTGCGTGGCCAACATGCCCGGAGCCGTCCCGCACACCTCCACCTACGCGCTGACCAACGCGACCCTGCCCTACACCCTGGCCCTGGCCGACGAGGGCTGGCGAGGCGCTGTCACGGCGCGCCGGGACCTCGCCCGCGGCCTGAGCACCCACGCCGGGACGCTCTACACCGCCGGCGTCGGCCAGGCCCTGGACCTCCCCGCGGCCGACGTCGCCGACCTGCTGGGCTGAGCAATGAGAACCCGTCGCATCCGCTTCGCCAGCAGAACCGACCGCTGGGCGCACGACCTCTACCTGCGCGCCTTCCCCGAGGATGAGCGCCTGCCCTGGGCGCTCATCCACGTGCTCAGCCTGCGGCGCGGCGTCGACCTCGTCGCCTGGTGGGACCGGCCCGCCGGACCCGCCCACGCGGCCTCACCGGACCCCGTCGCCCTGACCTGGAGCGTGCGCCGCCCCGGCTCCCGACTGCTCTACCTCTTCTACCTGGCCGTCGACGACGCCGCCCGCGGCCGGGGCCTGGGCACCCGCCTCCTGGCCGAGCTCGAGCGCCGTCACCCCGGCTGCAGCATCGTCCTGAACATCGAGCCCGTCATCGACGAGGCCGACAACGCCGAGCAGCGACGCCGTCGGCTCTCCTTCTACGAGCGGGCCGGCTTCCGCGACACCGGGTACGCGGTCCAGGACTCAACGGGGGAGTACTGGACCCTCGCGCGTGAGGCGCCGGGAACCACCTTCGACCCCGACGACTTCCGCGATGCCCTGCGCTGCCTGGACTGCGGCCTCATCACCGCGCGAGTGGTCCCGCGCCAGCAGACATAGGCCAGACACAGGTTCATCCCATAGTCTCCAGCCATGACAAGGACTCACCACTACAACGGTCTCAAGACCGCCGTCCTCCTGGGCGGCATGTGGAGCCTGCTCCTCCTGATCGGCTACGCACTGGCCAGGGGGACCGGCTCCTCCATCTGGCTGATCATCGCGCCGGTCATCGGGCTGGTACAGACCGCCTTCGGCTTCTGGAACTCCGACAAGATCGCGGTGCGCTCCATGGGCGCCATCGAGGTCACCGAGGACCAGCAGCCCCAGATGTACGCCATTGTGCGTGAGCTCTCCGCCGCGGCCGGCCAACCCATGCCGCGCCTCTACGTGGCCCCCACGATGAGCCCCAACGCCTTCGCCACCGGCCGCAGCCCCTCGCACGCCGCCGTGTGCTGCACCCAGGGCATCCTCCAGCTCCTCAACGAGCGCGAGCTGCGCGGCGTCCTGGGCCACGAGCTCTCCCACGTCTACAACCGCGACATCCTCACCTCCTCGGTGGCCGCGGGCATCGCCGGCGTCATCTCCTCGATGGCCACCATGGCCCTGTGGTTCGGCGGCGGCAACCGGCGCGACCGGGACGGCGGCAACATCATCGCCGTCCTGCTGCTCACCCTCCTGGCGCCCCTGGCCGCCGCCATCACCCAGTTCGCCATCTCCCGGACCCGCGAGTACGACGCCGACCACGACGGAGCCGAGCTCACCCGCGACCCGCTCGCCCTGGCCAGCGCGCTCAGCAAGCTCGAGCTGGGCATCTCGCGCGTGCCCATGGGACAGGACCCCCGCCTCGAGCCGGTCTCCTCCATGATGATCGCCAACCCCTTCGGGAGCCTGCGCAACCTCTTCTCCACCCACCCTCCCATGGACAAGCGCATCGCCCGCCTTGAGCAGATGGCCGGGTACTGACGGTGACCCTGACCGTCGTCGGCGGGCTGCCTGCCGTCGGCAAGACCACCGTGTGCCGGGAGGTCCTGAGCCTGCGGGTCCAGGCGCGGCCGCAGAGCCGGCCGCCGACCTGGCTGCGCATCGACTCCATCGAGCAGGCCCTGCGGGACAGTGGCGAGATGCTCCCCGGCATGCCCGCAGGCGCCGGATACTACGCGGCCGCCGCTGTCGCTCGAGACGTCCTGGCCTCGGGCGGGGACGTCCTGGTCGAGTGCGTCAACCCGCTGCCCATCACCCGCCGCCTGTGGGAGGAGACGGCCTCAGCCGTGGACGCCCGGTTTCTTACCGTCGAGCTCATCTGCTCCGACGTGGCCGAGCACCGGCGCCGCGCCCGGCAGCGGGCCGGCGATATTGAGGGCCTCGAGCCGCCGACCTGGCAGGAGATCACGCACCGCGACTACGCCCCCTGGCCTGAGGCGGACCTCCACCTCGATACCGCCCGGCTCACCGCCGCCGAGGCCGCCCGAGCCGTCATCGACCTCGGCCTCGCGGACGGAGTCAGGTGATGGTGGACAGGGGAGCGGATACCCCGCCTCCGACCGGAACCGACAACGACATCGCCCAGCGCGTCAGGGCCGCCGTCGATGCCGGTGAGTTGCGCGGCATGACGGCCGGACCGGTCGAGCAGCTAGGGGAAGGTGAGAGCTACACGGCCTGGCGAATCGGCTCCGGCGAGCGGACCCGGGTCCTGCGCCTTCCACGGCACCTGCCTCACGACATGCCCCGCTCCATGGAGACCGAGTTCGAGGTCCTCAGACGCGTCCCGTCCGAGCTGGGCACCAGCGCCGTCGCCCTGGAGACCAGTAGTGACAATCCGCTCGGCACCCCCTACATGGTGACCACCCACGTCCCCGGCCGGTCCCTGCGCGCCGCCGACTGGAACCGGCGGCTCGCGGCCGTCCTCGCTCACCAGCTCGCCCGCCTGCACGAGGCCCTTGCCACCGGTACCGCGCCGTCGGCCGCCTTCGTGCCGAGCGCCGGCGAGCAGGGGGAGGAGCTGCTGACCTGGTGGGGAGCGCACCACCCGGAGACACTTGCCGACCCCCGCGTCCGTGCACTCCTGCCCGCCTGGCGCCGCGAGCTCACCCGCCTCGCCCCCGCCTTCGAGACGGTCCCCACCCACCCGCTCATCCACGGCGACGCCGTCGCCACCAATGTCGTCCTCGGCCCCGACGGCCTCCCACGACTCATCGACTTCGAGTGGTCCGGGCCCGGTGACATCGCCAAGGACCTGGCCCTCATCGGCGGCCGGGTGACCGGCGGGCCCTGGTACCTGCCCATGACGCCCGACGACGTCACCGCCTTCGTCACCGAGTACTCGCGGTACTCGCGGCGCTCGCGGCATGCGCTGGATGCCGGTGCCACCGACCCGCAACGGCTGCTGGAGCGCCGCGACGGCTACGAGCTCCTCGACCGCCTGGGCAACCTCCTGTACTGCCTCAGCCGCCCCGACGAGACTCGCTATAGGAGGTGGGGCGATGAGCTCGCCCACAGCCTGACCGCCCGGCTCGGTGGCTGAGCCGCCTCGGGCTCAAGGCAGTGTCGGGCTAGCCCCACCAAGGCTCCGCCAGGTGGCAGGATTGGGCGTGATTCCGGCCCTGAGGAGGATGTGAGGCATGAATCGATCCGCGTGGGCCGCGCGCTACCGCCAACTCGGCAGGGACGCCGCCTTCCTCCTCCTCAGCGGGCCACTGAGCCTGCTCGCCTTCTACCTCGTCGTGCCGCTGACCGCCCTCGGCGTGGTCACCACCATCATCTGGGCGGGGCTGCTGGTGCTCGTCATCGACCTGAGCATCGCCGGGGGCTTCGCCAACATCGCCCGCCTCGCCGTGGCACGCGTGGACGGACGCGAGCCGGTGCCCGGCGGCTACCTCGAGCCCGAGCCGGGGTCCTCCGCGCGCCGCCGGCTCTTCCGGCGCCTGCGCGACCCCCAGCGCTGGATGGACCTGCTGTGGACCGTCATCTACTTCCCGGTCTCCCTCATCACCTGGATCATCAGCGTCGTGTGGCTGGCCCTGGCCGTGGCAGGTCTCCTCGCCCCCATCGCTGATATCACTCTCGACCTGGTCCTCGATCCGGCCGTGGGGCAGCGTCAGGGACTGGCCCATCTTCTGGGCCTGCAGCCGGAGCTGTTCTGGGACATCGGTTTCGACCTCACCTGCGGCATCGTCTTCTCCCTGACCGCCCCCGCCGTCCTGCGGGGCCTGGCCGCCATGCAGACGGGTCTCATCCGAGCCATGCTCTCCTGGCGCAGCGAGGTCAGCCGCCTCCAGACCTCCCGGGCCGCCGTCCAGCGCGCCGAGGCCGACACCCGCCGCCGCCTGGAGCGCGACATCCACGACGGCCCCCAGCAGCGCCTCGTGCGCCTGCGCATGGACCTGGCCCGTGCACAGCGTCAGGCCGAGAAGGACCCGGCAGCGGCGTCGGCCATCATCCAGGGCGCCATGGATCAGACCCAGCAGACCCTCGACGAGCTGCGCCAGCTCTCCCGCGGTATCGCCCCACCGGTCCTCATCGACCGTGGCCTGGCGGCCGCCATCACCGAGGCCGCCACCCGCTCCTCCGTCCCCGTCACCGTGAGCACCGAGCTGCCGGACCTGCCCGACCACGTCTCCCAGGCCGCCTACTTCGTGGTCAGTGAGGCGCTGGCCAACCTCAACAAGCACTCCGGGGCCACGGCCGCCGGTGTCGAGGCCCGCGTCGTCGACGGCGCGCTGCAGGTGAGGGTCAGCGACAACGGCATCGGTGGTGCCTCGACCGCCAAGGGGCACGGCCTGGCCGGCCTGGTCGAGCGCCTCAGCGGTGTCGACGGTAGGCTCACAGTCACGTCCCCGACCGGCGGGCCCACCACACTGGAGGCGATGATCCCGTGCGCGTTCTGATCGCTGATGACTCCGTCCTCCTGCGCGAGGGGCTGGCACTCATCCTGGCCGACGGCGGCCACGAGGTCGTCGGGGGAGTGGGGGACGGCGACGCCCTCGTGAGCGAGGCCCTGCGGCTGCGCCCCGACGTCGTCGTCGCCGACATCCGCATGCCGCCCTCCCACACCGACGAGGGCCTGCGCGCCACCACCCGCATTCGCGCCCAGTGGCCGGGGGCGCCCATCCTGCTGCTGAGCCAGTACGTCGTCGCCGGTTACCTGTCCGACCTCCTGGCCGACGGCGGTGGCGCCCTGGGCTACCTCCTCAAGGACCGGGTCGGTGACATCGATGCCTTCCTCGGCGCGGTCGAGCGGGTGGCGCGCGGCGAGCTCGTCCTGGACCCCGACGTCGTCTCCCAGGTCCTCCAGCGGGGCCGGCGCGACGACCCGCTCACCGAGCTCACGCTCCGCGAGCGGGAGGTCCTGGCCCTCATGGCCGAGGGTCACACCAACGCCGGCATCGCCGAGATCATGGTGGTCACCGAGGGGGCCGTGGAGAAGCACACCCAGCGGATCTTCGCCAAGCTCGGGCTGCTGCCCGACGCCGCCGTCCACCGCCGCGTCAAGGCCGTCCTGACGCTGCTATCGGCCTGAACGGGCATGAGGTGTGGCCCCGAACCCAGTGGGTTCGGGGCCGCAAGCCGTCTCTGAGCGTGTCAGTGCCGCCGGTGAGAGCTCCGGACGTTACTGGGGATCCTTGCCCGCCATGATGAGCTTCACCTCGTCGTCGGTCAGGTTGTAGCTGAGATAGGTCTTATAGAAGGTCTTCACCTTCTCCTCGATCTTGAGGTTGGGGAAGAGCTCCGGGTGGAGGAGGGCAGAGACCCACTGCACCTGAAGAAGCTCCTCAACACCGTAACGGTCCCAGCCGAAGACGCCCTTGGGGTTGACGTAGACCTTCCGATTCTGAACGGCCTTGATGCTCGCCCAGTTGGGGTCATTGAGGATCTTCTCATCCTCCCCCGCCTTTCCCGTGATGATGACGTCAGGATTCCACGTGAGTATCTGCTCCATCGTGAACTGGGCCTGGGCGTTGCCCTTCGTCGACACGTTGACGGCGTTCCTCCCGCCGGCCGTCTTGATCCACTCGTCGATGATAGTGCCAGTGCCGTCGAGGTTGAGGGTGTGGACACTACCGCCGTGCATGACCGTGGGACGCTGATCGTCGCTCAGGCCGTCGGTCTTGGCCTTAACGTTCTTGACCGTCTGGTCCAGCTCGGCGTTGTACTTCTCGGCGATCTTGGGGGCGTCCCCGCCAAAGACCTTTGCCGTCATCGTGATGGACTTCTTCATGTCTTCATAGGTCTGGAACATGCAGTTGACCACCGGGATACCGACCTCCTTGGCCTTGTCCCGCAGCGTCTCCTTGGAGTCGAAGATGACTTGGGGATTCAGTGCCGCCAGGTCCTCGAAGTTGAAGTCGTCCCCGAAAGTCGAGGTTGCCTTCGACATGTTCGGGCAGACCTTGTACATCCAGGGGAACTTCTTGGGATCACAGTGCGTGGCGACGAGCCCCTTGGCCCCGGTGAGCATGATCGTCACCTCGTTGTGGGCGTACCAGCCGTCCGCATACGCGGTAGGGTTCATGGGCACCTCGACCTGCGTACCGCCCATATCGGTGATGGTCTGGGTGCCGCCTGAGGGTGAGGCGCTGCCGCCCGCCTTGGAGGACTTGGAGCCGCAGGCCGCCAGCAGGCTCAACCCGACGGCGCTCCCGGCGCCGGCGCCGGCGAGCTTGAGCAGGTCTCGGCGGGAGGGCGATGAGAAGGTGGTTGAGGGGGCGGATGATGAACGTAGCGAAGTCATGAACACTCCTAAGAAGTGGAAGGCTGCGGTGATTGATGGAGTCATTCATCAACCTTCCATAAGGATAGAATATGAGGTAAGAGATCGTGGTCTGCAACAACCTGAGCTTTCAAGCGAGCTCGAGTGTCGGGATGCAGGTGCGGACAACCTCGCCGTCGGGACTTGTGGCCTCCAGGACCCGCACTCGTGTGCCGTAAGCGGCTTGGAGATTCTCCTCGGTGAGCACCTCGTCGACCGGACCGGAGAGGATTGTTCGGTCCTGGGTGATGAGGGTGGCCCGAGTCGCCACCAGAAAGGCATGATCCGGACTGTGCGAGGTCATGACCACTCCGTGGTTCTCATCGGCCAGATCTTGTATGCGACGGAGGATCGTCGCCTGATTGCGCAGATCGAGAGCCGCAGCCGGTTCGTCCATCACCAGGATCCTCCCGTCTTGGACCAGCGCCCGGGCAATGAGGGTCATCTGCTGCTCGCCCCCGGAGAGCTCGGTGAAGGGGCGTGCGGACAGGTGGGCGATTCCCAATCGGGTCAGAACCTCTTCGGTGCGCTTACGGTCCTCACGGGAGGGGGAGTCGAGCAGGCCCAGGCGTGAGACGCAGCCCGTCAGGGCGACGTCGAATACGGAAAAGGCGAACGGTGGCTCGTGCAGCTGGGGGACATAGGCGATGTAGCGGGCTGTCTGACGGCGGGAGAGCGAGGAGCGCTCACGACCACCGATCTCCACTCGACCCGCGACAGGTGCCAGGTGACCCAGCAGGGTCCGGAAGAGTGTTGTCTTCCCAACGCCGTTGGGTCCTAGGAGGCAGAGCACCTCGCCGGTTCGGATCTCCAGGTCGACTCCGGTCAGGATGGCGTGACCGCGGTAGCCGCAGGACAGGTTGCGCGCTGTGATGGTGGGGTGCTCGGAGGGCTCAGGGCGTCCCGTGCTCCGTGCCCGGGCCTCGGGACGGCTCACTGTCGGCCTCCTTGCTGGGTGCGCAGAAGGACGAGGAAGAACAGTGGGGCTCCGATGATGCTGGTGAGGATTCCCAGTGGGATCTCGGAGGAGATCACCGTGCGGCAGGCCGTGTCGACCGCGATGAGGAAGGCTCCGCCCAGGATGACGGACAGGGGGACGACGATCCGGTTGTCCGGGCCCGCGATGAAGCGCACCACGTGCGGCATGATGAGGCCGACCCAGCCGATGACGCCCGAGACGGCCACGCAGGAGGCAGTCAGCAGGGTCGCACAGACAATGCTGACCAGGCGCAGCGCGGCGGCGTTGATCCCCAGAGACTCCGCCTCCTCATCGCCGAAGGCCAAGATGTTGAGACGCCACCGCATGGCCAGGAGCGGGACGACACCCAGGATGAAGGGGATGGCGAAGAGTCTCAGGTCGCTCCATGTCACCTTGGCGATGGATCCCATGAGCCAGTAGGTGATCTCCGGGAGCTTGGAGTCAGGGTCCGCCGTGTACTTGATCGTTGAGACGAAGGCCTGGAAGAGGGCTGAGACGATCATGCCGCACAGGACCAGCAGCAGAACCTGGCTGCTTCCGCGTCCGATGGATCGGGCCGCCGTATAGGTGATGAAGACCGCCGCGAGTCCTCCGGCGAAGGCCGCTGCCCGAACCGGCAGGCTCCCCAGGGAGAGCAGCAGCGCGAGGGCCGCGCCGAAGGAGGCGCCGGTGCTCGCCCCCAGGATGTCAGGGGAGACCATGGGGTTGCGGAACAGTCCTTGGTAGGCGGCCCCGGAGATGGCAAGAGCGCCCCCGATCATGGCGGCGGCCGCGACACGGGGCAGGCGGACGTTGAGGACGATGTTGCGCGAGACAAGAGGCGTGTCGCCGTCGCCGGTGGCCAGCTGCCACAGAACCTCAATGACGGTGCCGGGTGAGAGCATCGCCCGGCCCACAGCCATGGCTCCCACTGCGATGACGATGAGGAGGGCGAGAGCGATGACGGTGAGCGTCAGGTGCTTGAGAAGGTGACTGCTGGCCGCGGGCAGGCGCATAGGCGTTGGCCCGATTCAACGGTAGTTGACGAACTGGAGGGCGGCGTCGACGTCGAGGTTCTTCAGCAGGGCGATGACGCTCTGGAGGTCGTCGCGGGACTTGGAGGTCACGCGCACCTCGTCGCCCTGGATCGTGGCCTTGACGCTCTTGGGGCCCTCGTCACGGATCGCCTTGGTGATCCTCTTGGCCACCTCCTGAGTGAGCCCCTCGCGCAGGGGGCAGGCCAGGCGGTAGATCTTGCCCGAGGGGCGAGGCTCCCTGTCTCCCAGGTCCAGGGCCTTGAGGGAGACGCCGCGGCGGAAGAGCTTGGACTCCAGGACGTCCAGGATCGCCATGACCCGCTCGGCCGTGTTGGCCTCCAGGGTGATGGTGTCGCCGGACAGGCTCACGGAGGCGTCGACGCCGCGGAAGTCGTAGCGCTGGGAGATCTCCTTGGCGCACTGGTTGACGGCGTTGTCCACCTCCTGGCGGTCGAGGCGGGAGACGACGTCGAAGGAGGAGTCGTTGGCCATGGCGGCAGTCCTTTCCGGGGTGGGACTTCAGTCGACCCGAGTCTAGGCGGGTTGTTCTGTGAGGAGGGTCCTACGGGGGCGATTGGCGCGGTGCGCCGCTGCCTTGCTATTCTTCCACGGCGCCAGGCGATGACCGAGAGGTCGGAGCGTGGAGCCAAGGCGGGTTGCCCGAGCGGCCAATGGGAGCTGACTGTAAATCAGCCGCGTAATGCTACGGGGGTTCGAATCCCTCACCCGCCACGCCGATCACTCGTTGATCGCACCTCGCCACCCGGCGAGGCCGCAGTGAGCGAAGCCACGGTGGAACGAATTGCCAGAGCGATTCGGATCTGCCTACGATTCGGCTCGTTGCCCCGATAGCTCAGTCGGCAGAGCGTCTCCATGGTAAGGAGAAGGTCAAGGGTTCGATTCCCTTTCGGGGCTCTCACAGCGGGGGCCACTGGCCCCCATTGTGTTCCTATGGCGAGGTAGCTCAGCTGGTTAGAGCGCACGACTCATAATCGTGAGGTCGAGGGTTCGAGTCCCTCCCCCGCTACGCAAGCTTTCGAGTACAGCGTTCCGTCGCATGCTCGAGGATCGACACGAGGAGACAAACGTGGCCAGCAAGTCCGCCGACGTTCGCCCCAAGATCACTCTGGCCTGCTCGGAGTGCAAGGAGCGCAACTACATCACCAAGAAGAACCGTCGGAACACCCCCGACCGTCTCAGCATCGCCAAGTTCTGCGCCCGCTGCGGCAAGCACACTGAGCACCGCGAGACCCGCTGAGAATCGCGTAGCGATCCCGGTCGCAACCGCCTTGCGACCGAGGAGCAAGCCCCGTCGACACCATGTCGGCGGGGCTTCGCCGTCTCCCCGAGGTCGGTGCCTAGCATCGGAGAGGTGAACGGTATCAGCCCCGGCGAGGACATCGTCGAGCGGCTCGCAGCAGTGCTGAGCGGGGTGCTCGCAACCGGCTCCTCCGTGTCTTCGAGCCGTGAGACTCACCGCCAGGCTCTGCGTGGAGCGACGGCGATTCTCCCCGCTGTGCAGGCCATGCACCAGATCCAGGAGTGGGTGCGGGACTGCCGGGGGGATGTTGCCTGGGAGGGCCTGGTGCACCGCCGTTGCCGGATGAGTCCGAGCTCGGCGGGAGCCGAGGCGATCGCGGAGTCGGCTGCGCCCGATGGAGTAACGATCCGGCAGGTCGAGCGCGCGGGGTGGGAGCTCGTCCAGGCAACCGTCAAGGTGCTGGTGATGGACCGGCGCTGGTGGGTGACCCACGAGCTCGCCCGCCGCACCCGGCCGTCCCAACAGGGTGCCGTCGATCATGGAAAACTCACGGCCCCGGGAGCTGGATTTGATACGCCGCCGGACTCCGGGTTCTACCGGCTCACTGACGCTGATATCGCCTCCTGGGCAGACGTCAGTGGGGATCGAAACCCCATCCATCTCCTACCCGGCAGAGCGGCCGAGGCCGGACTGTCGGCCGGTTCCAATGAGGTCGTCGCTCACGGCCTGCTGCTCGGAGCGATCAGTCTCGCGCTCGTCCAGTCTTCGTCTCTACGGCAGACAAGCCTTGTATTCATTGGTTCTGCTGATGTTCCTGCGTCCGAGTGCAGTGCGGGTGAGCCATGGGTGACGCTCACTGTCGATCTCTCCAATGGAGACATCGTCCAGGGGGCGCGGCCCATCCTGCGGCGCCGGTGACCATGCCCACCTCCGTGTCCGCCGCCCGAGGTGACGCAGGTACCGCCCGCACCCCTATCGCCGCATGAGGAAATAATGATTGCTTACTGGAGGGAATTCTGATGGCGATTCATTGTTGCCTAGAAGGTTGTGCGATGAGAGGATGGAAGCGAATTGTCGGTCACTTCCCAATCATCGGTCAACGGGGATGATAACGTGACAAAGGTGGGTATTTCGGTGTCAATCTGATGTATGTCAGGGTGACATGAAGTCAGTATCTGAATTGTTTTCCCATGTGATCCCCACCCTCTTGAAGCCGCTTGTTGGCAAGGAAAAGTGTGAGTGTGTCCTATGTTCTCAAGGTTGTCTGATGTTGTGGTTCGCCGTGCTGGAGTGCTGAGGCTCCGACCGAGTGTGATAAAAAAGAAGTGGAGCCGCGCTTGTATGAAAGCCAAAGGCAGACAACAAGTTCGCGCTTGAGGGTTCGCGACCTACCAGGGTCGGTGCTGAGAGGAGTCGATAAAGGTGATTACCGCAGAGCGGATGATGGTGGAGCCGACGGCCTACGCCGAGGACGTCGAGATAACCGAGATGACGTGGACTCAGAGCGACCAGGAAGCCGTTGAAGCCACCTACACCCAGGAGTCGGCCGGTGCCGCGGGTTCGCCCGAGCACGGTGGTGGGCTGGTGGGCGGTTGCGGCCAGGAGCCCACCCCGACCTGCGGACAGAACGACTCCTTGGAGCAGGAGGGCTTCCGCCGACTCGATGAGATCGAGATGGATGCCTGGCGGGCCTTCCTGGCGGCCTCCACCTCCGTCACGGCCCGTCTCAACCGTGAGCTCGAGGCCGGATGCGGCATCTCCATGCACGAGTACGAGATTCTGGTGCGCCTGTCCGAGGCGCCCGACCAGACCCTGCGCATGTCCACTCTCGCCGAGCACGTCTCACACTCCCGCTCGCGGCTGACCCACACGGTCCGGCGCCTGGAGAACGTGGGATACGTCGAGCGCAGCTCCTGCGACTCCGACCGCCGCGGCGTCAACTGCACGCTGACCCAGGAGGGTCTCGACTTCCTGCGTGAGGCGGCTCCGGTGCACCTTGACGGCGTGCGCCGTCACGTCGTCGACCGCCTCAGCCGTGAGCAGCAGGTCGTCATGGCCGAGCTCATGAGGGTCATCGCCCAGGCCCCGGACTCCTCCGGGTTCTCGGCGGCTTCGGCGTCCTGACGCTCCTGTGCGCCCGCCGGCGTGATCAGTGGGCGTCGCCAGTCGGTTTCGACACCGGCGGCGGCGCCCACAAGTCTGTCCAGAGCACTTCCAGGTCCGCCAGGAGTCGGCGCAGCAGCGGCAGGGAGATCCCGACGACCCCGTGGGGGTCGCCGTCGATCCCCTCGATGAAGGCGCCTCCCAGCCCGTCGATGGTGAAGGCTCCGGCGCACCACAGCGGTTCTCCGCTGGCGATATAGGCCTCGATCTCGGTCTGGGTCGGGGAGCCGAAACGGATGGTGGCCGAGCTGACCCCCTCGGCGATGGCGCCGTCCGCGGTGCGCACCAGGAAGTGTCCGGTGTGCAGGGTGCCGGTGCCCCCGCTCATCATCTGCCAGCGCTCACGTGCCTGGGCGGCGTCGGCGGGCTTGCCGACGACCTGGCCGGAGATCTCCAGCATGGAGTCGCAGCCCACGACCACCTCGGCCTCTTGCGGGTCGGTGGATGCCATGACGTCGAGCGCCTTGGCCCGAGCCAGGGCCTGTACCTGCTCGGCGGCGCTCGGGGCTGTCAGCCCGGCGTCGCGGCGCCGTTGAATCAGCTCGCCGAGCACGGCCTCCTCGTCGACGGTGGAGACTCGTACCAGCGGCTCGACGCCGGCGGCTCGCAGGGTGGCCAGGCGGCCGGATGACTTCGAGGCCAGGAGGATCACGCCGCCAGACTATACGGGCCGGTAGGCTCGGATCATGACCTCAGGTGGCACCCCCTTCTCGCGTCTCGATACCGTTCCCGTCACAGGATCCACTCAGGACGACCTGCGCGCGGCCCTCCTGGGGCCTGAGTGCGGGGCCTGGCCGCACCTGTCGGCGCTCCGGGCTCTGAGGCAGACCGCCGGCAGAGGGAGGTCCGGGCGCGCCTGGGTCACCCCCGACGATGGCAGCGCCCTCCTGGTCTCCGTGGTCCTGCGGCCCCTGGTCCCCGTTGAGCGCCTGGGCTGGCTGCCGTTGCTGGGCGGCTTGGCCGTCCGCGATGCTGTGGCTCCCCTCGTCGAGGACCTGCCCTGGCGGGTGGGGACCAAGTGGCCCAACGACGTCGTCGCCCTGCCCGATGACCCGGCAGCCGTGCCCGTGGTGCCCGGCTGGGACGACACGCGCAAGATCGCCGGCGTCCTCAGCGAGCTCGTCGTACCGGAGCCCGCCGGGGGACTCGCACCCGACGCGGTTCCCTCCGACCGCGACCAGGCCCCGATGGTCATCCTCGGCATCGGCGTCAACATCGGGCAGGAGGCGGAGGACCTGCCGGTGGCCTGGGCCGGTTCCCTGCGCACGCTCGGTGCTGTCGGCGCGGGTGACGCAGCTGCGCGTGAGGACGTCATGGAGGCTGTTCTCGCGGCGACCGGCCACCATCTGGTCCGGCTCATCGGGCAGTGGGAGGAGGTCGGCGGAGACGTCGATGCCGGAGACGGCGCACTCGGGCGCCGGCTGCGCGCGGCGCTGACAACCCTGGGGAAGCGGGTCAGTGTCCAGGCTCCTGACGGTGAGCTCAGCGGGCTGGCCGTCGACGTCACCCCCGCGCTCGTGCTGCGCAACCAGGACGGTGACACCGAGGTCCGCGCGGGCGATGTGACCCTCGTGCGTGTGGGGAAATGAGTGTCGGGCGCCGTGATAATCGCGAACCCGTCACGGCTCCGTGTGGTCGGTTGCTCAATGGGCATAGGCGTGTGATCTGCGCTACTGTGGCAGGGTGACACTAGACAGCCAAGCGAGCGAGGGGCGCGCACCGGACTCCCAGGAGGGCGGCGCCCAGCAGAAGGCTCAAGAGGGTGCCCGTCGTGGCGAGGGGGAGGGCGCCGCTGAGATGGACCCTGCAGAGCGGACCACCCTGACGGGGCATGAGTACCTGCTGCTGGGGACGCCCCCCAGCCTCACTCTGACCGAGGTGGCTCAGCGGGCCGGAACCAGTGTGGAGGTGGCGCAGAAGTTCTGGCGTGCCATGGGCTTCGCTGACGTCAAGCCCGATGCGGTCCACTTCACTGAGCAGGATGTCGCCGCGCTTCGAGACACCGTGGCGCTGCTGGACGAGACCAGTGACTCCTCCCTGGCCTCGGCCAGCGTGCTCGAGCTTCTCAGGGCCCAGTCCTACACCATGGACCGTCTGGTCCTGTGGGAGCTGGAGACCTTCGTCACTGACCTCAGTGAGCGTCTCGGTCTGGACGACACCTCTGCCCGGTTGGTCGCCCTTGACCGCATCGACGGCCTCGTGGAGCTTCTGGAGCGCCAGCTGACCTACGTGTGGCGCCGTCACATGGCCTCCATCCTGGGGCGCACCGACGCTGAGGTGTCAACCCGGGGCAGAGAGGACACCGGCCCCGACCTCTACCCGCTCATCCGCTCCCTGGGCTTCGTTGACATCGTCTCCTTCACCCAGCGCGCTCAGGGCATGAGCAAGGCCGCCCTGACCCACATGCTCGAGGGCTTCGAGAACACGGCCAGGGATGTCATCACCTCCCGGGGGGCGCGGGTGGTCAAGACGATCGGGGACGCCGTCATGTACATCTCCGATGACCTGCTGATCGCCGCCGACGTCGTCACCGCTCTGGTCGACGAGCTCCAGAAGGGGCCGGATGCGATTCGGGTTCGAGCCAGCCTCGTCGAGGGACGGGTCATCTCCCGCTCCGGTGACGTCTTCGGTCCCACCGTCAATCTGGCCTCCCGGCTCGTGGACGCGGCCGAACCCGGCAGCATCCGCCTGGACGAGCCGACCGCCATGGCCATTCTCCGCTCGCCTCAGGCGGATCGGTACCGGGTGGGGCAGTGCCATGAGGTGGTGGCCAAGGGGCTGGGGCAGATCGTGCCCTGGTCGTTGGAGAGGACCTCACCGACCCGCCTCTGAGCCGCAGGAGCCAGGATGACGGCTCCGTTATCATCTCGTGATTATTTGCCTGCTCAGCCCTTGAAGAGGCAACTCCGAATCGAGTTTTTCCGCGGTATCTTCACGAAAACATGTTCCAGATGTGGGAGGGTGAAGAGTCACCGCCCCGGCCGTGGTCACGTCTTGGTATCTTCTCCACCTCTGGGACGATGGCGGTGGGGGGCGTCGTCACCTAACATCGCGGATGTGACAACTGTTCTGCTCGTCGAAGACGACCCCGCCATCTCCGAGCCCCTCGCCCGCGCCTTTGGACGCGAGGGCTATGAGGTCCTGACTCATGGCACCGGTAAAGGCGCCCTTGAGGAGATCTCAGCCGCTGACATCATCGTCCTGGACCTGGGACTGCCGGACATCGACGGCCTGGACGTGGCCCGTCAGGTGCGGGCCCAGGGCCTGACCATCCCGATCCTCATGCTCACCGCGCGCAGTGAGGACTCCGACCTCGTCGTCGGTCTGGATGCGGGGGCCGATGACTACGTCACCAAGCCCTTCCGCCTGGCCGAGCTGCTGGCTCGCGTGCGGGCTCAGGTCCGTCGCGCCTCGGGGGAGGCCACTGAGGATGAGCTGAGCGTCGGAGAGGTCCGGGTCGACGTCGCCGCTCACCGGGCCTTCGTCGGCTCGCGCGAGCTGCAGCTGACGACCCGGGAGTTCGAGCTGCTCCGGGTCCTGGTGCGCGCCGGTGGCGAGGTCGCCTCCGGTGAGGACATCCTCAAGGAGGTCTGGGGTGAGGACCCCACCGGGAGTCCCCAGACCCTTCAGATGCACGTGACCTGGCTGCGTCGCAAGCTCGGTGACGATGAGGACAGCCCCGCGCTTCTGCTGGCCCAGGAGGACGGCTACCTTCTGACCGCCGGCTGAGCCGCTGACCGGGAGGGCCTCCCGGGAGGGGTGCTGGGTTCCGCAGCTGCCTCGACGAGCTGATCGGGGCTGAAGGAGGACTTGCCATGCGTCGTTACTCCATGACGATGACGATGTCGGCGGTGTGCGTGGCTGTCCTCCTGCTGGGGCTGCCACTGGGAGGCGCCTGGATCGTCAGCGCGTTGCGCTCCGCCGGAAGCGGCGACCGGGTCACCATTATCGGCACGGTCATCCTCACGGTCCTGGTACTCACCGGCACCGCGCTCACGGCGGCCTCCGTCGTGGCCTCCCGGGTGTCCAGGCGCATCTCGGCCCCACTCATCTACCTGGCCGCCGAGGCCGAGCAGCTTGGCAGCGGTCAGGTGCGCCCTCGGCTGCGCTCCTCGGGGATCGAGGAGATCGACCTGGTCCAGGCCGAGCTCGTGCGCTCGGCCGAGCGTGTGGCCGGGCGTATCGCCGCTGAGCGTCAGTTCGCCTCCGACGCCTCCCACCAGCTGCGCACGCCGCTGACCAGCCTGTCGCTGCGCCTGGAGGAGATCGAGCTGCTCGCCGGCGAGGAGGATGTGCGAGCCGAGGCCCATGCCTGCCTGGAGCAGGTCGAGAGGCTCACCGGCGTCGTCGAGGACCTGCTCAAGGTCTCGCGCCGCAGCGGAGGTGGGACCACGGAGGCTCTTCACCTCAAGGACATCTTCGCTCAGCAGCGCGAGGAGTGGGAACCGGCCTTCGAGCAGGCCGGACGCACCATCACCTTCTCCGACGAGATCAGCCACCCGGTCCTGGCCACACCCGGGTCCCTGGCCCAGGTACTGGCCACTGTCATCGAGAACTCCCTGCGCTACGGGGCCGGGACAACGTCGGTGAGTGTACGCAGCGCCAACGGCGGTCACGCGGTCTTCATCGATATCACCGACGAAGGTGAGGGCGTGGCCGAGGACATCGCACCGCATGTCTTCGAGCGGCACGTCTCCGGCTACGGCTCCACCGGCGTCGGGCTGGCGCTGGCCAAGGATCTCGTCGAGGCCGACGGCGGCCGCATCGAGCTGTCCCAGCGCAGCCCGGCGGTCTTCTCCATCCTGCTCAATGCCGTCCCCAAGTCCCTGGACCCCAACAACGTCCTGCCTCAGGGCGCACTGGTCTCGGTGGGACGGCGTCGCCGCTTCTGACCCGCTGCTGGCCACTGGCGGAACGGCGAGGACGCACCACGGGCTTCGGGACAGAACCCGGGGAGTTCATGGTGCGTCCACTGGGAGGCGTCCGGAGTGGAGAGGCGTCAGGACTTCTGGCGGCGGGACTTGATGAACTGCGAGATACCGGAGATGAGCATCGGAGCCACCGAGATGAAGACGATCACCAGGATCATGGCGTCGATGTTGTCCTGGATCCACTTGATCGTTCCCAGGAAGTAGCCCAGCCAGGTGATGCCGAAGGCCCAGAATGTGGCTCCCAGGATGTTGAAGGTGATGAAGTGCCGGTAGTTCATCTTGCCGACACCGGCGATGACGGGCGTGAAGGTGCGTACAATCGGCACGAACTGAGCCAAGGTGACGGCCTTGCCGCCGTGGCGCTCGAAGAAGTCCGAGGTGCGGTCCACGTACTCCTGCTTGAACAGGCGTGAGTCGGGCTTGTTGAAGATCGCGGGTCCCGCCTTGCGGCCGATGAGGTAGCCGGTCTGGTTGCCGGCAATGGCCGCGAGCCACACGAGGGGGGCAGCCACCCAGATGGGGACGGGAACTCCTTCGGCCGGGTTGGTCTCGCCGATGGCCACGAACATCCCCAGGGTGAACAGCAGTGAGTCACCGGGCAGGAAGAAGCCGACGAGCAGGCCGGTCTCGGCGAAGATGACAAGCATGACGCCGACAATGGCCCAGGGGCTGATCCAGCCGACGAAGGCTTTGATGATGAAGGTGGCATCGAGCCACTCGGGGCCGAGCATCGGTGCGTGGGCGGAGGGGACAGCGGTGGGCAGATTCAGCGCCGGAGCCAAGGCGGTCAGGGCAGTCACCGTCCAAGGCTAAACGGTGCCCCGGCAGCCATGCCGTGAGAGCGATCCCCTCCGGGCTGTGGAATCGGGCACCTCGGATGTCGCCGCCGACTGCGCCGGTCCTGCCTGGGCTTCAGGGGCGTACCGAGACGGGGACGGCACGGGGCTCGGTCCCACTGCCCGCCTGCCCCTGGGGACTGGTGCTGTCGGTATCGTCGTCACCGGGGGAGTGGTCCTTGTGCCCGGTGAAGACGATGTAGTGGTAGAAGACGAAGCGGAATGCCGTTCCCAGGCCGAAGCCGACGACGTAGGCCGCAATATTGTCCGCCAGCGGTGAGGTCAGTCCCAGGACGTGATGGGTGAAGAGCAGGCAGAACTGCGTGATGGCGATGCCGCCCAGGTTGGCCAGGACGAACAGGGTCGCCTCGCGGGCAACGTTCTTCTGGGTGCGGCCCCGGTAGGTCCAGTAGCGGTTTGCGATCCAGGAGAAGACGGTCGCGATCGAGGATGCCATCAGCTGAGCGGAGTTCGGGTGACCGGAGAGGAAACCGGTAGGGCCGTGCTGGAGCAGGTTGAACAGGCCGACGTCGATCACGTAGGCCGCAGCGCCCACCATGCCGAACTGCATGAACTCCTTGATGAGGGCGATGAGCCTCTGCGCCAAGGAATTGCCGGAGGATCGCGTCATGGCGGGCATCCTATGCCGATCGCGGTCAGGTCGTGCAAGCCGAGGCTGCTCACGGAACCCAGTGAACACTGACGCTGCCCAGGTCCCACACCCATGAGACCCAGAACAGCTGGCCGGTCACGCAGGCCGTCAGCAGAGCCAGCCGCCTGCGGGTGGTGCCGGCCGCCGCGGCCAGCGCCCAGCCCGCCGGGGCCAGGGGCAGCAGGAGCCGCAGCACCGACGTCGTCGGGTCGAAGAAGACCAGGAGGTAGAGCAGGTAGCCCAGGCACCAGAACCAGGTCGCAGGCCCCAGAGCCCGCAGCCCCGGGGCGCTCAGCAGCAGGCCCACCGTGGTCAGAACGACGACCAGCAGGGCCGGGCCCAGATGTGGGCCCACCCAGTCGCCCAAGCGGGTCGCCCACTGCACGACGGGCGCCAGGTCCGCGCCGCGCCAGGAGGTCTCAGTGGCGGTGTAGGCATCCTGACGGCCCGTGACCAGCCAGGCGATGATCGGCCAGCTCAGGGCCGCCGAGCAGGTGAGCAGTGCCAGCGCCAGCAGCCGCCTGCGCGCGCCCGGCGCTTGAGGGGAGTGACCGGGCAGAAGACGCGGGAACCAGGTGGGTGGGACCCAGCTCCGGGCGCAGGCCGTCTCCCAGAGCCACCACAGCCCCAGCGCCGCCCCCAGCGGGACACCGACAGGACGGGCGAAGCAGGCAGCCAGCGCCAGGGGAGTCGCAGCCAGCGCCCGCCCGCGGCTCGCCAGCCACAGCGTCAGCCCCACCAGCACCAGCCCCAGGGACTCGGCGTAGGGGACCTGGAGGACCGTGGCGCACGGCGAGGACCAGACCAGTGCCACCGCCCACAGGGAGGATCGCCTCCCTGTCAGCGGCGAGAGCCAACGGTCCATGACGACCGCCGCCGCCGCCGAGGCCAGGATCGACACGATGGTGGCACGCACGTAGAAGGACCAGCCGGTCCAGCCGAGCAAGGAGGCCAGGCCGCTCAACAGCGGCATGAAGGCCCAGGTGTTCTGAGTGACCCTCCCGTCAGCACCCACGGGCAGTCGATCCGGATAGCCCTCCTCAACGATCCGGTTGTACCAACCGGCGTCCCAGAAGCGCATGTGCTCCTCCCAGGACGGTGCGGCCCCGGCCCACGGGGTAGCGGGTGTGTCCTGGGCGCCCAGCCGCAGGATGACGAAGGTCAAGACACTCGCCGCGGCCCAGACCATCAGAACCTGGAGCCAGCGGCGCGGACCGGAGGGAGCGCTGTGCGTCGGAGGCGAGGGCGGGGCCTGCTGGGCGGTGGAGGACTCTGCGGCGGGTGGCGTCACGCCCCCACCCTACGGTCTGGACCCTGCTGCGGTGAGGATGAGCGGCGAGCGAGTAGCCTAGGGGTGTGAGCGCACCCATCGTCGCCGTGATCGGAGGCGGGCAGCTGGCCCGCATGATGCAGGAGGAGGCCAGTGCTCTGGGTATTCACCTCAGGGCACTGGTGGAAGCCGCGGACGGGTCCACCGGACAAGTGACCCCGGACGCCCCCGTGGGGGCCGCCGACGATGAGGCGGCCGTGCGCGCCGTCGTCGCCGGGGACGGTGCTGACGGGCCGGGAGGGGAGCCGGCTGCGGTCCTCACCTTCGAGCATGAGCACCAGGACTCGGCCCTCCTGGAACGGCTCCAGTCCGAGGGAGTCAGTGTCCAGCCCACCTCGCAGGCCCTGACCCTGGCGCGCGACAAGCTCGCCATGCGGCGGATGATGAGTCGGGCCGGGCTCCCGCAGCCCGCCTGGGCGGAGGTCGGCGGACCGCAGCAGGAGAGCGCTGAGCAGATGACCGACGCCGTTGAGGCCTTTGCCGGCGAGCACGGCTGGCCCGTGGTGCTCAAGACGCCGCGCGGAGGCTACGACGGCCACGGGGTCCTGCTGGTGCACAGCGCCGAGTCCCTGCGTGAGGGGGAGGCCGCCGAGTGGATCGCCTCGGTGGCCCGGGCCCGCGCCGGCCAGAGTGATGGCCTTGGAACCGGTGGGGGAGGCAGCCTCGGAGGGGCTGCGGTGACCAGTCTCCTCGTGGAGCAGGCGATCCCCTTCACCCGTGAGCTCGCCGTCCTGCTGGCCCGCACCCCCAGCGGCCAGGTGGCGGTGTGGCCGGTGGCTCAGACGGTTCAGGAGGACGGCATGTGCGCTGAGGTGCTGGCGCCGGCCCCCGGTCTCGACTCGGTCGCCGTCGAGGAGGCCGAGCTCATCGGCCGCGCGGTCGCCGAGCATGCCGGGGTGACCGGGGTGCTCGCCGTCGAGCTCTTCGCCGTGGAGACCTTCGGGGAGCCTACGCGCCTGTACGTCAACGAGCTGGCCATGCGTCCCCACAACTCCGGTCACTGGACCCAGGACGGGGCCGTCACCAGCCAGTTCGCCCAGCACCTGCGGGCGGTTCTCGACCTGCCGCTGGGGGCCACGGAGGCCACAGCGCCCACCACTGTCATGGTCAACCTCATCGGCGGCAGGCACGAGCCGGGGGCTGATGCCTTGGCCCGGGCCATGGCCGCTCATCCCGATGCCCGGATCCACCTCTACGGCAAGCAGTGGCGACAGGGCCGCAAGCTCGGGCACGTCACCATGACGGTCGGCCGTGGCCAGGAGGTCGCCGACGTCGTTGAGCAGGCGCGCGGGGCCGTCGCCATCCTGCGCGGGGACGCCTGAGCCGGATACGTCAGGGCATGTCAGGGCATGGTGCAGTACACGGAAGACTAGGGAGGATATTCATGAGCGAGGTCAGCGCAACGACGCCGGGGACGACAGAGGCGGGGCGGCCGGTGGTCGGCATCGTCATGGGGTCGGACTCGGACTGGCCGGTCATGGGGGCCGCCGCCGAGGTCCTCGATGAGTTCCAGGTGGCCTACGAGGCCGACGTCGTCTCGGCCCACCGCATGCCCGCCGAGATGATCGACTACGGGCGCGCTGCCGCCGAGAGGGGACTGCGCGTCATCATCGCCGGTGCCGGGGGAGCGGCTCACCTGCCCGGGATGCTGGCGGCCGTCACCGAGCTGCCGGTGATCGGGGTGCCGGTACCGCTGAAGTACCTCGACGGTATGGACTCTCTGCTGTCCATCGTGCAGATGCCGGCCGGGGTCCCAGTGGCCACGGTCTCCATCGGCGGGGCCCGTAACGCTGGGCTGCTGGCGGTGCGCATCCTCGCGTCCGGTCAGGGGCAGGAGGCCGCCCGCCTGGGCGCCGCCATGCGGGTCTTCCAGAAGGACCTGAGCGAGGTCGCCCACGCCAAGGGCGCCGCCCTGCGCGAGCGCCTGCAGGATTGATGGTCGACCTCCGCACGAAGTGTGTGAAGGCTGCTGACTGTGTCAGGAGCCGGATTCGAAGGCCTCCTGCCAGAATCTGTCTGCGTCCCAGTTGGTCTTCATACCCAGGGCATTCAGTGGGATGTGCTGGTACCTGCTTAAAAGATTGCGCAGTCTCAGAGCCCACGTCGAGTATGGGCTGATGGTGAACAGGATCGACTGAAGAGAGACGAGAACGGGGTAGAGCCTCTTTCGTTCTAGGGCTCCTGGGTTGCCGGTATCAAAGGTGCTGCCATCGTTGAGCCAGCGGACGGTCCTGCTCTTTGGGATTGCTGGGTATACGCCAAGGAATCTGTTCCAGAGGCGTCCGTGATGGGCGCAGATATTGCGGACCCTGACGTGACTTTTCAGCCATGATTGCAGAACTGGCTCAGTAAGATGGAGTTCTCTCGCGATCGCTTTTCGGTACTTGCGTGCCAGGCCGGCGTAGAGGCGTTGGAGCTCGCCGGCGGTGAGAAGCTCGATGACCAGCCAGGATGGCGGTGTTGTCGGGGATGTGTAGGTGTCGAGATAATGGGTGAGTGCATCAGGGTAGTGAAGGCGGTCCGTCTGCTCGCGACGAGTTGAGGGAGCGTACTGCCGACCAAGACTCGTGAGATGTTCGATACGCTTAACTGTTGCGGAGTAGTCTTTATGATTTTGGTAGTTGGAGGTGTTTTGGTACCAGAAGGCTCCGCCTTCGCCGTGTGTTGACATCGTGTTGGACACTGCGGCGCGCACCGCGACCTCGACGCGTTCAAGTGCGTCCATTGTCAGGAGGCGCAGTTGTCGATCGAACACATAGATAGAGAGGATGTCGTCGAAGGTGGTGCCTGGTCTGAAGGAGTGGGTGGTTCGGTCGGCTTGGAAGGGGATTGTGTAGGGGGAGAGTCGATAGTATCCGATGTGTCGGAGGTATCTGGCGGCACGATTTCGGTCCGTGATGATGAGTCCGCGTTCAATGTAGCGCTCAATGAGGTCGTTCTCATTGAGCGCTGGTTTATCGTAATGTTGACCTGGAGGATTCATCCTCCAATTGTAGGGTGTTGGTACGTAAAAACCCCCCGATTTGGGCGTGCTCTGATGAGCGAGAGGCCTGGGGGGTGTTGTGGTATCAGTGTACACGGGTTTACAGCTGCGAGGGGGTGTTGGGTGAGGAACGCACTGACGCATGGATCTCACGTTCGTTTCTGTTCGCTTCTGAGCGAGTATGGATAGAATGTGGGCATGAGCATTCTCGTTGCTGGAGGCGCCGGCTACATCGGCGCGCACGTGGTCCGACTTCTCCTTGAGCGCGGGGAGGAGGTCGTCGTCGTCGATGACCTGTCCTACGGGACGCCGGAGCGAGTCAAGGGGGCCTCCCTCGTCGAGCTCGACGTCGCCAGCGGTCAGGCCCCCGAGAGCCTCGCTGAGGTCATGAGCTCGCGAGGTGTCACCGCTGTCATCCACTTCGCCGCCCGCAAGCAGGTGGGCGAGTCCGTGGAGCGCCCCGCCTGGTACTACCAGCAGAACGTTGGAGGCCTGGCGAACATGCTGCTGGCCATGGAGACGGCCGGCGTCAACCAGATGATCTTCTCCTCCTCGGCGGCCGTCTACGGCATGCCCCCGGTGGAGGTCGTGCCCGAGGACATCGACTGCCGCCCCATCAACCCCTACGGCGAGACCAAGCTCATTGGGGAGTGGATGATGGCTGACGCCGAGAAGGCCTGGGGGCTGCGCTGGGCCGGTCTGCGCTACTTCAATGTCGCTGGTGCCGGCTGGGACGACCTGGGCGACATGGCCACCCTCAATCTCATCCCCATGGTCCTCGACCGTCTCGCCAAGGGCGAGACCCCCAAGATCTTCGGCACCGACTACCCCACCCCCGACGGCACCTGTGTGCGCGACTACATCCACGTCAAGGACCTGGCGGTCGCTCACATCGCGGCCCTGGACTACCTGGCCGGCGGCCAGGAGATGGCCGAGCACGTCTTCAACGTCGGCACCGGCCAGGGCGCCTCGGTGCGGGAGGTCGTCTCCAAGGTCATCGCCTCCACGGGTCTGGACCTGGAGCCTGAGGAGCTCGCCCGCCGCGCCGGTGACCCGCCCCAGCTCATCGGCAACGCCACCCGCATCGGTGAGGTCCTGGGATGGAGGGCCGAGCACGACCTGGACGACATCGTCGCCTCCTCCTACAGCTCCTGGCAGGCCGACCCCAACCGGCCCCACGTCGGCTGAGCGGTCCCCGGACCGGAGCAGACCTGAGAGGGAGGGTGGGCCGACACCTCGATCATGAGGTGTCGGCCCACCCTCCCTCTGCGCGGATCCCAGCGTCAGAACTGGTTGAAGTCCGCCGCCGTCAGCTTCCCGTCGCGCACCTTGGCGAAGAAGTCCGGTGCGGTTGTGTCCCGCAGCAGCACCGTTTCGCCAATATCGGCATCCTCGGGGGAGTAGGCGGTGTCCTCAATGGGCGGAGCGCCGGTCAGACCGCTGCCGGAGGCTGATCGGAAGGCCAAGACCATCTGGGCGATGCTCATGGTGCTGGCGCTCTGATCCACCGTGAGGACATCCGTACCGGCGTCGACCAGCGCGTCCTGCCGGGAGAAGGAGAAGATGGTGGACGGTGAGGCCGCCTTGGAGACCACCGCCGAGATGACGGCGCGCTGGCGCTGACCGCGCCCAACATCGCCAGTCGGGTCCGACTTGCGCATCCGGGAGTAGGCCAGTGCCTTCTTCCCGTCCACTGTCTGGCACTCGCCCTGGGAGACGTCCCAGACCATTCCCGAGTCCTCGTCGACGACGGAGTAGGGCCAGCACACGTCGACCCCGCCGACGGCGTCGACCATCTGGGACACTCCGGTCATGCCGACCTCCACATAGTGGTCCACAGTCAGCCCGGAGAGCTTCTCCACGGTCTGGACCAGCAGCTTGGGTCCGCCGGTGTAGGCGGCATTGATCTTGTTCTCCCCGAGCTCGGGGATGTCCACGAAGGTGTCGCGCGGCAGGGAGGTCAGACTCGTCTGCCCGTTCTCCGCCTTGTGCAGCAGCATGACGGAGTCGGCGCGTGCTCCCTCGGTCTCGTCCTGGACGGCGCCGCCGCGCGCGTCCGACCCCACGATGAGCCAGGTCTCGCCCGGGGTGTCCGCCGCCCCGGACAGGGCGTCGACGCGGTGGAGCTGGGAGGAGACGTCGTTCCACAGCCAGGCGACCCGCGCTGCGATCAGTGCGAGGACGACGACGATGACGACGACCGTCCAGCCCAGGATCCGGCGCCATCGCGGCCGGGAGCGCTTCGGCTGCCGCGGCTGCTCGGGCTTGAGCTCCGGCCCGCCTGGAACGGGCTCATGCGGGGACTGCGGGCTCTGGGACCCTACGGGGTAGGTGCCGCGTCGCACAGGCATCGCCTGTGTGCGCTCCGGGCCGGATGCGGCACTGCGTCCGTCGGTATCCGGCTCCAAGGGGACCGCACTCGACCCGGCCCGGGCGCGGCTGCCTCGTTGAGACGGGGCGGCTGGGCGCCGGGGTTGGACCGAGGGTGGCTGCTGGCCCGATCGCTCAGAGGTGGACTGGGCCGAGGCCTGCTGCTCGTCGCTGTCCTGACGACCCAGGACTGAGTGTCGCTGGGGTCGGCGGGTACCAGAGGTCGATGACGGGCGGCGCGGGGAGCCTCCGGCGACGTCGGTGGGCTGGGCAGTGTCCTCTCCACCGGGTGCCTCCCCGCGCTCGCGGCTGCGCTGATTGACGGCATCGATGGGGCGCTGCTGGCGTGGAGGCCTGCCTCCGTCGGAGCCGGGGGTGATCGAGGGCGGGAGTGAGTCGTCTGTCGGAGTCACACCGATGATTCTGCCTCAGGCGGGGCAGGCTGGGGTGGTGGGTTTCGTGGCGGGTTGCTGCTGGGGAGCACTCGCCTTCGGGGCCTGGGTCGCCGGTGCCTGCGTCGGGGCGGCCGTGGTGGGGTCGGATGACTCGGATGACTCGGATGACTCGGAGGACTCGCCGCCCTCCGAGGCGGAGCCGTCCGCTGTGGCGCCTGAGTCCGGGGAGGCGGGGGCGGTGGTGTCGGAGGGGACGGGCTTGTCGTCCCCGAGGGCCTTCCAGACCTTCTTGGCGCCCTCGGTGGCAACCACCTGGTTCGGGTCGGCTGCGGGCTCGTTCGGCATGGTGATGAAGTTGATCTTGTCGACGCCGATGCCCTGGATGGAGTAGGCCAAGCCTGACAGGTTGCTGATCTGACCGATGCGCTCGGACGTGGTGAGCGTCTCCAGGGTGCTGGTCAGGAAGCTGGACTGCGTGAGGAGGTTGGAGGACAGAGCCTTGGAGGCCATGGCCCTCATGAGGTTCTGCTGGCGGGCAATACGGGAGATGTCCGAGCCGTCACTCACCCCGTGCCGGACACGGGCGTACTGCAGGGCGTTCTCGCCGTTCAGCTTCTGGCAACCCGCGTCGAGCTTGAAGCCGGTGTACTCGGTGTCGTCGATGGCCTCATCCACCTGCACGTGGACGCCCCCGAGGGAGTCGACCACCTTGGACAGGCCGGAGAAGTCGACGACGATGAAGTCATCGATGCGGAAGGACGTCATCGTCTCCACGGTCTTCCAGGTGCAGGCGGCCCCGGAGGCAATGGCCTTCTTGTCGTCGCTGTCTCCGGCTCCCTTGGCGAAGGCGGAGTTGAACGGCGCGTCCTCACTGGCTTCGGTCTTCCCACCATCGAGAGTCGTGCACTCGGGGATGTCCACCAGCGTGTCGCGAGGGATGGAGACGGCGTCGACGCGCTTGCGGTCGGCGGAGATGTGCATGACCAGCGCCGTGTCGGAGCGGGCCGAGGCGACGTCCTCGCTGCCCTGTGATCCGTCCACGTTGTTGTTCCCCGCGCGGGAGTCGGTGCCCAGGATCAGGAGGT